>CANGPV010000060.1 GCA_947455935.1 Comamonadaceae bacterium
CCACCCTTGCTGCGGTTCACAAAGTCTTGCTCGGCAGCGTCAGCCAAAGCCGCGCTGTGAAAGCGGGTGGTGATTTCTTTAGCCAGCATGACCTTGGCGTCGCGCGGGTTGCGACCGCCCTCGACCTCGGTCTTCAATGCCGCAATGGCCTCCAAACTTTGGAAGCTGAGCAAGGTGAACCATCGCCACATCAAGGTGTCGCTGATCGACAAGACCTTGGCAAACATGGTGTTGGCGTCTTCGGCGATGCCGATATAGTTGTTTTTGCTCTTGGACATTTTGTCCACGCCGTCCAAGCCTTCCAGCAAGGGCATGGTCAAGATGCATTGCGGCTCTTGGCCGTACTCCTGCTGCAAATGGCGGCCCATGAGCAGGTTGAATTTTTGGTCGGTGCCGCCCAACTCCAAGTCGCTTTTCAGGGCCACGCTGTCATAGCCTTGCATCAGCGGGTACAAAAACTCATGCACGCTGATGGATTGGCCGCCATGGAAGCGCTTGTGAAAATCGTCACGCTCCATCATGCGTGCCACGGTGTAGCGCGAAGCGAGTTGGATCATGCCGCTGGCCCCCAAAGGCTCGCTCCACTCGCTGTTGTAACGAATCTCGGTTTTGGCCGGGTCCAGCACCATGCTGGCTTGTTTGTAATAGGTGTCGGCATTGAGCTTGATTTGCTCGGGCGTCAAAGGCGGTCGGGTGCTGTTGCGCCCCGACGGGTCGCCAATCAGCGAGGTGAAGTCGCCGATCAAAAAGATCACCTGATGACCCAGATCCTGCAATTGCCGCATTTTGTTGAGCACCACGGTGTGACCAATGTGAATGTCCGGCGCGGTCGGGTCCAGGCCCAGCTTGATGCGCAACGGCGTGCCTGTGGCATGGGAGCGCTGCAATTTTTTCAGCCACTCTTGCTCAGGCAGCAACTCCTCGCAACCACGGCGTGTGATTTGCATGGCATGCAAAACCTCTTCTGAAATAGAGATTTCTGATGTAGATCCTTGATTCATATAAAAATTTAAGATTTTTGTCAATAAAAAGTGCTTGTATACTCTGCGCTCATTTGATTGGGCTTGGAACTTCCTTGGCCCACTCCGTTTAACCACAGGAACTGCCGTTTGCAAACGTTTGAACCTTCTTCATCGCAGGACACCCTACCCACCTCCAAAGTTTGGATGTGGCGCATTGGCGTATTGCTGTTCTTGGGTGCAGGCGGTGCCATGGCTGTTGTTGGATTGTCGCCGCTTTCTTCACCCTTGCCGGTTAAGCAATTGGTGGAGTCGGTCAGCACCCTGTCATTGGATCCTCAGTTACAAAGCTTAGCCAAAGGCGATATCCGTCTTTATCGCTCTGACAGTTCGCGCTCAAACGACAGCGCTGACAGCTTGCTAGCCCGAATGAATGTCAATGATGCCCAAGCTGCAGACTTTATGCGCACTGATGCCTTGGTCCGCAGCCACTTACTGGGACGTTCTGGTCGCTTGCTTCGCGCGGAAATGGACGATGACAACCGCCTGTGGCGTTTATCCGCAAGTTGGGCCACTGACAGCAGCAGCACTTTTCAACGTTTGTTGATCGAACGACAAGGTGATTCCTTCACAGCCAAGCTTGAATCGGGTGAACTCGCACGATCGGTTCGGCTCTCCAGTGCTTCCATACAAACCTCGTTGTTTGCAGCCACCGATGACGCCCATATCCCCGACAGCGTTGCCGTTCAGCTGGCCGACATCTTCTCTGGCGATATTGATTTCCACCGCGCTTTGCGTGTGGGCGATCGTTTCAGCGTGGCCTATGAAACCCTGGACGCAGATGGCGAAACCATCAAAACGGGTCGTGTGTTGAGCGCTGAATTTGTCAACCGAGGCAAGTCCTTCCAAGCCATGTGGTTCCAAGAAACCGCGGCCCAAGCTGGGGGCTATTACAACTTGGATGGTCAAAGTTTGCGTCGTACCTACTTGGCCTCACCGCTGGCATTTTCACGGGTCAGCAGCGGTTTCAAAATGCGCTTTCACCCCATTTTGCAAACTTGGCGTGCTCATTTGGGCGTTGATTACGCCGCTCCCACAGGCACACCGGTGAGAGCCATTGGTTTGGGCGTGGTCGAGAGCGCGGGCACCATGGGCGGCTATGGCAACGCAGTGGTGGTGAAGCACGCCAATGGACACTCCACTGTTTATGCGCACCTTAGCCAAATGTCGGTTCGTCGAGGTCAATCTGTCACCCAAGGCCAAACCATTGGAAAAGTCGGCGCAACAGGATGGGCTACCGGTCCGCATTTGCATTTTGAGTTCCGCGTCAATGGCAAGCACCAAGACCCACTGATGATGGCGCGGCAAAGTGAGAGCATCCCCGTGTCAGCGCAAGCCCGCCCCGCTTTCGCCCAATTAGCCCAGCAAGTGAGCCGTCAGTTGGCAGCGGCTTCGCTAGCGCAATCCTCACCCTGATACGCCATGTCCACGCTGTTCATAGGCGTGATGTCGGGTACCTCGCTCGATGGTGTGGATGCAGTCATGGTGGACTTTGCCTCGGGCTGCAAAGTGCTAGGTCACCAAGCCCTGCCCTTTCCTGAAGACCTGAAGCAAACCCTTTTAGACCTGAACCAGTCGGGTTTCAATGAGCTTCATCATGCGGCTTTGGCCACCAATGCCTTGGTCAAGGTTTATGCCCACGCCATTGAACTGCTGTTAGCCCATGTGGGCTTGCCCGCGTCCTCTGTGCGAGCTGTGGGTGCCCATGGGCAAACAGTACGACACCAACCTAGTTTGCACGACGGCACGGGCTACACGCTGCAATTGAACAACCCCTCGCTGCTTGCCGAGCTGAGTGGTATTCCTGTGGTGGCTGATTTCCGCAGCAAAGATGTGGCTGCTGGCGGTCAAGGCGCACCCTTGGTGCCTGCGTTTCACCAGTATGTCTGGGGCGGTCAAGCGAGCACCACCGTGGTATTAAATTTAGGTGGCATGGCCAACCTGACTATCTTGGGCGAAGACAACAGCGTCATGGGTTTTGACTGCGGTCCCGGCAATGTGCTGTTAGATATGTGGTGCCAACAACATCTGGGTCAAGCCTTTGACGCACAAGGCGCTTGGGGCGCCAGCGGTCAATCCTCAGCTGCTTTGGTTTCTTCCTTATTGACTGAACCGTTTTTTGAGCTTCCCCCGCCCAAAAGTACGGGCCGCGATGTGTTTCATGCGGATTGGCTGAAACACCACCTTCTATCTTTTTCCGATTTGGCAGCCGCTGACGTTCAAGCCAGTTTGGCGGAGTTGACGGCATGCAGTGCATCCTCGGCCATTAACACCTATGCAACCACTGCAGAGCAGGTATGGGTGTGTGGCGGAGGTGCTTACAACGTGCATCTGATGATGTTGCTGCAATCCTTACTACCTCAACTGAAGGTAGCTCCTACCGATGAAATCGGTTTGCCGCCTTTGCAAGTGGAGGCTGCTGCATTTGCGTGGTTAGCAAGGCAAACCGTGTTGGGCTTACCGGGTAACCTGCCGGCCGTTACCGGCGCAAAAGGCTTGAGGATATTGGGCGGGATTTACCCCGCCTGAGAAATTAAACCGAGAAAGAAGAACCACAACCGCAGGTGGTGGTGGCATTGGGGTTTTTAATGACAAATTGCGCGCCTTGCAAATCTTCTTTGTAGTCGATTTCCGCGCCTAATAAATACTGGTAGCTCATGGCGTCAATCAGCAAAGACACGCCATTTTTTGACATGGTGGTGTCGTCTTCATTGGTGATTTCGTCGAATGTGAAGCCGTACTGGAATCCCGAGCAACCTCCGCCTTGCACAAACACCCGCAATTTCAATTCGGGATTGCCTTCCTCGGCGATCAGATCAGCCACTTTGGCAGCGGCACTGTCAGTGAACACAATCGGTTCGGGCATGGTGGTGGGTGTTGCTTCGGCTAAGGCACTCATGGCGCACTCCAATATCTTGATGACTTAATAGTAACCTAGTTTACTCAACAATACCCCAGAGAGGGTTATTGAAGGGCATGAAAAAAGCCGCCAGCACGTGGGCACCAGCGGCTTGGCGAACCCCAAAGGGTTCTGCAAGATCAGCGTTTGCTGAACTGCTTGCGGCGACGAGCACCGTGCAAACCGACCTTTTTACGTTCCACTTCACGCGCATCGCGGGTGACAAAGCCTGCTGCGGACAGCACGGGTTTGAGGGTTGCGTCGTAATCGATCAAAGCGCGGGTGATGCCGTGACGGGCTGCACCCGCTTGGCCGGACTCGCCACCACCTTGAACGTTGATTTGAATATCAAACGACTCGCCGTGCTGTGTCAGCAACAACGGTTGTTTGGTGATCATGATGGAGGTTTGACGGCCGAAGTACTCAGCGATGTCTTTGCCATTGATCTTGATTTGGCCAGTGCCTTTTTTCAGAAACACGCGGGCGACGCTGGATTTGCGTCGGCCAGTGCCATTGTTCCATTCACCAATCATTTCGACGCTCCTGGGATATCCAGCACTTTAGGCTGTTGGGCGGTATGGGGATGCTCGGCTCCGCCGTACACCTTGAGCTTTTTGATCATGGCAAATCCCAAAGGACCTTTGGGCAGCATGCCTTTGACAGCTTTTTCCAAAGCACGGCCAGGGTGCTTGGCTTGCATATCGCGAAAGTTCATGCTGGAGATGCCACCGGGATAGCCTGAATGGCGGTGGTACATCTTGTCCAAGGACTTGTTGCCTGTGACACGAATTTTGGATGCATTGATGACGACAATGTAGTCGCCGGTATCGACGTGGGGCGTATAAATGGCTTTGTGCTTGCCGCGTAAACGGAGGGCTGCTTCGCTGGCAATCCGTCCGAGCACCTTATCGGTGGCGTCAATCACAAACCACTCATGCGTCACGTCAGCGGGTTTTGCGCTGAAAGTGGACATGTATTTTCCTAGAGTGGGTTGTGGGGCCCTTTTCCACGGTCGGTGTTCCTCTGCTGGGAACCTCTTAGGTGGGGATGACAACTTCGCCGCGGGGCCTTGTTCGCTGCGAAGCCTTCTATTCTATGCCATTTCACCTTTGTTTTTACCTGAATTTGGCTTGGCGGGTTACCATAGTGCATGTTCAGTTACCGCCACGCCTTTCACGCAGGAAACCATGCCGATGTGCTTAAACACACGGTTTTGATCTCCGCTATGCACTATCTTGCACAAAAGGACGTCGGCTATACCGCGATAGATACCCACAGCGGTCCTGGTTTGTACAAACTCGACAGCCCTGACGCCAAGCAAAGTGGCGAGGCGCAAGAGGGTTTGCTGGCTCTCATGCGTAACAAATCCAAGCTCCCGGGCCCCATGGCGCCAGCTTTGTTGGCCTATCGCGCGGTGCTTGACCACTTCAACCCCCAAGGTGGCTTGATCCATTACCCGGGCTCGCCCTTCATCGCCCACCATCTGTTGCGTGAACAAGACAAGTTGAAGCTGTTTGAAATGCATCCTACCGATATTCGCGCTTTGGTGGCGAATGTGGAAGCGCTGCAAGCAGGTCGCCAAACCATGGTCATGCACGAGGATGGTTTTATGGGCTTGCCCAAATACCTGCCTCCGCCCACCCGCCGCGGCTTGGTGTTTATCGATCCCAGCTACGAGATCAAGCTCGATTACGAACGCGTGGTGGTGGCCGTGTCCACTGGCTTGCAGCGTTTTGCCACGGGCACTTATGTGGTGTGGTACCCCATCATTCCTCGTCCCCAAGCGCACAGCTTGCCGCGCCATCTCTGCAATTTGGCCAAGCAATACAAACGTCCTTGGCTGCATGCCACCTTGCGAATTCGCTCAGGCGCACAACGCCCTGAAGATATGACGGGAGACCCTGCCAAGCGACTGGGCTTGGTCGAAAGTGGCGTGGTGGTCATCAACCCGCCTTTCAGCTTGCATGAAGAGTTGCAAGCCGCTTTGCCACACATGGTGTTGCTCATGGGGCAAGACAAACAAGCTGGCTTTACGCTGTACATCGGTTAACCAACCGATCGGTCGGTTAATTGTTATACTGACCCAAAGCCCTGCCAACCTAGGGCGCTGGAGCAGCCCATGTACACACAGGCTTTGGACCTGAACCCTCACGTGACCGAGGCGACCGTGGCGGTCACCGACGCTGACAAACAAGCGCATTTTGAAGACACTATCAACCGCGAAGGCAAGATAGAGCCCCGCGACTGGATGCCTGAGCACTACCGCAAAACGCTGGTGCGCCAAATCAGCCAACACGCCCACAGCGAAATTGTCGGCATGCTGCCCGAGGGCAACTGGATCAGCCGCGCACCCAGTTTGAAGCGCAAAGCCATCTTGATTGCCAAGGTGCAAGACGAGGGCGGCCATGGCCTGTACCTGTACAGCGCCGCCGAAACCTTGGGCACCAGCCGCGACCACATGCTCGATGCGCTGCACACAGGCAAAGCCAAATACAGCTCGATCTTCAACTACCCCACCCTCACCTGGGCCGATGTCGGCGTGATCGGTTGGTTGGTTGACGGCGCGGCCATCATGAACCAAATCCCGCTGTGCCGCTGCTCCTATGGGCCCTATGCCCGCGCCATGGTCCGCATTTGCAAAGAAGAGTCGTTTCACCAACGCCAAGGCTTTGAATCGCTGATGGTGATGATGCAAGGCACGCCCGAGCAACAGGCCATGGTGCAAGACGCCGTCAACCGCTGGTGGTGGAAGTGCTTGGCCATGTTCGGTCCGCCCGACAGCGACAGCCCCAATTCGGCGCAGAGCCAACGCTGGGGCATCAAGCGCATCAGCAACGACGACCTGCGCCAAAGCTTTGTGGACGCCACCGTGCCGCAAGCCAAGGTCTTGGGCGTGACCCTGCCCGACCCCGATTTGAAGTGGAACGAAGCGCGCCAGCACCACGACTACGGCGCCATCGATTGGGACGAGTTTTGGGCCACTGTCAACGGCAACGGGCCGTGCAACCAAGAACGCTTGGCCACCCGCGTCAAAGCTTGGGACGACGGCGCTTGGGTGCGCGAAGCGGCCTTGGCCCACGCGCAAAAACAACAAGCCAGACAACTGAAGGAAGCCGCATGAGCAGCACAGCCTCTGAATGGCCATTGTGGGAGGTGTTTGTGCGCAGCAAGCAAGGCTTGGAACATCGCCACTGCGGCAGTCTGCACGCGAGTGACGCCAAACATGCCATGCAAATGGCACGAGACGTCTACACACGCCGCCAAGAAGGTGTGAGTCTGTGGGTGGTGGCATCTGCAGATATCCACGCCAGCGAACCCCACGACAAAGCTGCGTTGTTTGATCCAGCCAGCGACAAAATTTTTCGCCATCCCAGTTTTTATGAGATCCCCGACGACGTCGGCCATATGTGATGACTGCACCTGTACTGCCTCTGCTTTTGCATCTGGCTGATAACGCCTTGATATTGGGTCAACGCAATGCCGAATGGTGTGGCCATGCGCCGGTACTAGAGGAAGACATCGCCTTGGCCAACCACAGCTTGGACTTGATCGGTCAGGCTCGACTGCTTTACCAACATGCCGCCAGCCTGATGGGTGAAGGCCACAGCGAAGACAGCTTGGCCTATTTCAGAGATGCACCAGCTTTCAGAAATTTCACCCTTTTGGAGTTACCGCAGCACGGCCCCTTAGCCCCCAGTGGCAGCAGTGAACGTGACTTCGCCACCACCTTGGTGCGCAATGCGTTGTACAGCGCGTGGGCCTTAGGCATGTGGAGCAGCTTAGTGCAATGCAGCGATACACAACTGGCTGCCATCGCTGCCAAAGCCATCAAGGAAACACGCTACCACTGGCAACATGCCCACGACTGGGTGGTTCGTTTGGGCGATGGCACGGCAGAATCACAGCAACGTGCCCAAACAGCCCTGAACCATCTCATGCCCTATACCCAAGAGTTTTGGGCTGCGCTGGCCCACGCGCCAGCAGCACACAGTGTGGGTGTGCAACTCTCAAGTACACAAGCGCAAACGCAATGGAATGGCTTGATCGACAACATGCTTGAACAAGCCGGTTTGCAGCGCCCTGCCATCACAGGCTTTGTTCCCACGGGTAACCATGGCATTCATTCGGAGCACCTCAGCTATGTGCTGGGTGAGATGCAAAGCTTGGCACGTGCCCATCCCCACGCGGTATGGTGAATATCGCTATGTCGTTAGACCTCACGGCACTGCACGCCGCCCTCGACCAACTTTGCGACCCCGAAATACCGGTGGTGAGTTTGCGTGAGATGGGTATCTTGCGCGACGTGCATGTGTCAGATGCAGGGGTTGAAGTGGTCATCACACCCACATACAGCGGCTGCCCTGCCATGGAACACATCCACGACGATATTGCCAACACCTTACAGCGCTTGGGTGTGTCAGGCCGCGTCACCACGCAACTCGCACCCGCTTGGACCACCGACTGGATGAGCGACATCGCCAAAGCCAAATTGAAAGCCTATGGCATCGCTCCCCCTCATTGCCTAAGCCCTGAGTCACACCACACCATTCGCTTTGCACCACGCTTGCAAGATGAGGCCATCGATTGTCCGCACTGTGGTTCTGCCAACACCACCATCACTTCAGCGTTTGGTTCTACCGCTTGCAAAGCCCTGTGCAAGTGTTTGAGTTGCCAAGAGCCTTTCGATTACTTCAAACCTTACTGAGTACCCATGTCTTCGCTCCCCCGTTTTCATTCATTGCCAGTGGTGGGTTTGCGTACTGAAGGCTTGAATGGCAAAGCCATCACCTTGCAAGTGCCTCCCCCTTTGCGCGACACCTTTGCTTTTCAAGCGGGGCAGTATGTGGTGGTTCGCGCCACCATCGCTGGGCAAACTTGCAGACGCAGTTACTCGTTGTGCAGCACACCCGAGCGTTTACGTAGCACGGGCGACTTGGACATCGGTGTGCGCTCTGTGTCAGGTGGGTTGTTTTCGGTCTGGGCGAACACCCAGTTACAAGCAGGTGACAGCTTGGAAGTCATGCCCCCCGAGGGCAAGTTTGTCGCCACCCATGCCGATGCGCATCACACCGTGTGCTTTGCTGCAGGGTCAGGCATCACACCCATCTTGTCTTTGATCGCCCATGGCTTAGAGTCGCAAACGCACAGCCGCTACACCTTGGTGTACGGCAATCAACGAATGCAAAGCGTGATGTTCAATGAGAGCTTGCAAGATCTGAAAGACCGCTATCCCCAACGCTTGTCGCTGATGCATGTGCTGTCTCGGCAAGAGCAAGATATTGATTTGCTTCAAGGCCGAATTGATGCGGACAAAGTGCTGTCACTCACCCGCAGTGTGTTGCCAGTCACGGCTATCGATGAAGTGTTTGTGTGTGGCCCTGGGGCCATGATGCAAGCCACGCTGCAAGGTTTGTTGCAAGCGGGTGTGGCGTCTGAGCGCATTCACAGCGAACACTTTGGCGACGCCAGCGCTGCTCCTGCCGAAAACGTTGTTACGCCAAAGCGTAATGCAAGCGATGTGGACTTGCACATCATTTGCAACGGCAAACAACACAGCTTACCCATGGCAGCTGAAGCCAACCCTTTGGCAGTGGGTTTGCAAGCCGGCTTGGACCTGCCCTATTCATGCCGCAATGGCGTGTGCTGCACGTGTCGTTGCAAAGTCATGCATGGCGAAGTGCGTATGCATAAAAATTTCACGCTTACCCAAGAGGAAATTGCGCAGGGCTTTGTGTTGTCCTGCCAAGCGCAAGCACTGACCCCGAAACTGGTTCTTAGCTTTGACGAACGCTAGAGCTTAAGCACGCAAGCCCAGTTGCTGGCAAATCTGCTTAACTGCTGTGCTTTGGTTCATGGTGTAGAAATGCAAACCTGGCACACCCGCGGTGCGAAGTTGGTCACACAAGTCGGTCACCACATCTAAGCCAAAGGCTTTGATAGAAGCACTGTCGTCGCCAAAGCTTTGCAAGCGCAAACGTATCCAGCGCGGAATTTCTGCCCCACAGGCGTCTGAGAAACGCATCAACTGTGTGGAACTGATGATGGGCATGATGCCAGGCACCACTGGTATGTCTGCACCATGCTTATAGGCTTCATCGACAAAGCGGAAATACGCATCGCTGTTATAGAAATACTGGGTGATGGCCGAACTGGCCCCCGCCTTGACCTTGGTCACATAGGCTTGAACATCTGACTCAGGCGACTTGGCTTGGGGATGGACCTCGGGGTAACAACCGACCTCGATATGAAAATGGTCACCCGTTTCTGCACGGATAAAAGCTACCAACTCGCTGGCATAGCGAAACTCACCAAAGGTGCCATGCCCACTGGGCAAGTCGCCGCGCAAAGCCACCATGCGTCGAATGCCTGCGGCTTTGAATTGTTGCAACTGCGCTCGCACGCTTTCACGTGTTGCACCAATGCAAGAAAAATGAGGCGCTGCATCATGGCCTTCGGCCAAGATGGCTTGCACCTGTTGCAAAGTGCCATCTTGGGTTGAGCCACCCGCCCCATAGGTCACGCTGAAAAACTCGGGGTGCAAAGCGTACAACTCACGCCGGACCTGCTCTAGCTTGGCTGCGCCTTCGGTGGTTTTAGGTGGAAAAAATTCAAAACTGATGGGGGTTGGGTTGGCGTCGCTCATGCGGGACTCCTGAGATGGATAAAAAATTCATGGTTGCCGTCACCTCCCACGATGGCACTGGGCAACCAATGCGCTACCTGCAAACCCAGATCGGCTGCAGCTTGGCGCAAGCGTTGCTCCACCTGTACATACTTCGAAGCGTCTTTAACAACGCCTCCCTTGCCGATGTCGCTGGCTTGCAATTCAAACTGAGGCTTGACCAACAACAGCATTTGTCCCTGGGGTGCCAAGACTGTCTTTAAAACAGGCAGCACCAAGGTCAAGGAGATGAAGCTCAGATCGGCCACGATCAAAGCAAAGCCTTCGGTGTAGGCCAGTTGCGCCAGACTTAATTCACGGGCATTGCAGTGTTCGATACAGCGCACACGCGGATCGTCACGCAAGCGTGGATGCAACTGCGCATGGCCCACATCCACGCCGGTGACACGGCTTGCACCGCGCTGCAACAAACAGTCGGTGAAGCCACCGGTGGACTGACCCACATCCAAGACATGCAAACCTTGTGCATCCACACCGGTTTGCTGCAAAGCAGTGGCCAGCTTCAAACCACCGCGTGAGACATATCGGGTTTCAGCATCGTCTTGCAGCAGCAATTCAGCATCTGCTGGCACAGATGTGCCATGTTTATCTACACGCTGCCAAGCTTGCCCACCCATTCGCCAATTCACACCCGCAGCAATCAAACGCTGCGCTTGTGAACGGGAATGGGCTAAACCGCGCTCGACCAACAACTGGTCTGCGCGTGGCATCTCAATAGCGGTAAGTGTCGGCCTTGTAAGGACCGGCTTTGCTCACGCCAATGTAAGCGGCTTGCTCGTCGGTGAGTTCGGTCAGCATGGCGCCCACTTTGCTCAGGTGCAAACGCGCCACTTTTTCGTCCAAATGCTTGGGCAGCACATAGACCTTGCCGACTTGGTAGTCGTTGGGGCGGGTGAACAACTCGATTTGTGCGATGGTTTGGTTGGCAAAGCTCGAAGACATCACAAAGCTGGGGTGGCCTGTTGCGCAACCCAAATTCACCAAACGGCCTTTGGCCAACAAAGTGATTTTTTTGCCGTCGGGGAACACGATGTGGTCGACTTGCGGTTTGATCTCGTCCCATTGGAGTTTTTCCAGCGAAGCGACATCGATTTCGTTGTCGAAGTGACCGATGTTGCACACAATGGCTTCGTCTTTCATGGCGGCCATGTGCTCGTAGCGGATCACGTTTTTGTTGCCGGTGGCCGACACGAAGATATCGGCTTTGTCGGCCGCGTATTCCATGGTCACCACTTTGTAGCCTTCCATGGCGGCTTGCAAAGCGTTGATGGGGTCGATCTCGGTCAC
>CANGPV010000061.1 GCA_947455935.1 Comamonadaceae bacterium
TCATCGAGATTGCCGACGTCGATGGCGAAAAACAATTTGAAGTGTTGTCCACCAACGGCGACACCTTCTTGGGCGGCGAAGACTTTGACCAACGCATCATCGACTTCATCATCACCGAGTTCAAAAAAGAATCTGGTGTCGACCTGTCCAAAGACGTGTTGGCCTTGCAGCGCTTGAAAGAGGCCGCTGAAAAAGCCAAGATCGAACTCTCCTCCTCCACCGGCACCGACATCAACCTGCCTTATGTCACCGCAGACGCTTCGGGCCCCAAACACCTGAACATCAAGCTCAACCGTGCCAAGTTGGAAAGCTTGGTCGATGAGTTGATCGAACGCACCATCGCGCCTTGCCGCACCGCCATCAAAGATGCTGGCGTGTCCGTGGGTGACATTGACGACGTGATCTTGGTTGGCGGCATGACCCGCATGCCCAAGGTGCAAGACAAGGTCAAAGAATTTTTCGGCAAAGAACCCCGCCGCGACGTCAACCCTGACGAAGCCGTGGCTGTGGGTGCCGCCATCCAAGGCCAAGTGCTCTCGGGTGACCGCAAAGACGTGCTGTTGTTAGACGTCACACCGTTGTCCTTAGGGATTGAAACCCTGGGCGGTGTGATGACCAAAATGATCGCCAAGAACACCACCATCCCCACCAAGTTTGCGCAGACCTTCTCAACCGCCGACGACAACCAACCTGCGGTGACCATCAAGGTCTACCAAGGCGAGCGTGAAATGGCGTCTGGCAACAAGTCGCTTGGCGAATTCAACTTGGAGGGCATCCCCCCTGCCGCCCGTGGCACGCCGCAAATTGAGGTGAGCTTTGACATCGATGCCAACGGCATCTTGCACGTGGGCGCCAAAGACAAAGCCACTGGCAAAGAAAACAAAATCACCATCAAAGCCAACTCGGGTTTGAGCGAAGCCGAAATCCAGCAAATGGTGAAAGACGCTGAACTCAACGCCGCTGAGGACAAGAAAAAACTGGAGATGGTGCAAGCGCGTAACAACGCCGAAGCCTCGGTTCACAGTGTGAAGAAAAGCTTGGTTGACCATGCCGATAAAGTTGAAGCTGGCGACAAAGAAAAAATTGAAGCTGCGGTTAAAGAAGTTGAAGAAGCTTTGAAAGGCGACGACAAAGATCACATCCTTGCCAAAACCGAAGCCTTGATGACGGTGGCGCAAAAGCTGGGTGAAATGGTCTACGCCGATATGCAAGCACAACAGCAAGCTGCCGCTGCGGGTGCTGGCGCAGCTGCCGACGGTGGCAAAAAGCCCGACGACGACAATGTGGTCGACGCTGAAGTTAAGGAAGTGAAAAAAGGCTGATTTTTCTCACCCCCATGCGCCGCGCATTGCCTGAGAGGGCTGCGCGGCGTTGGTACATTCAACACCCCCAGATATAACCATGGCCACCAAACGCGACTTTTACGAAATTTTGGGTGTACCCAAAAACGCCACTGACGACGAGATCAAAAAGTCTTACCGTAAATTGGCGATGAAGTACCACCCTGACCGCAACCAAGGCGATGCCACAGCTGAGGTTAAATTCAAAGAGGCCAAAGAAGCCTATGAGATGCTGTCCGATGCTGAAAAACGTGCGGCTTACGACCAGTTTGGCCATGCAGGTGTAGATCCGAATATGCGCGGTGGCCCGGGGGGCGCAGGTGGTTTTGGTGGCTTCGGTGAATCTTTTGGCGATATCTTTGGTGATATTTTTGGGCAAACCCGAAGACAACACGGTGCTGGCGGCAAACAAGTCTTTCGCGGCAACGACCTGAGTTATGCCATGGACATCACGCTGGAAGAAGCGGCGATGGGCAAAGAGTCGCAAATACGCATACCCAGTTACGACGAATGCACCACCTGTGACGGCACAGGCGCCAAGCCAGGCACATCCGTTAAAACGTGCGGCACCTGTCAAGGCCAAGGCGTGGTGCAAATGCGCCAAGGTTTTTTCAGCGTGCAACAAACCTGTCCACATTGCCGTGGCAGCGGAAAAACCATCCCCGACCCCTGCACCACCTGCCACGGTCAAGGTAAGGTGAAAAAACAAAAAACATTGGAAATCAAAATCCCCGCAGGCATCGACGACGGTATGCGTATTCGCAGCACCGGTAATGGCGAGCCAGGCACCAATGGCGGACCCCCGGGCGATCTGTTCATTGAAATTCGTTTGCAAAAGCATGAGGTTTTCCAACGCGATGGGGATGATTTGCATTGCGCAGTTCCCATCAGTTTCACCACGGCTGCCCTAGGCGGTGAAATTGCTGTACCCACTCTCGGCGGTGAAGCCGCCATCGATTTACCTGAAGGCACCCAAACAGGCAAACAGTTCAGATTGCGCGGCAAAGGTATTAAAGGCGTACGCTCCAGCTTCCCAGGCGATTTGTATTGCCACATCACGGTGGAGACGCCCGTCAAGCTCTCAGAGCATCAACGCAAGCTGCTCAAAGATTTAGATGAGTCGCTGAAGAAAGGCGGCGACAAGCACAAGCCTTCTGAAGCCGGTTGGGCTGATAAGCTGAAAAATTTATTCAGCTAAGGACGGCAGTCCTGAAAACCGGACGCACCCCGCAGCCAACACTGTCCAGTGTCATCACGCGAAGGGTGAGGCGAGGCGTGGCGATCAATTCGAACCACATGGATACGGGCTTGGCTTACGCCCTGCTTGTCGATGTTCATTTGCAAAGCCCAGCCCGTGGTGTTTTCTAAACTGCTGTAGCCATCAAACACAAAATTGCCTAGGCTGTAGACAATCGGGCGACCTTTATAGAACTCGGTATTTTGGGTCACATGGGGATGGCTACCCACCACCGCATCCGCACCGGCGTCAATCATGCGTCGCGCCAAACTTTGCTGCCGCGTGGTGGCATAAGGCTCATCTTCAACGCCCCAGTGCATAAATGGAATGACCACATCCGCTTTGTGTATGGACCTGGCGTCCCGAATATCTGCCACCACTTGTTCATCATCGCTCCACGCAGATCCAGGCCGGTCAACATCGGCTTCAAAGCTTCGCGGAAAAAATTCGTTGTAACCCAAAACAGCAATGGTGACGCCTTGACGGTGAAATAGCAGTGGCGTGTGCGCTTGCTGTAAATTTCGTCCTCCACCGAAAAACGGTATCTTGGCCTGCTCCAAATAGCCAAGCATTTGCTCAAAAGCAGCAGAACCAAAATCGCCGGTATGGTTGTTGGCCAATGAAACTGCATCGAAATGTTTTTTAAGTAAGTTAAGAACCCTAGGGTGGGCACGGAACGTGAAAGGCTTGTCCTCGGCTTTGCCAATGGTAGCTATCACGCACTCCAAGTTGCCAATGCGTATATCACTTTGATTGAGAAGAGAAGCCACTGCGCTAAACGGATTGTGACCCTGCTTGATACGTTGACCAGGCAGCTCAGCCAACATCACATCGCCGACAAATACCATTGAAACATCGGTACTTTGCGCAAAAGCAATTCCCGTACAAAGCAAGATCAACCCTGAAAACCAACGAAGGCTTGAGGTCAAGACTTCACGCATGGTCAGTATGCCAATTTACATTCATAGCGAAGCTCTCGGCCTAAATCAGGAGAATACAACTGCTGCCTGCCCGTCAAGCTTTGACCCACAGGGAATGGTGGCAAATAACTTGCTTGCTGAAGAATAAGTGCCTCTTGAGCGGTGCGGTAAGAGACAAAGATTTTGATATGGTCTAACGATGACGCTCCAAGGGAGAGCACTGCCTTGAACCTGAACCGATTTAAGTCTATGGGATTAACGGTGTAAGGACTGTCGGTTGGAATAAACACAAGAGAGTGATCTTCACCCCCTTCAAAGATATCGCACCGCAGTTGTTGCGCTTGAGCGCAGGTCATGGTGACAATCCAGAACAAGACCCATGAGCCAAGCCAAGTAAGTCGTTTCAGACAAAGCATCAGGTGGCAGCTTCCGCCATACGCATTTGCACATGCGCCACAGACTCATGAATTTGGTCAATCAAAATAAGGCAGACGTCACCTGGTTGGAGTTTTTCCAAAGCACGATCGATGGCTTTGAATTCACCATAAACATCTTCTATGCTTTGTACACGGCTAGCGCCTTGCAAACCTTCACGCAGCAAAGCGATGACCTCACCGTCTGCACGTCCGCGCTGACACGCATCTTCAAAAAGAATGACATCGTCAAAAGCATGTCCGACTTGGCGAGTCAGTGCTCGCAGGTCATCATCTCGTCTGTCACCCGTTCCACAAATTACTACGCTACGTCGCTTGGCGGGAAAAATTTGGACTGCTTCCACAATCGCTTTGACAGCGTCCGCGTTATGACCAAAGTCGACAATGACTTTGGCTTGCTTGTAGTCAAACACATTGAAACGTCCTGGTACGCTTTGGGCATCGCTGACAAAATGGCTGAGTGCTTCACACATACCTTCCCAGCTGAGTTTCAAAGCCCAACCAGCGGCTAAAGCTGCCATCACATTGGCAACTTGAAAACGCAAAGCACCGTTGTGTGTGATGGGGATTTGTGACAAAGGTATGCGCATGTGGAACTTGCCTTCAGCTGCAATGATGTGCTTATCCTCCACAAACAACACCCGCTTACCTTGCGCACGGTGGGTCGCTAAAGCCGGTGCTTTGGCATCATGCGCAAAAAAGGTAACTGCGCTGGGACATTTAGAAGCCATGGCGACCACCAAAGGGTCATCGGCATTCAAAACTGCCATGCCGTCCGGGTCGACATTGCGAACGATCACATGCTTGAGTACCGCCAAATCTTCAACTGTCGAGATGTAATTCAAACCGAGATGGTCCCCACTGCCAATATTGGTAACCACCGCGACCTGGCATTTATCAAAAGCCAAGCCTTCGCGCAACATGCCACCACGGGCAGTTTCTAAAACAGCGGCATCTACATTGGGGTGCATCAAGACACGAAGCGCACTTTGGGGGCCTGCACAGTCGCCCGAATCAAACTGGTAGCCATTGGCATAAACACCATCGGTATTGGCGATACCCATGCGCAAACCACTGCTAGCGAGCAGATGAGCTACCAATCGAACCGTAGTGGTCTTGCCATTGGTCCCCGTGACAGCAACCACAGGTATACGCGCATTGTCGCTAGGTGCAAACATCTGATCGATGACAGCTTTACCCACATCACGTCCTTTGCCAAAGGAGGGGCTTAAATGCATACGCAAGCCTGGGGCTGCGTTGACTTCGATGATGCCGCCGTTTTGCTCCTCCAAAGGCCGCAGAATGGTTTCACACACAATATCCACACCACAAATATCTAAGCCCACCATTTGCGCAGCCAATATGGCACTGGCTGCTACCTCTGGATGCACATCATCGGTGACATCTGTTGCTGAGCCGCCCGTAGACAAATTGGCGTTATTACGCATGATCACACGCATACCTTTAGGAGGAATGCTGGTGTCGTCCAAGTTTTGCTCTTTCAAGCAAGACATGGCTACCTCATCGATGCGAATGCGGGTCAGGGGATAAGAGTGACCCTCTCCTCGCAAAGGATCAGCATTGACGATATCTACCAACTCACGAACCGTATGTTGTCCATCGCCCACCACCAAGGCTGGCTCACGACGCGCTGCAGCCACCAACTTATCACCAATCACTAGCAATCTGTAATCACTGCCAGGTAAATAACGCTCGACCATGATGTCTTCACGGTAACGCAAAGCAATGTTGTAGGCTGTTTCAAGTTCAGCACGTGTTTTAACGTTAACCGCAACGCCTTTGCCTTGGTTCCCATCTTGCGGCTTGACCACGACAGGCAAACCAATTTCTTGAGCAACTGCCCAAGCGTCATCCACATCTTTCACAGGACGACCTTCAGGAACCGGTAAACCGGCCATCCTGAACAGTTTTTTGGTCAACTCTTTATCTTGGGCGATAGATTCAGCTATAGCGCTGCTAGCGTCCGTTTCTGCAGCTTGAATGCGCCGCTGCTTGCTGCCCCAGCCAAGCTGTACCAAGCTGCCTTCTGTTAAGCGTATAAAAGGAATATTTCGGTTCAAACCTGCATTCACAATGGATGCCGTAGATGGACCCAAGCGCAAGTCTTCATCAATTTCGCGTAACTCGGCAATCGCTTTGGCGAGAGGAAATTCGGTATTGTTAAAAGCGGCTTGCAATAACTCTTGGGCATAGCGAATAGCCAAGCGCCCGACTTGCTCCACGGTGTATTGAACAACTACTTGGTAAAGACCTTCTTTGGGGGTCGCAGTGGTACGACTGAAAGTAACAGGGCAACCCGCTTCAATTTGCAAAGAAAGCGTGACTTCTTCCAGCGCATGCGCAAAGGTATACACAGACTCCGAGGTGCTGTTGTAAATACTGTAGACAGAGGGAAACAGATGCCTGAGCTGCTTAGAAAAATCAGGCTCACTGATGCGTAAATCAGTATGGTGTTGTGCATCGCATTGAACCAAGGCTTCAACAGATGTGTGCTTAGACCAAAGATTGGGGCCGCGTAGCGCCCGTGTACGTGTGACTTCTATCACTTGCGGCTCTCCTTGGTTGTAGAAGATGGGGAGAGACTTTTTTGCGAAAAGCTTTTTAAACCTGCGCGAATAAGGTCTGCTGAGATATCTAAGCTGTTAGCCACTGCAACTGCAGCACATAAAGTGGACAAACTGATATCGCCTTGCTTGACAAGAAGCTCAATGGGCTCTGAATCCGTTCTGAGCATGCTCACTTCCTTGGCGCCGTGAGCAAAGAAAATTTGATTGTCATGATGGAAGACGACACGCTGCGAGTTTTGGCGAGCAGCTGCGATGACAGGGTTGTTCGATGTGTGGCTGTAGAAGAACACATCACCATCGCTCAGTTCTTCAAACGATACGGCAACCTCGTCGCAAGCATTCAGTATGGCAACGCCCTCTGGCAAAACCACATCCACTTGGTTACGCATCACGTTACGCATTTGTTCTGCTGTACGTATATCGTGAACCTCTAGCCCAACAGGCTCTGGCACACCTGTGACCACGCCAACCAAGCATCTGTCATAGGCCAGGCCCTCGTCCATCAGTTGCATGCCTGAGCTTTCAAAAACAGCCGCATCCAACACGCGGTTAATGAGTAAACGCTGACCTAATTCAAAGGTACGGGCATCTTTGCTAACGACACGTCGCTGGTCTAAATACAGACCGTCGGCACAAGCCAAACCTGTATGTTTGCCGCTTAACTCGAGCAGCCAAGCAATGATTTTGGCAAGCTCAGTGGTTTGATGACTACCCATAACACCAACAACAGGGATACGTCCAGAATCAGTGTCATTAAATAACTGCTCAACAATGGCCTTGCCCACAGGACGTGCTTGGCCCACCACAGGCTTGAGATGCATCAACAGACCTGGGCCGGCATTGACCTCCACCACAGCGCCGTTAACCTCTTGCAATGGACGTGAAACATCTGGCGTTACCAAATCAATACCCGCAATGTCCAAGCCAACCACCTTGGCAGCCAAAATTGCCATGTCCGCTACTTCCGGATGCACATCATCGGTGACATCGTTGGCCATGTTTCCAGTGCGCTGAACAACAATCACTTTTCCTTGTGCAGGAATACTTTGAACTTCAAAGCCTTGTTTTTGGATTTCTAAAACGATATTGCCTTGCTCGGCAAGAATGATTTTTTCTAGCGGAAATTCTTCTTCCAAACCACGACGCGGGTCGGTATTGACTTGGCTGTCAATGAGCTGCTCCACCGTTGAAACACCGTCACCTACGATTTGCACCGTTTCACCACGAGATGCCGCAACCACCTTGTCGCCCACCACAAGCAAACGATGTTCTTCACCTACGATGAACTGCTCTACGATGACCTCGTTGTTTTCCTCTTCACGCAGTGCAATGTCAAATGCCAAATGAACTTCAGCTTGGGTTTTTAAATCAAGCGACACACCACGACCGTGATTAGCATCAATGGGTTTGACCACCACCGGCAGGCCAATGTCTTGGGCTACCGACCATGCCTCGTCTGCGGTAGTCACAGTACGTCCTTTGGGTACTGGCACACCACACTGGGTAAGCAAACGCTTGGTCAGATCTTTGTCACTGGAGATATGTTCAGCAATGGCGCTGGTTTTGTCGGTCTCGGCAGTCCAAATACGTCGCTGTTTTGATCCGTACCCTAATTGAACCAAGTTTCCTGTGGTTAAACGAATAGAAGGAATGCGTCGCTCGGTTGCCGCATCCACGATGCAAGCAGTGCTGGGGCCTAAGCACAAGCGGTCAACCATGTCTTTGAGTTTTTTTACCGTAGCCTTGGCATCGAAAGGTTTGTTGTTGATAGCCGCCATGACCAAGTTGCGGGCGTCGACCAAACTTTGCATACCGATTTCTTCTTGACGGGCTCTAAAAACCACTTTGTACACACCGCTGGTACTGGTTTCACGTGCCTTGCCAAAACTAACTTGCATACCCGCTAAGGTTTGCAACTCGATGGCTACATGCTCAATGATGTGTGCAGGCCAAGTACCGTCGCGTAAACGCCAAACAAATCCACCTACCTCACCTACGCTGCAATGGTGCTGATGCAAACTAGGCAACCACTCGATCAACCGGTCAACAAAGCCAGGGATGGTGTTAGAAGGAAATTTTTCTAATTCACCGATATCTAACCAGGCTTCGACGGCAGATCGGTAAGTCCAGAAATTGGGACCACGCAAAAAGCGTTGTTGAAGAATTTGAATATCGTCAAATGTCATAATCGAGGCCTTGTAATTATTTAGCGTTTATTTTTAGAAAATCGGAATGACCGACTACAGATTTCAGCGGGGAGTGAATGGCTTGTCACTGGATTGGCGGGCTAAAGTACAAGAGAAGATTCCCGTACTCACCAACGTACTGGGGTGGTTTGAGGTTGACCTCGACGCGCGATTATATTTCGCAAAGTCCTTGCTTTTGCTCTGCTCTGACAGGCTTTTCGCCTTGGAAACTGATGCGAAGGGCCAGTGGCAACTGCGTGAATGGCCGCTGACGCCAGACTTGCAAATGTCATTGAAAGACTATGCAGGTGTAGGCACTTTGGAGTTGCACAGCTTGACTCACAGCCTCGCCAATTGGCGATTCACGCTGGGGCGCAATGAGCAAGCCCAAGCTTTTGCAGACATGTTTGTTGCTCGCCTGAATAAGCGACCAACCGCCCCTGACGAGGCAAATTCACAACCTAGCACGGATACCTTACTTGAAGAAGCACACCCACCTTTGCAAGGCAATTGGGGCTTATTTCGCTTGTGGCGTTTTGCCAAGCCCTACAAAGGGCAGTTATTTTTGGGCTTTGTATTGACGTTGGCATCCACTGCAGCCACCTTGGTCCCCCCCTACTTGACCATGCCCTTGATGGACGATGTGCTGATCCCTTTTCAAAATGGACAGCAAATCGATATTGATCTGGTCATGCTGTACTTGTCTGGCTTGTTGGGCGCATCGCTCGTCGCATGGGGACTGGGGTGGTACAAAACCTATGTGCTAGCGCTGGCCTCTGAGCGTATAGGCGCCGATTTGCGCTCCACCGCCTATGAACACCTGTTGCGACTGTCTTTAGAGTATTTCGGTGGGCGCAGAACGGGTGACTTGATGACCCGCATTGGCAGTGAGACAGACCGTTTATGTATCTTCTTGTCTGTGCATTTTTTGGACTTCGCCACCGATGTGCTGATGATTGTGATGACGGCGGTCATTTTGTTCAGCATTGACCCATGGCTAGCGTGCGCCACACTGCTACCCTTGCCTTTCATTGGCTGGTTGATTCAAAACGTACGTGATCGACTGCGCAATGGTTTTGAAAAAATTGACCGTGTATGGTCGGAGTTAACCAATGTACTAGCTGACACCATTCCAGGTATTCGGGTGGTTAAAGCCTTTGCGCAAGAGCAGCGTGAAGCATCGCGGTTTCGTCTTGCAAATAAACACAATTTGGCTGTTAATGACCGCGTGAACTTTTTGTGGTCACTGTTTTCTCCCACCGTAACCTTGGTAACGGAAATTGGTCTGCTGGTGGTGTGGGCTTTTGGCATTTGGCAAGTAGCCCATCACCAAGTCACTGTCGGCGTGTTGAGCGCATTTTTAGCTTACAGCAGCCGTTTCTATGCCCGCCTAGACTCGATGAGTCGCATTGTGTCGCACACCCAAAAAGCGATTGCGGGGACCAAGCGAATTTTTGAAATCTTGGACCATGTCTCTAGTGTCCCTGAACCAGCTCATCCACAACCCATGCCCAAGATTCAAGGGCGCATTCAAATTGAAGATATAGGCTTTCGGTACGGCAACCGCGCTGTCATTCGCGGTTTGAGTTTAGATATTGCGCCCGGCGAAATGATTGGTCTTGTGGGCCAAAGCGGCTCTGGCAAAAGCACCATGGTCAATTTGATTTGCCGCTTCTACGACGTCAGCGAAGGCTCTATTCGTATCGATGGCACAGACATTCGTGATTTACGGGTAAGCGACTACCGACAGCATATTGGCTTGGTATTGCAAGAACCGTTTTTATTCTTTGGCACGATTGCCGACAATATCGCCTACGGCAAACCGCAAGCAAGCCGCAGTGAAATTGTGGCTGCTGCCCGTGCCGCCCACGCCCATGAATTTATTTTGCGACTACCGCAAGGCTATGACTCGCTGGTGGGTGAACGTGGTCAGGCTTTGTCAGGTGGTGAGCGCCAACGTATATCGATTGCCAGAGCGCTGTTGATTGACCCGCGCATTTTGATCATGGATGAAGCCACCTCCTCGGTGGACACAGAAACTGAACAAGAAATTCAAAAAGCCTTGGACAACTTGGTGCGTGGCAGAACCACCATTGCCATTGCCCATCGACTCTCTACCCTGCGCCGCGCTGATCGCTTGGTGGTGATGGAACACGGCCAATTGGTTGAGCAAGGTCAACACCAAGAGTTGCTTGACAGACAAGGCGCTTATTGGCGCTTATATGAAGCGCAAGCCCGACGAGCGGAAGCTGAACAAGGACTGGTTTCTGTCAGCGACAGCCGAGAGGTACGCACATGAGCCAACTGAGCCACTTGATCAAAGACCAACGTGGACTGTGGCAAGCCACCCTCACCGACGGCTCGGTTCACGACAGCGTGACGGTGGTTCGCGCTTTTCCCATTCGTGCGCCAGATGAAGCGATCTCGGTGATTGACCACGAAGGTCATGAACTATGCTGGATAGAGCATGTCTCTGATTTAAATGCAAAGGTACGTGAGTCAGTGGTTAGCGCCTTGCAAGCACGTGAGTTCATGCCTGAAATTTTGAGTGTTGAGCGCGTCAGCTCATTTGCCACGCCCTCCGTTTGGACCGTGCAGACCAATCGTGGCAAATGTGAACTCACCCTCAAAGGCGAAGAAGATATTCGCCGTGTCAGCAGCCAGACGCTGATAGTGGCAGATGCACACGGTGTTCAATTTTTGATTCGCGATTTACCATCGCTGAATGCTGCAAGTCGAAAGCTATTGGACAGATTTCTTTAAGGCTCAATCAAAACCCACATAGCGAACAAACTTCTCACTGTCTTCGCGCACCGACTTGACAGTGTTGGCCACAAAGCTTTCATCGGGGTAACCCATGGCAATACAGATCATGATGTTTTGATCATCTGGAATTCCGGCATGCTCGCGCACCACCTTGGATTGCATGATGCCTTGACCGTTGATGACACAGCCCAGGCCACGCTCCCAGGCTGCCAGCACGATGGCGTGCGA
>CANGPV010000062.1 GCA_947455935.1 Comamonadaceae bacterium
TGGGCAGCAAAATTGCCCCGATTTTTTACAACACCATGGAAGATGCGGGCGCCTTGCCCATTGAGTTGGACGTGAGCCAAATGAACATGGGCGACGTGGTTGAGCTGCGCCCCTATGAAGGCAAGGCGTTTAAAGACGGCAAAGAAATCGCCAGCTTCACCGTCAAGAGCGATGTGTTGTTTGACGAAGTGCGCGCCGGTGGCCGCATCCCCTTGATCATTGGTCGCGGCCTGACCGCCAAAGCGCGTGAAGCCTTGGGCCTGCCACCATCGACCTTGTTCCGCTTGCCAGCAGTCCCAAAAGGCCACGGCAAAGGTTTCACACTGGCGCAAAAAATGGTCGGTCGTGCTTGCGGTTTGCCCGAAGGCCAAGGCGTGTTGCCCGGCACCTATTGCGAACCGCGCATGACCTCGGTGGGCTCGCAAGACACCACCGGCCCCATGACCCGCGATGAGTTGAAAGACTTGGCGTGTTTGGGCTTCAGCGCCGATTTGGTGATGCAATCGTTTTGCCACACCGCGGCCTATCCCAAGCCTGTTGATGTGAAGATGCACCACGAATTGCCCGAGTTCATCAGCAACCGTGGCGGCATCAGCTTGAAGCCTGGCGACGGCATCATCCACTCGTGGCTCAACCGCATGTTGTTGCCCGATACCGTGGGCACCGGCGGCGACAGCCACACCCGCTTCCCGGTGGGTATCAGCTTCCCAGCGGGTTCGGGTTTGGTGGCCTTTGCCGCTGCCACGGGCGTGATGCCTTTGGACATGCCCGAGAGCATCTTGGTGCGCTTCAAAGGCCAAATGCAACCCGGCGTCACCCTGCGCGATTTGGTGCATGCCATCCCGCTGTATGCGATCAAAAAAGGGCTGCTCACCGTTGAGAAAAAGGGCAAGAAAAATATTTTCTCGGGCCGTATTTTGGAAATCGAAGGCCTGCCCAATTTGAAGGTGGAACAAGCCTTTGAGTTGTCCGACGCTTCTGCCGAGCGCAGTGCCGCTGGTTGCACCGTGCACCTGAACAAAGAGCCCATCATCGAGTACATCAACAGCAACATCGTGTTGCTCAAGAACATGATCGCCCAAGGCTATGCCGATGCGCGCACCATCAACCGCCGCATCCAAGCCATGGAGGCTTGGTTGGCCAATCCGCAACTGTTGCAAGCCGACAAAGACGCCGAGTACACCGAGGTGATCGAGATCGATTTGAACGAGATCAAAGAGCCCATCGTGTGCTGCCCCAACGATCCTGATGATGCGAAAACACTCAGTGATGTGGCTGGCGCCCCGATCGATGAGGTGTTCATTGGTTCGTGCATGACCAACATCGGTCACTTCCGCGCCGCTTCCAAATTGTTGGAGGGCAAGCGTGATATCCCCGTGAAATTGTGGATGGCGCCACCCACCAAAATGGACGCGCAGCAACTCACCGAAGAAGGCCACTATGGCGTGTTCGGCAATGCTGGTGCACGTATGGAAATGCCGGGCTGCTCGCTGTGCATGGGCAACCAAGCGCAGGTGAAAGAGGGTGCGACCGTGATGTCCACCAGCACCCGCAACTTCCCCAACCGTTTGGGCAAAAACACCAATGTGTATTTGGGCTCGGCCGAGCTGTCAGCGATTTGCTCCAAGCTCGGGCGCATTCCAACGCAATCCGAGTATTTGGCCGACATGGGTGTGATCAATGCCGATGGCAGCAAGATTTACAAGTACTTGAATTTCGATCAGATCGACAGCTTCAAAGAAGTGGCTGAAACCGTCAAAGCTTGACGCTATCGTTGCTAACGTCAATGGAAATCTGTAGGTGGTCAATAGCGTATTCCACGCAATTGATTTCACCTGCAGGTGCCGATCTGTCGACGACCAAGAAATCGCCATTGTGAAGCGCCAGCAAGGGATGGTGCCACGTACCCTTGGCGTAATTCACTCCTTGCTCAGCCGAGGCTAAAAAGCATTTCAGTGTAGACATGTCGGGCTGTTCATTGCCTGAGGCGACCACCACCACATAAGCATGACCTGACATTGGCATGAATGCTTGCGATCCAAACGGGTGCTTTTCTAACACGGTTAAATGCAAGGGCTGAGGTCTGGCAAGGGCGCGAAAGATACTGATGATGGCCTGTCCACCGTCTTGGCTCGCATCAACTTGCGCAAGATGGTGATAGCGTTTTGCAAAACCTTGGTTGATGGTGAAGTGCTTGGCTTCGTCGCTGGCATAAATGACTTCACCAAACGGTTGAAAGGCTTGGAGAGTTAAAGCCTGAAGTGGCAACTGCATGCTCGACATGGCTACTTAAAAACCAGCTACCTGACCACGCGGCACAAACTGCCCCATGCCTTCGCGGCCTTTCCACTCCTTGCCGTCCACAATCAAATTACCGCGTAGAAAAACTTTTTCTACACGCCCTTGCAAGGTACGTCCCTCCAGCAGTGTGTAGTCCACGTTGCTGTGCAGATCTTGGGCTCGAATGGTTTGTTGTACAGCGGGATTGAACAACACCACATCGGCATCGCTGCCTACTGCAATCGTGCCTTTTTTGGGGAACAAGCCAAACAGTTTGGCGGGAGAAGTGGCGGTAAGTTCGACAAAGCGGTTAAGCGAAAACTTGCCTTTCATCACGCCAATGTCAAACAAACTCACCAAGCGGGTTTCGATGCCAGGGGCGCCGTTGGGGATCATGGAGAAATCGTCTTTGCCCATTTGCTTTTGCTTTTGGTAGCCCAAGTGACCTTCCTTCATGCAAAAAGGACAGTGGTCAGTGGCGATCACTTGCAAATCGTCATAGCGCAACGCGCGCCATAAATGCTTTTGGTCTTCGTTGGTGCGTAAGGGGGGGGTCATCACGTACTTGGCGATTTCAAAATCATCGCTGCTGTAGACCGATTTATCAAACAGCAAATAGTGGGGACAGGTTTCTGCAAACACAGGAATGCCTTCAGCACGCGCTTGCACAATGTGTTTTAAAGCGTTGTTGCTGGACACATGCACAAAGTAAATCGGCGCTTCGGCCAGTTCAGCCAAGCGAATGCCGCGGTGGGTGGCTTCACCTTCCATGATGGAGGGGCGGGTCATCTCGTGGTAACGCGGTGAGGTGTGACCTGCAGCCAAGGCTTCTTTGATAAGCAAGTCAATGACCGTGCCGTTTTCCGCGTGCAAGGCCAGCATGCCACCGTCTGCCCCCACTTGGCGCAGCATGCGAAAAATCGCTGCATCGTCGGCCATCATCACGCCAGGGTAGGCCATGAACATTTTGAAACTGCTCACACCTTCATGGTGCATGGCGTAGCGAACATCTTTCAAAACCTGTTCATCTACACGCGTAACGATGACATGCAAGCCATAGTCGATATTCACTTGAGATTCAGCGCTGCGTTGTGCGCGGGCAATAGCGCCCAAGGGTGAGTCCTCGGCAGTTTGCAGCGCAAAGTCGACCACGGTGGTGGTACCCCCAAAGGCCGCGGCTTTGGTGCCACTGGCAAAGGTGTCGCAGGTCATGGTGGGACCCACCACGTTTTCCATGTGCACATGGGTGTCCACGCCACCCGGTAATACATACAGGCCTGTCGCATCCACCACCTGCACATCGTCGCCTACTTCTAAGTGCTGACCGATGGTGTGAACAATGCCATCTTTCAACAGCACATCAGCCACATAGTCATCAACTGCGGTGATCACGCGGCCGTTGCGAATCAGGGTAGCGGTGACATGGTTGGACATAGGTGGCTCCCTGATAGTTGAACGAAGATGTTTACAAAAGACGCGCCAATAAACCGCCGTCAGCAGGACCTTCCATGGGAATCCATACATGCGTGGGGCTACCAGCAGCCACTTCAATGGCGGCACCGTTTTTGTCTTTCATCTGTTCCAGTTTGACGATACGGTTGCCACTGGGGTGAATGATTTCAATGCGGTCACCCACCGAGAATTTATTTTTGGTTTCTATTTCAGCCCAACCGTCGGCCACGCCACGCACCTCCCCCACAAACTGACTGCGGTGCCCCACGGAGTGACCGGTTTCATAGTTTTGGTAGTCGTTGGCAGGTCGGCGATCAAGCAAACCAGCGGTGTAACCCCGGTTGGCCAATCCATCAAGTTCGGTAATCAGTTCGGGGTTGAAAGGCCTGCCAGCCACGGCATCGTCAATCGCACGGCGATACACCTGCGCGGTGCGTGACACGTAATAGAGCGATTTGGTGCGTCCTTCCACTTTGAGCGAATCCACACCAATTTGGGCCAGGCGCTCGACATACTCCACGGCACGCAAATCTTTGCTGTTCATGATGTAAGTGCCATGCTCGTCTTCCATGATAGGCATGAGTTGACCAGGGCGACCTTTGTCTTCTAACAAATAAATGTTGTCCGCTGCAGGGTGACGCACACCATCGCCACAAGCTGAAAAACTTTGCTCGGCTTCTTGTTGCGACTTGGCAAAATCAAAGTCAGCATCCATGGGAATGGCCATGGCTTCGCCGGTGTTGGGGTTGGTGGTGCTGGCTTGGGTGCTGTAGCTCCAACGACAGGCATTTGTGCAAGTGCCTTGGTTAGGGTCACGCCGATTGAAATAACCCGACAACAAACAACGCCCCGAGTAGGCAATGCACAAAGCGCCGTGTACGAATACTTCTAGCTCCATATCTGGGCATTCTTGGCGAATTTTTTCAATCTCGTCCAAGCTGAGTTCACGCGACAAGATGATGCGTGTGACACCTACTTGTTGCCAAAACTTCACCGCGGCCCAGTTCACCGTGTTGGCTTGCACCGAGAGGTGGATCGGCACCTCGGGCCATTTCTCACGCACCATCATGATGAGACCAGGGTCAGCCATGATCAAGCCATCGGGCTTCATGGCGATGACGGGTTCGATGTCGCGCATGTACGTGCGCACCTTGTCGTTGTGCGGCAGTAAATTGCTGGTGACGAAAAACTTCTTGCCCCGCGCATGCGCTTCGGCAATGCCGATGCCAATTTGCTCTAAGCGGAATTCGTTGTTACGTGCACGAAGTGAATAGCGTGGTTGACCCGCGTACACCGCATCCGCACCGAAATCGTAGGCGGCACGCATTTTGTCGAGCGAACCGGCAGGTAATAAGAGTTCGGGAGCTTTGAGTGTGGTCATGGCTTTGAGCTTACATCAGCAGGTGTTCGCCGTCATTGGCCCCACCCAAAATCACATAGTTCACTTTGCGGATATCCATCAGCTTGGTCCCACCCGCATACGACACAGAGCTTTGCAAGTCTTCTTGCATTTCACGCATGGTGTCTTGGAGTTGCCCCTTGATGGGTTCCAAGATGCGTTTGCCTTCCACATGCTTGTACTCGCCCTTGTTGAAGTCAGACGCTGAGCCGTAATACTCTTTAAATAGCTTGCCATCGACTTCTACGGTTTGCCCGGGGCTTTCTTCGTGTCCGGCGAGCATGGAGCCGATCATCACCATGGAGGCACCAAAACGTATGCTTTTGGCAATGTCACCGTGCTCTCGGATACCCCCGTCTGCAATGATGGGTTTGGTGGCTACCCGCGCACACCATTTGAGTGCTGAGAGCTGCCAGCCACCTGTGCCAAAGCCAGTTTTGAGTTTGGTGATACACACCTTGCCAGGGCCAATGCCCACCTTGGTGGCGTCTGCACCCCAAGTTTCCAAATCGATGATGGCCTCGGGCGTACCCACATTACCTGCAATCACAAAAGCTGCAGGCATTTTTTCTTTCAGGTGCGCAATCATGCGCTGTACATTGTCAGAATGGCCATGGGCAATGTCGATAGTGATGTAGTCGGGCACCATCCCCAAGGACAGCAGCTGCGCAACCGTGTCGTAGTCGGCTTGTTTCACGCCCAAGGAGATGGACGCAAATATGCCTTTGGCATGGCAATCCTTCACAAACTGCACATTGTCCAAATCAAAGCGGTGCATCACATAAAAATAGCCGCTCTTGGCCAACCATTCGCAAATGCTTTCATTCACCACCGTTTTCATATTGGCAGGTACCACGGGCAAGCGAAAGCTGCGTTGACCCAAAGTGACGGAGGTATCGCATTCAGACCGACTTTGCACGCGGCATTTGCGCGGGAGCAAGAGAATATTGTCGTAATCAAAAATTTCCACTGCCAAGGCTCCAGACATAAAAAAACCGAGCGACAAGAAACTTGGGCTCGGTAACTGATTCTACGCAGAATCCCAACGGGGTCTGCCTACAATCAACGCATGCTTTCTTCTGACCCCTTTGCCTCCTCTGGCCTGACTTCTTTGCACAGTCCGCTGTTGCAGGGTTTAAATGATGAGCAATTGGCAGCAGTCACTTTGCCAGCTGAGCATGCCTTGATTCTTGCCGGCGCCGGTTCTGGCAAAACCCGTGTGCTCACCACCCGCATTGCTTGGTTGCTGCAAACCCGCGCTGTGGGCCCCGCTGGGTTGATGGCGGTGACTTTCACCAACAAGGCCGCTAAGGAAATGCTCACCCGATTGAGCGCCATGTTGCCAGTCAATGTGCGCGGCATGTGGATTGGTACGTTTCACGGTTTGTGCAACCGTTTTTTGCGTGCGCACTGGAAATTGGCCAACTTGCCCCAGTCGTTTCAAATTTTGGACACCCAAGACCAGTTGTCGGCGGTCAAGCGCTTGGTCAAGCAGCACGGCATTGATGACGAACGCTTTCCACCCAAGCAGTTGCAGTGGTTTATTGCGGGCTGCAAGGAAGACGGGCAGCGACCCAAGGATGTGCCCGTACGTGACGCCGAAACACGGCAAAAAGTAGAGATTTACCAACTGTATGAAGACCAATGCCAGCGCGAAGGCGTGGTGGATTTTGGTGAACTCATGCTGCGCAGTTATGAACTGCTGCGCGACAACGACGCATTGCGTGAGCACTATCAGCAGCGCTTCAGCCATATTTTGATTGATGAGTTTCAAGATACCAACCGTCTTCAGTACGCTTGGATCAAACTGCTGAGTGGTCCACGAAGCGCTGTGTTGGCTGTGGGGGATGACGACCAAAGTATTTATGCGTTTCGCGGTGCGCGTGTGGGCAATATGGCCGACTTTGTGCGTGAATTTCATGTGCAGCATCAAATCAAACTAGAGCAAAACTACCGCAGTCACAGCCATATTTTGGATACCGCCAACGAGTTGATCAAGCACAACAAAACCCGTTTGGGAAAAAACCTGCACACCACCCAAGGTGCTGGCGAGTTGGTCAGGGTCATGGAGTCCACCGGCGACTTAGCAGAAGCCCATTGGATCGTTGACGAAATCAAACAGCTGTTGCGCGATGGACGTGACGGCGACGGTAGCAAAGGGGTGGCTACCCGCAGTGAAGTGGCGGTGCTCTACCGCAGCAATGCCCAAAGCCGCGTGATTGAAACCGCCTTGTTCAATGCCGCCATGCCTTATCGGGTGTATGGCGGCTTACGGTTTTTTGAACGTGCAGAAATCAAACATGCCTTGGCGTATTTGCGCTTGTTGGAAAACCCACGTGACGACACCAGCTTTTTGCGGGTGGTGAATTTCCCACCACGTGGCATCGGCGCTCGCAGCATTGAGCAACTACAAGACGCCGCGCGTACCACTGGTTGTGCTTTACACGATGCGGTGAGCACCATTGCGGGCAAAGCAGGTACCAATTTGGCAGCTTTTGTTGCCAAGATCGATGTATTACGTGAGCAAACGCAGGGGCAGACCTTGCGCCAAATCATCGAGTTGGTGTTGGACCACAGCAAGCTGATCGAGCATTACCAAGCAGAGCGCGAAGGTGCCGACAGGGTGGAAAACTTGCAAGAGTTGGTGAATGCTGCAGAAAGCTTCGTCACGCAAGAGGGCTTTGGTAAGGACGCAGTGGCTTTGCCGGTGGACGAAGCCATGCAAAGCCAAGCGGACTTTGCCGCGGCTCAAGCGGTGCGTTCTGGCTTGGCAATAAGCGATGAGACCGGAGAAACCTTGTCGCCTTTGGTGGCCTTTTTAACCCACGCCGCTTTGGAGTCAGGCGACAACCAAGCGCAGGCTGGCCATGACGCGGTGCAGTTGATGACGGTACATGCTGCCAAGGGTTTGGAATTTGATTGCGTTTTCATCACGGGGCTTGAAGAAGGTTTGTTCCCGCACGAGAATTCCATGAGTGATTTCGAGGGCTTGGAAGAAGAGCGACGCCTCATGTATGTGGCCATCACCCGTGCACGCAAGCGTTTGTACCTCAGCCATTCGCAAACCCGTATGTTGCATGGGCAAACACGCTACAACATCAAGAGCCGTTTCTTTGACGAAATGCCTGAGCACACGCTGAAGTGGTTGACGCCCCAAACTGGTTTGGCCCCAGCCATGTGGGGTTCAAGACCGGCAAGCTTTGGCCAGTCCGACAACCAACGTGCAGGCTACTACACGGCCACACCACCAGCAGTTCCACAGCGAGCGGCGGCGCAGGCCAGTGGCCCCAATGCTTGGGTGCGAGCCGGACTGCAGGTGTTCCATACCAAATTTGGTGAAGGCGCCGTGTTATCGGTCGAGGGTGTGGGGGAAGATGCCCGAGCGCAGGTGAAATTTGCACGGCATGGGGTGAAATGGCTGGCCTTGTCGGTGGCCAAGCTGACGCAGGTCTAGGCCAACACGGGCTCGCTGATAAAGCAATCTCGAAAGCTGAAGTAGCACGAGGTAAAAAACATGGCTGACAGCATCAGCATGGCAGGCAACAGCAGCATCAGGGAGAGTTGACCGTCCTCTGTCAACATGCTGAGCGCGCTGAGAAACAAACTGATGGTGACAAACATCAGCACCCATGTCAGCCCAAACACCGCAAAGGCACGCCAGTTGCTTATGCAGGCGACGATACTGAAAAACAGGCTTTTGGCGACGGGTTGCTTATGCCAATGGACCAAAGCGGGTGCGTGCCAAAACAAAGCAGAGAGGGGCAGATACAAGAACAAGGAAAACAGCACAGCATCTTGAAAGCGGTTGTCATTGGCAATGGTCTCGTTGATTTCACCACCCAGCAAGTACATACGCGCAAACTCGCCACCGTCAAACAGCGACGACAAAGCCAAAATCAGACAAAACAGCACGGCATAGCACAACCCTATCAACAGCATCCGTTTCGATTGCAACGAACCTTCCCGAAAACCGATGAACAGGACCGAGGGCATGGGAAAGCGGCCCAGTACAGCCTCACGCGAGGCGGCCATCAAACCCATGGACATGGCAGGCAACAACACCAACCCAGCAAACGCGCCTGCGTAGGGCAGCAGCGAAGTCAAGGAAATTAAACCAAGGAAGACAAAAAACAAACCACTGAGTGCCAAGGGTTGTCGCCAAAACGTGCGAATGCCTTCTTTGACCCAAGAGACACCGGTACGCGCAGGAACGACGTGAAGTTTCATGGTTCAGAGTGTGACAGGGTGGTGCAAGCGTTGCAAAAGTACACGTTCAAAGTGCGCTGGGTCATGGGCTTGAAGCAAACTTGCTTCACGAGGTAAGTGGAAATCCCATAAACGCGAAATCCAAAAACGCAGCGCTGCAGCACGCAGCATGGGGTTGAACATGGCCCGTTCAGCGCTGATGAGTGGGCGCACCTCTTGGTAGCCTTGCAGCATGGCGGCCAAGCGTTCGGTATCAAAGACACCACTTTGCATATCGATGCACCAGTCGTTGAGGCATACGCCCAAGTCGAACAGCCAACTGTCGACGCCAGCGAAATAAAAATCAAACACGCCACTGAGTTGGTCGTCAACAAACATCACATTGTTGCGAAAGGCATCCGCATGGACTGCACCTGAGGGCAAGGCTGCGTAGGCAAAGCTGCTTTGCACATGGTTTTGAAACGCCAGTTCATGCTGCAAGGTGTAGGCTTGGCTGGGACTGAGAAAAGGCAGTATGTCGGGTACTGTGTGGTTCCACCAAGACAGGCCACGTAAATTGGGTTGTTGATGTTCGTAACTGCGGGCAGCCAGATGCATCTGCGCCAAGGTTGTGCCCATGGCATGGCAATGCGCTGTATTGGGCGATAGCTGCGAGCTTCCAGCCAAGCGGTTCACCACGGCGGCTGGTTTTTCACCGACACTCAACAAAATATCACCTTGGGTATTGGCTTGGGGATTGGGTACCGCAATGCTTTGTTCGGCCAAGTGCTTCATCAGATGCAGATAAAAAGGCAGTTGTTCGCGAGTAAGTCGCTCGAACAAGGTCAGAACATACGCGCCTTGGTCCGTGGTCAAAAAATAATTGGTGTTTTCAATGCCGCTGCTGATGCCTTCTAAAGACACGAGTTCGCCAATCGACAACTGCGTCAGGAGATCGCGGGCTTGCTGCTCGGAAACTTCGGTGAAAACGGCCATGTAGAGAGAGTGAAACAGCAATTGCCAAAGGAAGCGCAGATTGTAGGCACAATCCTTCCCATGCAAGACACACCCACCCTGTTGCTGGTTGACGGTTCCAGCTATTTGTACCGCGCTTTTCATGCCATGCCCGATTTGCGCGTAGACCGCAACGACCCGGCCAGCCAAGCCACGGGCGCGATTCGTGGCATGGTCAATATGCTGCAAAGCCTGCGCCGCGAATACCCCACGCACCACGCGGTGTGCGTGTTTGATGCCAAAGGCCCCACTTTCCGCGACGACATTTACCCCGCCTACAAAGCCACGCGCTCGCCCATGCCCGACGATTTGCGCAGCCAAGTCGAGCCCATCCACCGTTTGGTCAGGCTCATGGGTTGGCCACTCTTGGATGTGCCTGGCGTTGAAGCCGACGATGTGATCGCCACCTTGGCCCACATGGCGGCCCAACAAGGCGTGCAGGTCATCGTCTCCAGCGGCGACAAAGACTTGAGCCAGTTGGTGAACGAGCACATCACCATCATCGACACCATGAATGGCAAAAAGCGCGATGTGGCTGGTGTTACCGAAGAATTTGGCGTGCCGCCGTCTCTCATGATTGACTACCAAACTTTGGTGGGCGACACGGTGGACAACGTGCCCGGCGTGGCCAAGGTTGGCCCCAAAACCGCTGCCAAATGGTTGCTGGAATACGGCTCGCTCGAAGCCTTGATGGTGCGAGCTGACGAGATCAAAGGCGTGGCCGGTGAAAACCTGCGCCAAGCGCGGGACTGGCTGCCCACCGGCCGGCAACTCGTCACCATGAAAACCGATTGCGATTTGAGCGCCCACGTTACGGGTCTGCCTTCGTTGGATGGCGTGGTCATGCAAGCACCCAATCAAGCAGGCTTGATTGATTTTTACAAGCAATATGGCTTCAAGGGCTTGGTCACTTCATTGGAAGCGGGAGAGGGCGCTGAGCCTTCCGCCAAAGCCGCCCGTGGCCCATTGAACGATTCGGGCGTGGGCGAGGTGGGTGTGTTGTTCGATGCACACGCACCTGCGGTGAGCGAAGAGGTGCAGTACGACACCGTGCTCGATGGGGCGAGTTTGGATGCGTGGTTACAAAAAATAGAAGCTGCCGACTTGGTGGCCTTGGACACCGAAACCACCTCGCTGGTGGAAATGCAAGCGCAGATTGTGGGCATCAGCGTGTGCATCACAGCAGGGGAGGCCGCTTACATCCCCTTGGGCCACAACGCCGCCGATGCGCCCACGCAATTGCCCCTGAATGAAGTGCTGGCCAAGCTCAAACCGTGGTTGGAGAACCCGGCGAAA
>CANGPV010000063.1 GCA_947455935.1 Comamonadaceae bacterium
CGGGGACGAACTGAATCACCGCAAAGGTCAACAACAAAATACCCAGCAAGGTGGGGATCATCAGCAACAGCCGTTTAACGATGTAGAGAAACATATCAGCGTGCTCCTGCAAGATTGGCAGGGCTGGCCCACCACGTCGATTGAATCCAACTCTCGGGTTGGTAATAGCGAGGCGTTATGTTGGGCTGCTCAAACCGCCCTGCTCGCCACGACACACGGTGAACGCTGCCATACCAATGCGGCACGCTGTAGTGACCATGGCGCAGTACGCGGTCCAAGGCTTTACAGGCAGCCACCAACTGGCCACGGGTTTGGGCTGCGACGACTTTGTCCAGCAAGGCATCGATGGCGGGGTCTTTGACACCGATGACATTGCTAGAGCCTTCAGTGTCAGCGGCTTTAGAGCCAAAACGCTCTAACAGCTCGGTGCCAGGCGCTTCGCTGCCGCCAATGCGGTTGCTGATCAGCTCAAAGTCATACACATCCATGCGCTTTTGCAGCACGGCAAAGTCCACCACTTTGTAGACCACTTTGAAACCCAATTTTTCAAGGTTTTTCGCGTAAGGCGTGACGACTCGCCCCATGGAGCCGGAGTTGTCCAAAAACTCGATGGTGAAAGCTTCGCCCTTGTCGTTACGCAAAGCGCCGTCACGGTAGGTCCAACCCGCTTGGGCCAACAAGTCGCGGGCTAGTCGCAAATGGTCACGCAAGGTGTGGCCTGATGCGGGATCTAAGCTGGTGACAGGCGGTAATGGCACAGCTTGCGTGAAGATGGCGGGGTCTAATTTGCCGCGCAGGGGTTCAAGCAAATTCAGCTCGTCGGTATCGGGCAAGCCCTTGGCCTCAAAATCGCTGCCGACAAAATAGCCTCGCACACGGGTATAGGCTTGGTAGAACAACTGACGGTTCATCCACTCATAGTCCATCGCCAAAGCAATCGCTTGGCGTACCCGCGCATCTTTGAATTTGGGCAAACGGGTATTGAACATAAAGCCTTGAAAGTCCCCGGCATTGCCGTGTTGCAACTCTTTTTTAATCAGCGTTCCGTTGTCAAACAGCTTGCCCTTGTAGCCCCTTGCCCATTCACGGGCCACAAAGGCTTGGATGTAGTCGAACTCACCCGCTTTGAAACCTTCAAACTGGGCGGTGGTGTCTTTGTAAAGGCGGTAGCTGATACGGTCGAAATTGAACATGCCCTTGCGCACATTCAAGTCCTTGGCCCAATAAGCGTTATCTCGCACATATTGGATATCTTTACCAAAATCGACCTGCCCCAGTTTGTAGGGACCTGAGCCTATGGGTACATCGGTAATGATTTTGTCAAAGGCTTTGTCGGCGCCCCACTTATGACTGAACACTGCCATGCCGCCCACAATCAGCGGCAGTTCGGCGTTGGCTCGTTTGAAATTGAAACGCACCTCACGCTCGGACACCACCACCACGCTGGCAACTTCGCTGAAATAGGTGCGAAATTGCGGCGCGGCTTCTTTGCTGGTGAGGCGGTCATAGGAATATTTGACATCCAAGGCGAGCACGGGGTCGCCATTGTGAAATTTGGCCAAAGGATTGAGCTTGAAAGTGGCTGAGAGCTTGTCTTTGGCCACACTCACGTCCTCTGCCAGCAAACCGTAGGCGGTGGTGGGTTCGTCGCTGTTGCCGGTGAGCAAGGTCTCCAGCATCAATCCGCCCAGTCCTGGGGGCGCAGTGCCTTTCAAGGTGAAGGGGTTGTATTTGTCAAAGCTGGAGGCGCGACTGGGCGAGACCATGGCAATTTCACCACCCTTGGGTGCAGTGGGGTTGACATAGCTGAAATGGGCAAAGCCTGCAGGGTATTTGATGTCGCCAAACTGGGCGTAGGCGTGGGCGGCCCAAACACTGGGTGAGAGCGCAAGCCCGAGACAAAGTAAAAAAGTTCGCATGCGACAATTCTGCAAGATTTTTCAGGAGCCTTCGAGATGCAGCCAAAAACAGGGTTTTTAGCCGGTAAAAAATTATTGATCACCGGTGTGTTGTCCAACCGGTCCATCGCCTACGGCATTGCCCGTGCTTGCCATGCGCAAGGCGCCGAGCTCGCCTTCAGTTACCAAGGCGAGCGTTTCAAAGAGCGCATCACCGAGTTCGCCGCTGACTTTGGCTCTACCTTGGTGTTTGACTGTGATGTGTCAAGTGACGAGCAAATCGCCTCGTTGGTCCAAGGCGTCACGGCTGTTTGGCCCAAGATCGATGGTTTTGTCCATGCAATCGGCTTTGCGCCGCGTGAAGCAATAGCAGGCGACTTTTTGGACGGCTTGAGCCGCGAAGCTTTTGCCATCGCCCATGACATCAGCGCCTACAGCTTTCCCGCCATGGCCAAAGCGTTTTTGCCGCATTTGAACGACAACGCATCTTTGCTGACCCTCAGCTACTTGGGCGCATTGCGAACCGTGCCCAACTACAACACCATGGGGCTGGCCAAGGCTTCTTTGGAAGCCTCGGTGCGCTATTTGGCCGAATCGTTAGGTAGTCAAAACCGCGGTTTGCGGGCCAATGGCATCAGCGCGGGTCCCATCAAAACTTTGGCCGCATCAGGCATCAAAGGCTTTGGCAAGATTTTGGAGGTGGTGGCCGCCAACTCTCCCATTCGCCGCAACGTCACCATCGACGATGTGGGCAATGTGGCGGCGTTTTTGCTCTCGGATTTGGCTGCAGGTGTTTCCGCTGAAATCACCTATGTGGATGGTGGTTTCAGCCAAGTCGTGGGGGGCATCGCGGATTGATTAATTGGGGTCAGATCCCAATTGTTTCTTCGCAAGCGCAGCCACTTCACTGACGGCTTGGTTTTTCAACCGGTGGTCACTCCACACCTGCCGCCACTTGCGGGCACCGGCTTGACCGTGGCGCAAGCCCAGCATGTGGCGTGAAACGGCAAACCATGGCACACCCCGCACGGCTTGCTGCGCCATGTAGTCCACCATTTGTGCTTCGACATCGTCGTGGGTCAATTGAAAAGGTTTGGCACCCAGTGCCTCATCCCAATGGCTGAGCAACCATGGGTTGTGATACGCCTCACGCCCGACCATCACGCCATCCAACTGCTGCAAATGCTGATGAATCTGATCCATGGTGGTGATGCCGCCATTGATGACAAACCGCAAATGAGGGAAGTCAAGTTTCAAGCGCACCACCCAATCGGGCTTCAAAGGCGGCAATTCGCGGTTTTTCTTCGGCGAAATGCCTTGCAACCACGCATTGCGGGCATGGACGATGAACAGCTCGCAACCCGCTTCGGACACCGTTCCCACAAAGTCACGCACAAAGTCGTAGCTCTCCACCCTGTCAATGCCAATGCGGTGCTTGACCGTCACCGCAATACTCACCGCGTCGCGCATGGCTTTCACGCCATCGGCCACCAGTTGCGGCTCAGCCATCAAACAAGCGCCAAAGGCCCCACGCTGCACCCGCTCGGAGGGGCAACCGCAATTGAGATTAATTTCGTCGTAGCCCCAACGCTCGCCCAGCTTGGCGGCTTGAGCTAAATCGGCCGGTTCGCTGCCGCCCAACTGCAAGGCCACAGGATGCTCTGCTGCATCAAAGTCCAAATGACGCGGCACATCACCGTGCAGCAAAGCGCCGGTGGTCACCATTTCGGTGTAGAGCAAGGCGTGGCGCGACAGCAAACGGTGGAAATACCGGCAATGCCGGTCTGTCCAGTCCATCATGGGGGCGACGCTTAGTCTGCTGGGATAGGGAGATCGATTAGCGGGTTCTTCATTGCTCATGGCGATAACTGGCCCGTTGTAGGCATCTGACTTTGTGCCTGAGTTGACCAGACAACCGTCAGGCTCATGCAACTGCGCGAACGTTGTGCTTGATATGCTGAAGCGCTTTGTGGGCATCACGCATCACGTCTGCATGCGCATGTTTAACCCCACTTGCAAACTGGGCATCGGCCAGGGCGTTTTCTTTGATGCTGAGTTCTACAGCTTCAAATCCATCGCGCAACACAAAGCGCAATATGGTTGCTGGGCTACGCCCAGTGGCATGCGCTAGACGGTTGATTTTTGTCTGAGCGACTTTGGGCAATTGAATGTCTAGGCTCATGTGATGACTCCAAAGCAAATGTTGACATTGTCGAGGTTTTATAAAGGTTTTCACCATGTCAGGCATTAACTGACTTAAATTCAAAACAACTGCATTTGCTGGTTCTGCAGCAAATGGTTGGCCACAAACTGCCACAGCAAGCGGTGATGGGTATTTTGATGCCAATGCGGTTGCAGCACCTTTTTGCTGTACCAATGCTGTTGGCTTTCTAAATGGCAGCCAATCAAACCCACACTGCCCTGCACCACCGCCATGGGGTCGCCATTGGCATAACTGGCCAGCGTTTGAAACCTGCCGCCTAGGTAGGTGGGGCCGTCATAAAAGTACATGCGCTTGTCTTGCCCCTGCCAGTTCACAGCGGCCACCGTGCCGTAAGAAGAACGAATATCGGCACGTGGGCGCTTGATGTACTGGACACAGCGTGTGCCTTGCAACAAATTGAAGTAATACGCATCCGCCCAATACGCGCCCATGCAAATGCCCAAGTACTTGCCGCCGCGCTGCATAAAGCCCCGCACATCGTTCAAGTTGTCTTTCAGCGCCGATCGAAACGCGGTGGCTTCACCGTCACCGCCTGGGAAAACCACCAAATCCACGTCATTGAAAAAGCCATCAGCCACTTTGTGCTTGGTGAAAATCTTGATACGGGCATGAGATGACAAAGCAGCCATCACGCCGTTCACAGAATCAGCCGAACAAATAGGGTGGTGCAAAAAAATAGCGATGGTGGGCTTCATCGATATGCACACCCCACGTCAGTGCGCCATGGAAAGCACCACATTGCCAATCGACTGGCCCGCTTCCACCAGTTCGTGGGCTTGCACCACTTGGTCAAGGGTGAAAGATGGCAACAGCGTGTGCTGTAAACGTCCCTCGGACAGCATGGTGTTCAAGGTTTGCACACACACCTCACGGTCGGCGGGCAACAAGTCATACACCAAGAAAAACTTCAAGTTGAACGAGCCAAACAGCATGGCCCTGAACGCAATGCTGATGTCGGGCGGCGGGTTGGAGCCATAGCACACCAATTGACCATGGTGCTTCAACACGCCTTGCGCCAACCAAGCGGCGGTGGTGGAAAAGTCCATGTCAATCACCACGTCCACACCCTTGCCGTGCGTCAAGGTTTTCACCTCGTCCACGGTGTGGCCGTTTTTGTAGCGCAAGGTGTGGCTGGCGCCTGCTGCCCTTGCATGGGCGGCTTTGGCCTCAGAGCCCACGGTGCCCAATACCTCAGCACCAGCTTGCACCAACATTTGCGTGATGTAGTGACCCACGGCTGACGAAGCACCTGTGACCAGCACCTGTTTGCCTTTGACGTCTCCCGCCAAACGCACGGCTTGTAAAGCGGTCAGGCCTGGGATACCCATACAGGCACCTGCTTCAAACGAGGTGTTATCGGGCAAATGCGCGGCCATGGCCGAGGGCAACACCACGTACTCTGCAGCAGTGCCGTCAGGACGTTGCCATTGAGCGTTCCAAGTCCATACCCGCTCGCCCATGCGAGAAGCAGGCACACCCGCACCGACTTGGTCGATGACACCCGCGCCATCGCTGTGAGGAATGATGTACGGGCTACCCAAGGGGCGAGCTCGACGTGATTTCACATCCGAGGGGTTCACGCCCGAGGTGTGCAACTTCACCCTCACCTCGCCAGCACCGGCTTGCGGCGTGGGACGCTCGCCCACATGCATCACGTCGTTGGCTTCGCCATTGCTTTCGTACCAAGCTGCTCTCATCGCACTTCCTTTGAATTTACAACTGTCCTTGCTGCTGCAAGGCCTGACAAACCGCTTCGGTCACCTGCACGGTGGTGGCTGTGCCACCCAAATCTCGGGTATGCAACGCAGGGTTGCCGGTCACTTGTTCTATGGCTTGCATGATGCGCCCGGCAGCCAAAGGTTCGCCCAGATGGTCCAGCATCATCACGCAACTCCAAAACGTGCCAATCGGATTGGCCCAGCCTTTGCCCATGATGTCAAAGGCCGAGCCATGGATGGGCTCAAACATCGAGGGGTAGCGTCGTTCGGGGTCAATATTACCGGTAGGCGCAATACCCAAACTGCCGCCCAAAGCCGCGGCCAAATCGCTCAAGATGTCGGCGTGCAAATTGGTCGCCACCAGCGTGTCCAAGGACGCGGGGCGGTTGACCATGCGAGCGGTGGCGGCGTCCACCAGTTCCTTGTCCCAGTGCACGTCGGGAAACTCAAGACTGATGTGCTGGGCAATTTCATCCCACATCACCATGGCGTGGCGCTGGGCGTTGGACTTGGTGACCACGGTTAAAAGCTTGCGCGGACGAGACTGTGCCAGCCCAAAGGCGTAGCGCATGATGCGCTCCACCCCTGTGCGGGTGAGGATGGACACATCGGTGGCCACTTCAGTGGGGTGTCCTTGGTGGACACGCCCGCCAATGCCGGCGTATTCGCCCTCGGAGTTCTCTCGCACGATGACCCAGTTAAGTTGGGCCGGCGTGCAACGCTTCAAAGGCGCATCGATGCCCGGCAAGATACGGATAGGCCGCACATTGGCGTACTGGTCAAAGCCCTGGCAAATTTTCAGGCGCAAACCCCACAAGGTGATGTGGTCGGCAATCTCAGGGTCGCCCGCCGAGCCAAACAAAATCGCATCGTGGCCTCGCAAAGCCTCCAAGCCATCGGCTGGCATCATTTCGCCGTGGGCGCGGTACCAGTCCCCTCCCCAGTCAAACTGGCTGAAGGTGAAGCGCAACCCCGGCTGGTGCTGCCCCAGTGCTTGCAAAACTTGCTGACCTGCAGGTATGACTTCCTTGCCTATTCCGTCTCCGGGAATACAAGCAATATGGTAAGTTTTCACCCTCAGCCCATGTGCAATCCGCCGTTACAGGAAAAGTCTGCACCGGTGGTAAAGCCTGATTCATCTCCGGCCAACCAGCCAACAATGGAGCCAATTTCTTCAGGTGTGCCCAAGCGTTTCACCGGAATGGTGGCAACAATTTTGTCCAAAATTTCAGGCTTGATGGCCTTGACCATGTCGGTGCCGATATAGCCAGGGCTGACCGTGTTGACCGTCACACCCTTGTTAGCCATTTCTTGTGCCAAGGCCATGGTGAAACCGTGCATACCGGCTTTGGCAGCCGAGTAATTGGTCTGACCGGATTGGCCTTTTTCGCCATTCACCGACGAAATTTGGATGATGCGACCCCAGCCTTTTTCCACCATGCCAGGCACCACTTGTTTGGTGACGTTAAACATGGCATTCAAATTGGTGTCAATGACAGCCTTCCAGTCTTCGGGGGTCATCTTCAAGAACATGCGGTCACGGGTGATGCCGGCGTTGTTCACCAAGACATCAATCGGGCCATGTTCAGCCACCGCTTTAGAGAAAGCTTCGGTGGTAGACGCCCAATCGGCCACATTGCCCACAGACGCATAAAAGGTGTAGCCCATGGCTTTTTGCTCGCCCAACCATTTGTCAAAGTCACGGCTGGGGCCACAACCGGCAATGACTTTGTAGCCCATTTTGTGCAAGCGATGACAAATGGCGGTTCCGATGCCGCCCATGCCGCCGGTCACGTAGGCGATTTTTTGACTCATGTGGATATCTCCTTGTGGTTATTTAAGTGGTGTGAGAAAACAATTCAGGCACGGGCCTTGACATAGCGACCGGGTGCAGCTTCGATGGCCTTGTACTCGCCTCGACCGTATTTTTTGGGGGCAGCAATTTGCTGACCGGCATGGGTTTTTAACCAAGCCGACCAGTCCGGCCACCAACTGCCAGCGTGTTCTTGGGCCTTGGCGTTCCAATCGGAGAAGCGCTTGGGAAAGCTGTTGTCTTTGCGGGTCCAGTAACTGCGTTTATGGGCTGCGGGGGGGTTGATCACGCCGGCAATATGGCCAGACGCGCCCATCACGAAACGCTTGGGGCCAAGGAAGACTTGGGTGGAGGCATACGAAGCATCGATGGGCACGATATGGTCTTCGCGGGAACCGTAGATGTACAAAGGCGTGTCCACGCGGCGCATATCGATGGTTTCGCCACACACCGTGGCACGACCCGGCTTGATCAGGTTGTTTTCCAAGTAGGTATGGCGCAAATACCAAGCGTACATAGGTCCAGGCAAATTGGTGGCATCGCTGTTCCAGTAGAGCAAATCGAAAGGCGGAGGTGTCTCGCCTTTGAGGTAGTTGCCCACCACGTAGTTCCAGACCAAATCGTTGGGTCGGAGGAAACTGAAGGTTTGGGCCATATCGCGACCAGCCATCAAACCGCCTGCAGAAAACTGGGCTTCGCGAAATTTGACAAAAGCTTCATCGATGAACACATCGAGCACGCCGGTGTTGCTGAAGTCCACCAAGGTGGTTAGCAAGGTGGCACTGGCCACAGGATCTTGTCCGCGAGCAGCTAACACGGCCAAAGCATTGCTGAGGATGGTGCCCCCCACACAAAAACCCAAGGCGTTGATCTGCGGCATATGGCCGATGCGGCGTGTGACCTCGATGGCTTCTAGCGCCCCTTTTTCCACATAGTCGTCCCAGGTGGTGTGCGACATGGACGCATCGGGATTGCGCCAACTCACGACAAAAGTACGGTGCCCTTGCTCAACCGCATAGCGAATCAAGGAGTTGGCGGGTTGCAAATCGAGGATGTAAAACTTGTTGATGCACGGCGGGATCAGCAAAAACGGGCGTTGGTACACCTTGGCCGTGAGCGGTTTGTATTCCAGTAATTGGAACAACTCGTTTTCAAACACCACCGCGCCTTCGCTGGTGGCGACGTTTTTGCCCACCTCGAAGACGCTTTCGTCAGTCATGGACACATGGCCTTGCTTCAAATCGTGCAACATATTGTTCACGCCCTGCACAATGCTCTCACCCTTGGTGTCAATGGCTTTTTGCTGCGCTTCGGCGTTCAAGGCCAAGAAGTTGCTGGGCGCAGACGCCGCCGCCCATTGCTCAACCGCAAAGCGAATGCGGTGACGGGTTTTGTCGTCGGTGTCCAAGGCGTCGGTCATCGCCATCAAGGTGCGGGCATTGAGCAAATACATGGCAGCAGAAAACGCCGCCACGGGGTTGTGCTGCCATGGCTCGGCGGCAAAACGGCGGTCTTTGAGCTTGGGGTTGTCCTGCAATCCTTGTTGCCACAGGGCCATGGCCTCTTGGGCATACGTGGCCTGCAACTGGCTGAGTTGATCGCCGTGAAAATTCAAGAACGGAGGAGGTGTTGGCATGGCAAAAGGGCTCAAAATGAAAAGGCATCTTATGCCAAAGCTCTTACAACAAACTTCCAATTACCCCGTTAAAGCAATGCCCACAGCAAACCGACCACAAGCGCCATCACGGCGGTAGGAAAAAAATACCTCTGGGTTGGAAAAAGTGCACCAAGAAGGTGTGCTGTCATTACCTGAAACCTTGGCACCCACCCAAGTTTGCAGCCGTTGTCTGGCTAACAGCGCCAAGTCACCCAGGTATTTACCGGTCTCTTGCAGTGGCTGAAAAGCAAGCTCAGCTTGGTCAGATTGAGCCATGAACGCTTGCCGCACATCCTCGCCCACCTCAAAAGCTTGGGGGCCTATGCAGGGACCCAGCCACACCTGCACATCGTCCAAAGCTTTGCGGCTGACCAACACTTGGTGAACGGCTTGCAACACACCCCCTTGCCCAGCAACACCTGCCAAGCCACGCCAACCCGCATGGGCGGCAGCGACCAAGCGTTGGGAGGGACTGTAAAAAAGAATGGGCAGGCAATCGGCCACCATGATGGTGCAGGCCACGCCAGTTTCTTTGGTGAAGCAAGCGTCAGCCTGTTGGCCGTCGGGCGTGTCATGGTGCAGTTGCGCCACCACGCTGCCATGCACTTGGCGCATGAACACGGGTCGCACCCTCAGATGCTGGGCCAATAACTGGCGGTTATTGAACACAGCTTGCGGGTCGTCGCCCACATGGTCGCCCAGATTAAAACTGTCGTAAGGTGGCAAAGAAGCGCCACCGGCACGGGTGGTGCAAAACACCTGCGTGCCCGGCCAGTTGGGCAGCAGGGAAAAACTTTCAGGCTTCAAAGTCGGGACAGGCAGAAGGTTGAGCCGCTTGAAAAGCTGGCAAGGCCATACAGGCTTCAAACACTTGCAGAGTGCGGCTCAAGCCATTTAAATCCACTTTGAAGCGTTGGGCATTGAAAATTTGCGGCACCAACACACAGTCAGCCATGCTGGGTTGATCCCCATGGCAAAACTTACCCTCGGGTGAAGACTGCAACTGCTTTTCAAATGCTTCCAAGCCCTGACGCACCCAGTGGTGGTACCAGGTGTTTTTGGCGTCTTCGTCCAGCTTCAAGGTACCCGTCAGGTATTTCAATACCCTGAGGTTATTCAAAGGATGGATCTCGCAGGCAATGCTCTGCGACAAGGCCCTCACCCGATGCTTACCCGCTGCATCGCTGGGCAGCAGCGCGGGTTGGGGGAACTTGTCGTCCAGATATTCCATGATGGCCATGGATTGCGTCAGTCGCAAACCATCGATTTCCAAAACGGGTACCAAGGCATCCGCGCTGAGGGTGGCAAATTCATCTTGGAACTGCTGGCCCTTGGCCAAATGGACTGACACATAGTCGTAGGACTGGCTTTTGAGGGCTAAAGCGATGCGCACCCGAAAGGAAGCCGAAGAGCGGAAATACGAGTAAAGCTTCATGCGCATAGGATAAGGGCTTTGCCGCACCTTGGAGCCGCCCTTGATCAAAAATCCCGTCAAACATTGCCGCAACTGCGGCACAGCGGTGTTGATGCGCTTACCCGACGATGGCGACACCCGCTTGCGAGCGGTCTGCCCCGCTTGCCACACGGTGCATTACGACAACCCCTTGAACGTGGTGGGCACCCTACCGGTATGGGGAACACAGGTGCTGCTGTGCAAACGCAATATCGAGCCGCGCAAAGGTTTTTGGACTTTGCCAGCCGGTTTCATGGAATTGCACGAATCCTTGGCGCAAGGCGCAGCCCGAGAAACCGACGAAGAAGCTGGCGCCGACATTGACATGCAAGCGCTGTTCACCGTGATCGATGTGCCCAAGGTCGGCCAAGTGCATTTCTTCTTCCTCGCCCAACTGCAAAGCGATCAGTTCAACCCAGGTCACGAAACCATGGAGGCCAAGCTGTTTGAGGAAGCCGATATTCCTTGGGACGATTTGGCGTTTCGCACCGTGCGCGAGACTTTGAAGGCGTTTTACGCTGACCGACAGCAGGGTGAGTTTGGTTTTCACCAGCTCGTGATCAGTTAATGCCGATCACTTCACAAAGCTTCGAGCAATCACCTCTTTCATGATCTCGTTGGTGCCGCCGTAAATGCGCTGCACCCTTGCATCGGCATAAGCGCGGGTAATGGGGTAGTCCC
>CANGPV010000064.1 GCA_947455935.1 Comamonadaceae bacterium
AATTGGCATTCATCGAGGTCACCGGCGAAGCTGGATCGGGCATGGTGAAAATTCTCATGACCTGCAAACATCAGGTCAAACGTGTCACCATCGACCCCAGTTTGATGGGGGACGATAAAGACATGTTGGAAGACCTGATCGCCGCTGCCTTCAACGATGGTGCTCGCAAAGTCGAAGAAACCACTGAGGCCAAGATGGGCAAACTCACCGGCGGCATGCCCGGTTTGCCAGGCGGTTTGAAACTGCCGTTTTGATGCTGCGAGACAACAGCGCTCTTGAAGCCTTGATCCAAGCTTTGCGGCGTTTGCCCGGGGTGGGGCAGCGATCGGCTTCGCGCATGGCCTTTCATTTGCTACAGCATGACCCTGCTGGCGCTCAGCTGCTGGCCAGTTGCTTGACCAACGCGGTGCAAGCGGTCAAGCACTGCCAGCGCTGCCACACGCTGACTGAGTTTGATGTGTGTGGCACCTGTCAAGACACACAACGCGATGCAAGCCGTTTGTGCGTTGTGGAGACACCTTCCGACCAATCGGCACTAGAGCGCACCTTGGCTTACCAAGGTTTTTACTTTGTATTGATGGGCAAACTCAGCCCAATTGAAGGCGTGGGACCCAACGATATTGGCATGCAAAAGCTGATTGAGCGTGTCGACGATGGCTTGGTTCAGGAAGTGATTTTGGCCACCAATTTCACGGCCGAGGGCGAAGCCACTGCCCATGTGCTGAGTGAGGTCTTTAGGCGTAAAGGTTTGGTGGTCACTCGCTTGGCCAGAGGCGTTCCTGTGGGCAGTGAGCTGGAGTATGTCGATTTAGGCACCATTGCCCACGCCTTGATGGACCGTCGCAGCACCTAAGGTTTTCACCGACAGGGGTGTACCTGATGCGCTAAGCCGGCTTGTTGACTATGCTGAAAAGCATGTCAAAGCAGGATAGTCACGAGCGTTGTCCATTGTCTGTGTCGCGTCGCCACTGGGTGACGGGATGTTCTCTCTTGGCTGCCAGCCTCAGCATGGCAACTTGGCCCGCCATGGGCGCACCAGAGAAACCGCGTCTGAGCGTGGTGCTTGACGACCGAAGCTCCTTGACCCATTGGCCCGTGTTACTGGCAGAGCAACTGGGGTTTTTCAAAGCCGAAGGCTTGACCATTGACTTTGTCGAGCAGTCCAGCGAAGTCAATGCAATGTCGGCGCTGATAAATGGTTCCGCCGATATTCTGTGTGCGCCTTACGACATCGCTTTGTTGCTCAAACACAAAGGTTTTGACGCTGTGGCTTTGGCACAAGTCGCCCGCACCCCGCAATGGGCCTTGGGTATTTCCAATAAACATTTACCTTATTACACAAGTTTTGCTGACCTGCAGGGTAAGCGAGTGGGTGTGATGGACACAGAGGGAAGTGCCCAACGCTGTTTGTCTGCCACCTTGCTGCGTTCGGGCATCAAGCCATCTCAAATCAACTGGGTGAACCTCAGTTCTGCGCTGCATGGCATGGTGGCATTACGCAGTGGCAGTTTGGACGCTTTGTTTGCCTCTGACCCGTTGATGACCGCCTTAGAAAAGAAAGATGATGTGAGCATCTTTAGTAATTTTCGAACGCTTAAATACACTCAACGGGTGTTTGGAGGAATATTGCCGGGCAACAGTTTGTTGGTGTCTCAAGCGATGGTGAAACAACATCCTCAAACCTGCCAATCATTGGTCAACGCCGTGGTGCGAGCACTCAAGTGGGTGCGTACGGCAGGACCTTCAGATGTTCTGCGTACCATGGTGGACAGTGCTGTATTGCCCGATCGCTTGGTGTACCTTAACGCCATTGACAATATGCGAGAGAGTTATTCGCTTGATGGTTGGTTATCACCCGAAGCCCAACAATCCAGTTTGCGCATGCTGGTCTTGCTAGACCCCGCAATGAACACCTTGTCAACGTCGTTGCCCAGCACGGTCCGCAACGATTTTGTGCGTTTGGCCAAACAACGCTTTCACGTCTGAATTCAACCCTTGGCGGTTTTGCCAGAGGGTTTTTTCTTTGCGCTTGCTTTGGCAGGCAACATGAGCACCAGTTTTTGCCCCGACTTCAGCGCACTGTCGGCAGCCAGGTTGTTCCATTTCGCCACGTCGGCAACAGCCACTTTGTAGCGTTGCGCTACGCTGGCCAAGCTGTCCTTTTTACGCGCCTTGATGGTTTGTTTTCGCAGCATGATTTCAGGCGCTAAGTTCAGTTGGCCGTTGTCAGCCACCTTAGAGGTCACGTCTTTGTCTTGTCGCGTAGGGCGTGGTACCAGCAGTGCAGAACCTGCTTTGATCAACATGCGTGGCGGTATCTTGTTGACGCTGCGAAGTTCTTCGTCGCTCATCCCCACTTTTTTAGCTGCCTCGGGCACCTTCATATTTTTAGGCGCAACCCACACAGTCCAACTGGCCAAGCGTCCGCCATAAGCGGCTTTATTGCGTTCAAAAATCTCGGCGTTGTCCCACGGCAAAAGAATCTGAGGCGTTCCCCCTGCCAGCAACACGGGGCGATGCGCAGAAGGGTTGAGTGCTTTGAAATCTTCCAAAGGAACTTCGGCTAAACGGGCAACCAAGGCCACATCCATATCGCGAGGCAAGGGTACCGATTGAAAGTACGGGTGATTGGGGATGGATGGAAGTGCAATCCCTTTGCTTTGTGGATCGGCCACCAAATTTTTCATGGCTTGCAACTTGGGCACGTACTGGCGTGTCTCAGCAGGCATGCGTAAATCGGTGTAAGCCACGGCCTGACCTGCACGTTGGTTGCGATTGACCGCTTTGCCTACATTGCCTTCACCCCAGTTATAGGCGGCCAAAGCCAAGTGCCAGTCGCCAAACATGCCGTAGAGCCGTTGCAAATAGTCCAAGGCGGCGCGGGTCGATGCCAACACATCACGGCGGTCGTCACGAAAAGCGTTTTGCTTGAGGTCAAAGTCTTTGCCAGTGCGCGGCATGAACTGCCACATGCCACTGGCGCGGGCAGAAGACACGGCTTGCGGGTTAAAGGCGCTTTCAATGAACGGCAACAAGGCCAATTCAGTGGGCATGCCGCGGCGTTCCAATTCTTCAACGATGTGATAGAGGTATTTACTGGAACGAGTCGTCATACGTTCGATGTAATCAGGGCGATTGACATACCACTGCTCACGCTCTTGCACCAAATCAACTTGCAAGTCGGGCATGGCAAAGCCGCGGCGGATACGCGTCCACAGGTCTGCGGGTATCTCCACCTCTGCCACTTTGGAGCCGGTGGTGGTGACATCGGGTAAGGATTGCAGTTCGGTGGCTTCTGATGACGCTGGGGCAACGCTGTCTTGAGATCGAACAGCGAGGGGTAAGAGCGAAAGAAGGCTGAATAGAATGGGCAGAAGATAGAGATGGCCCAAGCTTTGGCGGTGATAACAGGTTTTCATGGATCAACAAATTATAGAAAGCTCTTCAGACTTGAACGATTGGCTGTCAACACCAGCCGGTGCATACCTGCGCGATTGGGAGATCAAGCAGTTCGATCGAGTCATCGCAGATATTTTTGGCTACCACGCTTTGCAATTGGGCACCTCGGTGATTCCTGCTTTGCAAGCCAGTCGCATACGCCATTGCTGGGTCAGTGAAAACCAGTTGAGCAGTGGACCCACACCCTCCCTGCTAACAGAAGATGTGGCTTTACCTTTTCCAGACCAGAGCTTGGATTTGGTGGTCATGCCCCACACCTTAGAGTTCAGCCGCGATCCGCACAGTTGCTTGCGCGAAGTTGAGCGTGTCTTGGTCCCCGATGGTCGCGTGGTGATCTGTGGTTTTAACCCTATGAGCTTATGGGGGATACGTCAACAGCGTGCCCATGTGTATGCGCGTTGTGGTTGGCAGGATTATTTTTTACCTTCGCAGGCCGACTTCATCGCGTCATGGCGTTTACGCGATTGGCTGCGTTTGCTGAGCTTTGATATCGAGGGGGGATGTTTTGGTGCTTACCGACCCTCGGTGCAATCTGACAAATGGTTGCAGCGGTTTGCTTGGATGGAAAAGGCCGGTGACCGTTGGTGGCCTATCTTTGGCTCGGTGTATTTTTTGGTGGCTATCAAGCGGGTACGTGGCATGCACCTGATCAGTCCGCGCTGGAAAAAAGTGTCTCGCAAGACCGCAGTGAGTGCGGTACCCACTGTCAATTCACGCGAAAAGAGCCCATGAAACTGGTGACGATTTATACCGATGGGGCATGCAAGGGCAATCCCGGGCTAGGCGGATGGGGCGCGTTTTTGCGCTACGGTGACACCGAGCGGGATTTATTGGGTGGGGAAACCCAGACCACCAACAACCGCATGGAGTTGATGGCTGTGATTCAGGCCTTGAAAGCGCTCAAGCACCCATGCCATGTGCATTTATACCTTGATAGCGAATATGTACGCAAAGGCATCACCGAATGGCTGCCGAGTTGGAAAGCCCGTGGCTGGCGAACCGCAGCCAAGCAACCCGTGAAAAATGCCGATTTATGGCAAATCTTGGATGAGGTGGTGTCTCACAGCGGACACCATATCGAATGGCGCTGGGTCAAAGGCCATTCGGGCGACCCCGGAAATGAGCGTGCCGACGCGCTGGCTAATCAAGGTGTGCTGACGGTTCAATCGGGTTGATAATGAACTTAATCTATTCATGGGCTTTTGATCACTTATGGCTTCTAAAAACACGATGACCGCTGTAGCGGTTGCAGGAATTGTCGTCGCGGGTGTGGGCGGCTGGTGGTACCAAAACAAACCTGCGGCTTCTTCTGCGCCTGCAGCTGTGGCAGGTGCGCCTGCTGCCGGTGCCCCTGCACCAGCGGCTGCCGCCAAGCCTGGTGCGCCTGCGACAGGCGCAGCACCTGCGGGTGCGCCCCCTGGACCACCACGTGCCATGGGTGTGGAGGTAGCCAAGGTGGAGCAGTCACCCTTGCGGGATGACGCCCAAACGGTCGGTACGTTGAAATCACGCCAAAACATCATGCTGCGTCCCGAAGTTGCTGGCCGTGTGGTGGCCTTGGGCTTTGCAGATGGTAGCCAGGTGCGCAAAGGTCAAATGTTGGTGCAACTCGACGACAGCTTGCAACGCGCCGAAATTCAGCAGGCCCAAGCCCAAATGTCGATTGCCCAAGCCAACCACAAGCGAAACCAAGATTTGGTGGCGCAAGGTTTCATTGCCCAGCGCTCGCTGGACGAAAGTCAAGCCAGTTTGCAAGTTGCACAAGCGCAGGTGGCGCTCACCTGTGCGCGATGGGAACGTATGCGTATCGTGGCGCCGTTCAGTGGCACGGTGGGACTGCGCACCATCAATCTGGGCGACTTTGTGAAAGACGGCGCTGACATGGTGAATTTGGAAGACCTCACCCAGTTGTATGTGGACTTTCGCTTGCCCGAGCGTTACCAAAGCAAACTCTCCACCAAGCAAACGGTGGAAGTGGTGATTGACGCTTTGCAAGGCAGTACTTACCAAGCGCGTATCGAAGCCATAGACCCTTTGATTGACGCCAATGGCCGCTCGATCAGCGTCAGAGCGGTGTTGCGTAACGACGGGGCGACTGACGTCGTTGGCAAAAAAGCTGCGCCGGCCCTCAAGCCCTTAGAACCTGCGGTGGCTACCCCCAGCCCCGTGGCACCTGACACGGCTTGCCCTCCTAGGCCGACACAGGTGGCGGATAAATTCATCCCCCCTGGACCTTTGCGCCCGGGCATGTTCGCCCGTGTGAACGCTTTGTTTGCGCTTAAAAACGAAGCCTTGTCGATTCCCGAGGAAGCCATCGTGCCCATGGGTGGCAAGCAGTTTGTCATCAAAGCTGTGCCCCCCGAAGCGGTGCCAGGTGCCGGTCCGTTGCCACCGGACACCAAGTTGGTGTCCTTGCGAACTGAAGTCAAACTCGGTACGCGCCGTCCCGGTCGGGTGGAAGTGCTGTCAGGCTTGACGGCTGAGGACACCGTGGTGGTGGCAGGACAGCACCGCTTACAAAAGGATGGCACGGCCTTACGCGTCACCGAGTCTAGGAACTGATATGCAATTGCCTGAGTTGTCGATACGTCGACCGGTATTCGCGACAGTCTTGTCCTTGCTGATTGTGTTGGTCGGCGTGGTGTCTTTTAACCGCTTGGTGATTCGCGAATACCCCAAGATTGACAACCCCACGGTCACAGTCGAAACCCGCTATGTGGGTGCGTCCAGCGCGGTGGTGGAGTCACAGGTCAGCAAAGTGCTGGAAGACTCACTTTCTGGCGTCGAGGGCTTGGACGTTATCACCTCCATCAGTCGCCAAGAGCAAAGCCAGATCACCGTCAAATTTTTGTTGACCCGTGACCCAGACGCCGCTGCGGCCGATGTGCGCGACAAAGTTTCCCGTGTACGCCAACGATTGCCTTTAGGTATTGATGAGCCGGTGATCGCCAAAGTAGAAGCAGATGCGTTTCCGGTGATTTGGCTGTCCTTCAGTTCGGACACCATGAACACCTTGCAGCTCACCGATTTGGCCAACCGCATTGCCAAGCCGATGATGCAAACTGCGCCCGGTGTCGCGGATGTGCGCATTTTTGGTGAACGCAAATACGCCATGCGGGTATGGTTGGACACCGACAGGTTGGCGGCTTACCGCTTGACCACCCAAGACATTGAGGATGCGCTGCGAAAGTCAAATGTGGAAGTGCCAGCAGGGCGGGTGGAAAGCCAAATGCGTGAATTCAATATCACGACGGCTACCGATTTACGCAAGCCCGAGGAGTTCAGTGACATCGTGATTCGTAATGTCAATGGCATGGCCATTCGCTTGCGCGACGTGGCACGCATTGAGCAAGGCCCCTTGGCCGAGCGCTTTTCGGTTCGTTACAACGGCAATGAAGCGATTGCCTTGGGTGTGTTGCGTAACTCCACGGCCAATCCCCTAGAGCTGAGCAAAGCCATCACTGCCATGATGCCGCGCATCAAAGAAAACCTCCCGCCTGGGGTGAACATTGAAGTGGCCAACGATTCCTCGGTGTTCATCGAAAAATCCATCGAGGCGGTATTCAAAACCATTTTTGAAGCTGCGGCCTTGGTGTCATTGGTGATCTTTGTGTTCTTGCGCACCTTACGTGCTTCCATCATTCCGCTCATCACTATCCCAGTGTCCTTGGTAGGCACGTTTGCTTTGATGGCCTTGTTTGGTTTTTCCATCAACTCGCTCACGCTGTTGGCACTGGTCTTGGCCATCGGCTTGGTGGTCGATGACTCCATCGTGGTGCTGGAGAACATCTATCGCTACATCGAAATGGGCATGGAACCCTTTGCTGCTGCCATCAAAGGGGTACGTGAAATTGGTTTTGCCGTGGTGGCCATGACGCTCACGCTGGTGGCGGTGTTTGCGCCTTTGGCCTTCACCCCAGGACGTACGGGTAGATTGTTTGCAGAGTTTGCATTGGCTTTAGCAGGATCGGTGATGGTCTCTGGCGTGGTGGCTTTGTCACTCTCGCCCATGATGTGTTCCAAACTGTTGAAACACAATGCCAATCCGTCGTTTTTTGACCGGGGTATAGGCTATGTGTTGGATGGCATCACCGCAGGCTACGGACGCTTTTTACGTTGGACCTTGACGGCATGGCGATTCGGTAGCGTGACCTTATCGCGCCGTTGGTTGGTCGTGGGGGTGATGGGTTTGGCAGCTTACGGTTCTTACCAGTTGTTCATCAATGCCAAAAGCGAGCTGGCACCCATGGAAGACCGAGGCGTGATTTTGGTCATCATCAATGGCCCCGATGGTGCGACGCTGGACTACACCCAAAAATACGTCAATATGCTCGAGAAGATTGGGCGCAAATACACCGAATTCGATAAATTTTTTGCGGTGGTGGGTAACCCCACGGTAGCACAGGGGGCGGTGTTTTTAGGTGCTTTGCCTTGGGATCAACGCAAACGCAGTACCTTGGACATGGCGCGTGAAATGATGCCTGCCATGGGTGGTATGTCGGGTGTGATGGCCTTTCCCATCACGCCACCCTCACTAGGACAAGCTTTTCGTGAGCGGCCATTTAATTTTGTTGTCTTGACCAACGACACCTATGAAAATTTAGCCAAAGTCACCAAAACTATTCAAGATGAAGTGGCCAAAAATCCAGGCATTGTCAGCATGGACATTGATTTGCGTTTGAACAAACCCGAGATCAGCTTAGAAGTGGACCGCGAGCGTGCCGCTGATTTGGGTATCCCTGTCGAAACCATTGCCCGTGCGGTTGAAACTGCCATGGGTGGGCGCAGTGTCACACAGTACAAGCGCGAAGGCGAACAGTACGACGTGGTGGTGCAAACCGAGGCTAAAAACCGTAATACGCCCATGGATGTAGAGAAGATTTTTGTCCGTGGTCGCGCAGACACCATGGTGCCTTTATCAGCCTTGGTCAAGATGAAAGAGGTGGTGGTGCCGCGTGAACTTAACCACTTTGCACAGCGCCGCAGTGTCACCTTTACTGCCAACTTGGCCCCCACTTATTCGCTGGGTCAGGCTTTGACCTTTATGAAGGAAGTCACGGGTAAGTTGCTCAAGACAGGTTATTCCACCGACGTCAACGGTAACTCTCGCGAGTTTGTGCAGTCCTCTGGCTCGCTGACAGGCGTGTTTGTATTGGCCTTGGTGTTTATTTTCTTAGTTTTGGCCGCACAGTTTGAAAGCTTTGTCGACCCGTTTGTGATTTTGCTATCGGTGCCTTTGTCTATCGTGGGCGCTTTGTTGGCGTTGCAGTGGACGGGCAGCACATTAAATGTGTACAGCCAGATTGGTCTTATCACCTTGGTGGGATTGATCACCAAGCACGGTATTTTGATTGTCGAGTTTGCCAACCAACTGCGTGGCACAGGCTTGAGCGCCTTGGACGCGGTTCACCAAGCGGCCACTTTGCGTTTACGTCCGATTTTGATGACCACAGGCGCCATGGTGCTCGGTGCCATTCCCTTGGCTTTGGCCACCGGCGCGGGTTCAGAGAGCCGTCAGCAAATTGGTTGGGTGATTGTGGGCGGCATGTCCTTGGGTACTTTGTTGACCATTTTTGTGGTTCCCACCATGTATTCCTTGCTGGCACGAAAAGGCACACCCGGTCCGATTCAAACGGTGTACGACGACGACGTTGCCCCTGCCAAAATGGCCTAGCCTTCCAAGTCCCTCAATTCCTTCCATGTGTTGGCGTTGGCAAACGCATGGCGGGTATCGTGGGGCATCGTGAAATCCATACGTGCATTCGTATGTTGTGCGGTCCATGCGTCGATCTTGCGACCGCCTTGTTGTAAAAAATCAAACAGGCTGGCTTGCAAAGAGCGGTGCAGCAAGCAAAACACCGGTTGTGGTCTGCAGATTGTTTCGCCTTCTGCACTCACTTCAGGTACCCAAGCCGTGGCGATCTCGCTGTGTTCGGTACCCACGGCCATGCTTAAGCGCTCAGCTAAATCCAGCGGGAAAAAAGGACTGTCGCAGGGCACGCACAGCATCCACTCGGTGGTGCAGTGTTGCAAGCCAGTCAACATACCAGCCAGAGGTCCCTCAAAACCTTGTCTGCTGTCTGTATGTACCTCATAGCCCCAACGGGCATAGTCTGCGAGATGACGATTGGCGTTGATGCGTACGCTATGAACCTGGGGTGCTAACCGTTGTGCCGCTCTGAGGGCAAGGGCTTGACCGTGGAACAGTTGCAAGCCTTTGTCGGCACCATCCATGCGTAAACCTTGTCCGCCGGCCAGCACCCACCCCGTGATGTTGTCGGTGTGGGGATGTATCAACGCCATGGCTTAGCCGCCGATGTAGCTCATCTCAACACGTTTTTTGCCGGGCGTGGGCGGGGGTTGCAGGTTCAGGCTGCGCAACTCCGAATAGCGATCGTCACGCTGTTGCCAAATCAAGCCAATGGCTGAAGCGATGTCAGCATCAGAGGCGCCATTGCGCAGCAAGCTGCGCAAATCGTGCCCTTGGGCAGCGAACAGGCACAGGTACAGCTGACCTTCGGTGGACAGGCGAGCGCGGTTGCAGTCGCCGCAAAACGCTTGCGTCACGCTGCTGATGACACCCACTTCACCCAATGCGGGGTCAAACACCCCTTGGGCATTGGCATAGCCCCAGCGCTGAGCCGTTTCCCCAGGGGCAGAGGCCTCCAGAGGGACCAAAGGGAATTCGGTTTGCAGCAGTTTGATAAGTTCAGCCGAGGGCAGTACCTCATCCATTTGCCAGCCATTGGTCTCGCCCACATCCATGTATTCAATGAACCGAAGCGTGATGCCAGTGCCGCGGAAATGCCTTGCCATGGGAACGATCTCGCCAAGGTTGGTGCTTTTCTTCACCACCATGTTGATCTTCAGACCGCTGAAACCGCCCTTGGCGTCTTGGCCCAAGCCCGCTTCTTTGGCAGCTTCAATGCCATCCAACACATCGGCCACGGGAAAATCCACATCGTTCATGGCGCGGAAAATGTCGTCATTCAAACCGTCCAAGCTAACGGTCACACGTTGCAAGCCTGCAGCTTTGAGCGACTGGGCTTTGCGGCGAAGCAGCGAGCCATTGGTGGTGAGCGTCAAGTCCAACGCTTTGCCGTCAGGTGTTCGCAAAGCCGCCAGTTGCTCAATCAGCACTTCCAAGTTTTTGCGAAGCAGTGGTTCGCCGCCCGTCAAGCGCAGTTTTTGTACGCCATGCGCTACAAAAAGCGAGGCGACACGGGTGATTTCTTCAAAACTCAACAGGGAAGCGTGGGGAAGGTATTGGTAATCGTTGTTAAACACTTCCTTGGGCATGCAGTAGTTGCAGCGGAAGTTGCAGCGGTCGGTGACGCTGATACGTAGGTCACGCAAGGGTCGGCCGCGTTGGTCTCCCAGCAAGCCTGTGGGGGCAATAGCATCGGCGGGGATAAGGGCAGGGCGGTTGCGCTGGTCTAAGAGAGGGATCACACGTTCTGTCATACCGCCATTTTGCCCGAAGCAACCTAGCTGCTTGTTGAGCCAAGTGAAGTCATCCCCGCTGCTTGCCGAGCCAAGTGAAGTAATCCGCTGCTTAGGAGCTCAGCGGCTCGCCTGCCGCTCACCGCAGCAAAGCTGCGATGTTCGCTACGCAGCCAAGCCGCTGCGCTCCTTAGCAGATGAGCACCTTGACTAAGGCACCCCTCTAAATGGCGGAGTCATGTAATTGGGGTCAGATTCCCATTCATTGGCAGCTTGCCCGCCGCTCAGGGCTCAAACGCCGCCACCACAGCAAAGCTGCGACGTTCATTTGCGCGTTTGACCCATCACGTCGGGCCATCAGAAACATCGCTTGAGAGCCACACGACCTGGGGACCATTTTGTGAGCGAAAGAGCAGCAAAATGCGTCCCCAGAGTCGGGTGGTGTCGTGTCCAATTTCGAAGGCACGAAGGATTGTTTCGTTGTGGCGTTCCTCGCAATGACAGCATGAACAATGACA
>CANGPV010000065.1 GCA_947455935.1 Comamonadaceae bacterium
GAAGAAGAAGGCATCCAGCAAGAAATCGACGCCTATGCGCCTTTGGTGCCAGAGGGCAGCAATTGGAAGGCCACCATGCTCATCGAATACCCCGATGTCAACGAGCGCAAGCGCGAATTGGCGCGGCTCATTGGCGTGGAAGACCGGATGTTCATCGAGGTGGAGGGTCATGCCCGTGTGTACGCGATTGCCGACGAAGACCTGGACCGCGAAAACGACGAAAAAACCTCAGCGGTGCACTTTGTGCGCTTCGAGTTTGACCCCGCTGCCAAGGCCGCCATCAAGGCCGGTGCCGCTGTGAAATTGGGTTGCGACCACACCAATTACCCCGCCCACACACAGATCGCGGAAGACGCTTTGGCATCCTTGGCTGGGGATTTGAAATAATCGCAGGATGCTATTCCTGCTTTCCCCCGCCAAGTCCCTCGACTACGAGACCCAAATGCCGCCCATCGCGGCGACACAACCGCAGTTTGTGCCGCAGTCCACTGAGCTGATTTCAACGCTCAAAAAGAAGAGCCCTAAACAAATCGCCGAGTTGATGGACTTGAGTGATGCACTGGCCAAGTTGAATGTGGACCGCTATAAAGCTTGGTCGTCCACATTCACCGAGGCCAACGCCCGCCCTGCGGTGCTGGCCTTCAATGGCGATGTGTACGAGGGCTTGGACGCCAAGTCCTTGAAGTCCAAAGACTTGCAATGGGCGCAAGACCATGTGGCGATCTTGAGTGGTTTGTATGGTGTGCTGCGCCCGCTTGACCTGATGCAACCCTATCGCCTAGAGATGGGCACCGCGCTCAAGCACGGCAAGGCCAACAACTTGTACCAATTTTGGGGCTCACAAATTGCAGCGCACTTGAACCAGCAACTTTCAGCCAGCAAAGACCCTGTGGTCATCAACTTAGCTTCGCAAGAGTATTTCAAAGCGGTGGACCGCAAGGTCTTGCAAGCGCGGGTGATTGACTGCGTGTTCCAAGACTTTAAAAATGGCCAATACAAAATCATCAGCTTTTTTGCCAAACGTGCGCGGGGTTTGATGGCGCGCTATGCCATTCAACACCAAGTCAAAACGCCTAAAGCTTTGCAAAACTTCAACTCAGAGGGTTATGCCTTTGAGCCCAGTGCCTCGAGCGACGACACCTTAGTTTTTCGCCGTCAACTCAACGATTGAAAGCTGGCACCATGCAAATTTTTGTCAACGGTGTGCGCATCGAAGTGGAGGACACAGGCGAGCGAGACCGTGTGGCGGTGTTGTTGATTCCTGGCATGGCCATGCAACTCATCGTCTGGCCTGAAGCCATGGTGCATCAGTTGCACCAAGCCGGCTACCGAGTGATTCGACTAGACAACCGTGACATCGGTTTATCGCAAGACATGGCGCATCTGCCAGCACCCAATTTGCTGTGGTTCATGCTGCAACAAAAATTAGGGCTTCAAGCGCAAGCGCCTTACAGCATCCAAGACATGAGCCAAGACGCTTTAGGCGTTTTAGACCATTTGCACATCAAGCAAGCACACCTGATAGGCGTGAGCATGGGCGGCATGATTGGACAACGCATGTGCATCACCGCACCCGAGCGAGCCTTGAGTTTGACCAGCATCATGAGCAGCAGTGGTGCCAAAGGCTTGCCCGGCCCCACACCGGCAATGCGTCGCGTGTTGTTCACGCCACCTGCCAAACCCGGCTCACAGGCTGCCCATCAACATGCTTTGCGTTTTGTGCAAGCGCTGGCAGGTCCAGGCTTCGCACACCCTGAAGGTTCACAAGAGCAGTTGGTCAATGATTCTTTGAAGCGCAGCAACCGTCCTATGGGTGCCTATCGCCAAATGTTGGCTGCCATGGCCGATCGTGAACGCGCTGGTCTGCTCAGCCGCATCACCACCCCCACTTTGGTGATGCATGGCAAGGCCGATCCTTTGGTGCCCTATGCCTGTGGCGAAGATACTGCCAGACGTATTCCCAACGCCAAGCTGCATGGCATTGAGGGCATGGGTCACGATATGCCACCCGGTGCTGTCGAGAACATGATGGCACGACTGCTCCCTTTTTTGAACATGCACACGCCTTTATGAATTCACCCGAAGCTTCACTGTTGGGCAAAGCCGCGACCTATGCTGATCGTTATGACGCCGCCTTGCTCTACCCCTTGCCGCGTGCTGCGCAGCGTGCCTTGATCGGTGTAGCGGATCGACCAGTTTTTTTGGGTGCGGATTTATGGACCGCGTACGAACTGAGTTGGCTCAATACCCGTGGTAAGCCGCAAGTGGCTCTGGGGCGGTTTGTGGTGCCGTGTGAAAGCACGCACTTGGTGGAGAGCAAATCGCTCAAGCTGTACCTCAACAGTTTCAACAACACCGTTTTTGCAGACATGGACGCCGTTCGTCAAACATTGCAAAAAGACCTGTCTGATGCGGTGTGGCGTGGCGGCGTGGTGCAGTCTTCTGTTGGTGTGCAACTGCTCTCCCCCGAGCAGTACGCCAAAGAAAAAATCACCGAGATGGAAGGTTTATGTGTAGACCGTTTGGACGTGGATTGCACCCACTACCAGCCAGCGCCTGAGTTACTGACATCGGCCACCCATGAAGCGCCGGTGACAGAAACGCTGTACAGCAATTTACTCAAAAGCAATTGTTTGGTGACGGGTCAACCCGACTGGGGCAGTGTCAGCATCAGTTACAGCGGAGCGCAAATAGAGCAAGCAGGGTTGCTGCAATACATCGTGAGTTTTCGCAACCACAATGAATTTCACGAACATTGTGTAGAGCGCATGTTCATGGACATCTGGACCCGTTGCCAACCTACCAAATTGACTGTTTATGCACGCTACACCCGACGCGGCGGGGTGGATATCAACCCGTGGCGCAGCAGCCATGCGCAAGGATTGCCTGCACAAGTGCGAACCGCACGGCAATAAGCGAACTAGTCGTGAAATGATTTGAGTGGGGCCAAGTCGGGAAAGGCTGCGCTGCGTTTGGCTTGAAATGCCGTGATCGCCTCTTTCACATGGGCATTGCTCCAGATGCCGCTTTGCAACCAGCCCATTTGTTTCAATGCATCTTCGGTGCTGTGGTCTTGCGCATAGTGCAGCGCTTGTTTGGTACCCCAAATAGCCACGGGCGGTTTACTGGCAATCTCTTTGGCGGCTTGCATGGCTGTAGCCAAAGCGCTGGCGGCATCAGGCAACACCTCGTTGACCAAACCGTAGTGCAAAGCTTTGTCTGCGCTCAAGCGGCGTCCGGTGTAAGCCAGTTCTTTCACGACGGCCATGGGCATGAGTTTGGGCAATCGCTGCAAGGTGCCCACATCGGCCACCATGCCGATATTGATTTCTTGGATACAGAAAAACGCATCGCTGCTGGCGTAGCGCAAGCAAGCCGCAGTGACCATGTCGACGGCGCCACCGATACAACCCCCTTGCAATGCCACGATGACAGGGATGCGCAGGTTTTCAATGCGGGTAAAAGTAGACTGCAAACCGGCCAACATATCGGCAATGGCGGCACGGCCTTCGGCGCTTTGGTCGTCCATGCTCACCGATGCGCCAAACACCTCCAGCGACATGCCCGCACTGAAATGTTTACCCGTGCTGCTCATCACCAGCACCCGTGCTTGGTTGCCTTGATGGAGTTGTTGCAACACCTCATCGAGTTCACGCCAAAAAACCATGTCCAGGGTGTTGAGTGCATCGGGGCGATTCAGCACCAAATGCGCAATATGGTCTTGGATGGTTAACTCAAAACAGGTCAGCTTGTTCATGATGGGGCTCTGTAGGGGGTGAGGGTTCGCGCAACAACAAGACAGATTTTGCAGCATCTGGGGCAAGCGCTTCATGGGAATCGGCTTTCACCAAAGCACCCACGCGCACACCCAGCAATCGCAAGCGACGCTTCATGTCTACACGTTTTAAACACAAGCCACCGATCTTTCGAATATCAGTTGGATTGGCGGTGTAGTGGTCCATGGTTTGGTCGCGAGTCACACTTTGGAAGTTGTCAAAGCGAATTTTGATGCCAATGGTTTTCCCCACATAACCTTTGCGCTGCAAATCGGCCGCCACTTGTTGGCATAAGCGGGTGAAGATTTCGCCCAAGGCGGCGCGGTCGTTCACCACATGCAGATCTTTTTCAAAAGTGGTTTCACGGCTCATGGAGACGGGTTCACTCTCGGTCACCACAGGTCGATCATCGTGGCCATGGGATGCTTCATGCAACCAAACGCCATAGCTTTTGCCAAACTGCTGCTGCAACCATGCCACATCTTTGCTGGCAAGGTCGGCGATGCTGTGAATGCCGTGCGTTTGAAGTTTGGCTTCTGCCTTGGGGCCTATGCCATTGATCTTGCGACAGGCAAGCGGCCATATCTTGTTTTGCACATCCTCAGGGTAGAGGATGGAAATACCGTTGGGCTTGTTCAGTTCACTGGCCATCTTGGCCAAGAGCTTGTTGGGTGCCACGCCAATGGAGCAAGTCAAGCCCGTGTTATCGGTGATGGTTTTTTGAATCAAACGTGCCAAGGCCTTCCCGCCATCGCGTTGACCACCTGGGACGTCGGTGAAGTCGATATAAATCTCATCCACTCCTCGGTCTTCCACCACGGGTGCAATTTCTCTGACGATGTTTTTAAAGGTCTGCGAATAGTGCCGGTACTGTGCAAAATCCACGGGCAGCAAAATGGCGTCAGGGCAGAGCTTGGCCGCTTTCATGACGCCCATGGCCGAGCCCACTCCAAAGGCACGTGCGGCATAGGTGGCGGTGGTGATGACACCACGCCCCACATAGCTGTTCAGGCGAGGAAATACATCGATAGGAATATCTGCCAAGTCAGCAGCGGTCCATTCACGCTCGGGTTGCAAGACACGCATACGCCCCAACAAATCATCTTCGCGCCGCCGGCCTCCGCCTATGACCACCGGCAAGCCTTTGAGTTGCGGGTAGCGTAGCAACTCCACCGACGCATAAAAAGCGTCCATGTCCAAATGGGCAATACGGCGCAGCAAGGTCATGAACGCCGGTACGGCAAGGTTCAGGTGGGGAAGGTTCCTGGCAGCAAGATGTCGCGGTTGACCGTGTTGATGTTGGTATGACCGCAAAACGCCATGCTCAGAGACAGTTCGTTGTGGATGATTTGCAAAGCTTTCGTCACGCCTTCTTCGCCCATGGCACCCACGCCATAAAGCATGGCGCGTCCAATGTAGACACCTTGTGCGCCCAGCGCTTTGGCTTTAAGCACATCTTGTCCGCTGCGAATGCCGCCGTCCATGTGTACCTCAATGTCTTTGCCTACGGCGTCGACAATGGCTGGCAAGGCGTTGATGCTGGACTCGGCGCCATCCAATTGACGACCACCGTGGTTGGAGACGATGAGGGCATCGGCGCCGCTTTGCACCGCCAAGCGAGCATCTTCCACGTCTTGAATGCCTTTCAAAATGAGCTTGCCGCCCCAGAGCTTTTTCACCCATTCCACATCGGCCCAATTGAGCGTAGGGTCGAATTGGCGACTGGTCCATTCGCCCAGTGAACTCATGTCATTGATGCCTTGCACATGGCCCACGATATTGCCAAACTGACGACGTTGTGTACCCAGCATGCCCATGCACCAACCGGGTTTGGTCATCAGGTCGATGATGTTGGCGATGGTCGGTTTGGGTGGTGCAGACAAACCGTTTTTGATGTCTTTGTGACGTTGTCCCAAGATTTGCAAGTCCAGCGTCAACACCAAAGCTGAGCAGCCTGCCACCTTGGCGCGTTCAATCAAACGGGCCACAAACTCGCGGTCACGCATCACGTAGAGCTGAAACCAAAAACCAGCACCGGCATGTTTGGCGACTTCTTCGATCGAGCAAATGCTCATGGTGGAGAGGGTGAAGGGAATGCCAAATTTGCGGGCAGCACGTGCGGCCAATATTTCACCGTCGGCATGTTGCATGCCAATCATGCCCGTGGGCGCAATCGCCACAGGCATGGCGGCCTCTTGGCCGATCATGGTGGTGGCGGTGTTGCGGCCTTCCATGTTGACCGCCACGCGTTGGCGAAGCTTGATTTTTTGGAAATCATCTTCATTGGCGCGGTAGGTGCTTTCGGTCCAACTGCCGGAATCAGCATAGTCGTAGAACATTTTGGGCACACGCTTTTTGGCCAAGGCTTGAAGGTCTGCAATATGGGTGATAACGGGCATAGGGAACTCCTGATCAATGGGGAGATGTTAGCTGGTGTCCATAGGCGTAGCTGTCGCGGATATTCCCTCGGTGACCCCCAAAGCCTAGGTACAGCGATAGGATGCAGCTTTTGCAGTTCAAGGTACGACCTCGCATGTCATTGTTCAAAGATTTCTCTGTCTCTACGGTGTTTGCTGGCGCGGTGACTGTGATGGTGGGCTTTACCAGCTCGGTGGCGGTGGTTTTTCACGCGGCACAGTCAGCCGGCGCAGACGAAGCGCAGATGGCCTCGTGGATTTGGGCCTTGGGCTTGGGCATGGGCGTTACTTGCATGGCTTTGTCGTGGCGCTACAAGCAACCGGTGGTCACCGCGTGGTCCACGCCAGGTGCGGCGATGTTGATCACCGCTGCCAGTGGTGTGCCCATGGCCGAGGTGATAGGGGCCTTCGTGGTGTCTTCCTTGCTGGTGATGGCCGTGGGTTTCAGCGGCGTGTTTGAGCGTTTCATGCACCGCATCCCTTTGCCCTTGGCGGCAGGCATGTTGGCGGGTGTCTTGCTGCGTTTAGGTTTGGACGTGTTTGTCACTATGGCGCAGCAGTGGCCCTTGCCTTTGCTGATGACGGTGGTGTACTTGCTCGCCAGACGTTGGCAACCCCGCTATGCCGTGGTCTTGGCTTTGGTGGCAGGCACGGTGCTGGCCGCTTGGCAAGGCGATGTGCATTGGCACAACATCGATTGGCAATGGGCCCAGCCTGTGTGGGTCACACCGCAGTTCAGCGTGGCCTCACTGATTGGCATGGCCGCGCCCCTGTTCATCATCACCATGGCGGCCCAAAATATCCCGGGGGTTGCGGCCATGAAAGCGCATGGCTATGCGCCTCCTCTGTCGCCAGTCATGGGCTGGATTGGTGTGGTCAATGCATTGTTGGCGCCCTTTGGCGCATTTGCGCTGAATTTGGCTGCTATCACCGCATCGATTTGCTCCAGCGAAGAAGCCCATGCCGACAAAACCAAGCGTTACACCGCCGCCATGAGTGCAGGCATGTTTTACATTGCAGCGGGCTTGGCCGGTGCTTCGGTGGTGAGTTTGTTTGCCGCCTTGCCCAAGGCCTTGGTGATGGTGATTGCCGGTTTGGCTTTGTTTGGCACGATTGCCAACGCCTTGGCCAATTCGCTGCAAGATATTTCCACCCGAGAACCCGCTTTCATCACGTTTTTAGTGACAGCATCGGGCTTTAGTATGTGGGGAATAGGCGCAGCATTTTGGGGCTTGGTGGCGGGGGCGGTTGCTTGGGGCTTGTCGCCTCACCCTAGAGCCTAGGACCAAATCACCGCTTTGCTGTTGGCATACCAGTTGTCTAACTGGTGCTGTACCGAATACTCGATATGGCTACGCTTGATTTTCATGGTGGGCGTCAAGCAGCCGTTTTCAATGCTCCACGGTTGCGCTGCCACCACCAACATTTTCAAGCGCTCGTAGTCGGCAATTTCTTGGTTGACCTCGGCCAGCAAGTCGGCCAAGGCTTTTTCAACCTCGGCTCGAACATCGTTGTGTTGCAACTTGGGCCGCAGGTCTTCTGCCAGCACGACCAAGGCATAGGCTGACTCGAAGCCTGAACCCGAGACCATGGACAACTCGATCATGGGGTGGGCATTCAACAGATTTTCAATAGGCGCAGGTGCAACGTACTTGCCCTTGCTGGTTTTGAACAATTCTTTCAAGCGGCCTGTGATTTTGAGTTGACCATCGGAGCGGCGTGAACCGAGGTCGCCGGTTTTGAAAAAACCATCGTCGGTGAAACACTGGGCATCTAAATCAGGGCGTTTGTAATAGCCCACCATTTGACCTGGCGACTTGATCAGGATTTCGCCTTCATCGCTGATGCGCACTTGCACGCCTTCATAAGGTATGCCCACATAGCCGGGTTCGTTGTAGGTTTCGTCAGAGCTGTGCGAATAGGCAAAGTCCTCGGTCATGGCGTAGCCCTCAACCAAATTCAAACCCAAGCGGCGGTACCAGCGGATCAAGTCGGGTGGCAAGGGTGCTGAGCCACTGCCAGCCATTTCTACTTTGTCCAAGCCCAAACCCGTGAGAACTTTCTTGGCGACGACCTTGCCAATGAAGGGCAGGGACAGAAGCAGGTTGAGTTTTTTGGCCGGCATTTTGGCAAACACACCTTGTTGAAATTTCAGCCACAAGCGTGGTACCGAAACAAAAATGGTGGGTTGTGCACGGTTCAAGTCTTGGATAAAGGTATCCAAGCTTTCAGCGAAAAACATGTGGATACGCCCATGCACCAAAGCCACTGTTTCTGCCCAAGCACGTTCAAACACGTGGGCCAAAGGAAGGTAAGACAGCATGCGGTGATCGCGGTCATGGCCTAAGCTGTCATCGATGCGCTTGGCTATGCCGTGGCCCACGGCGCTGATGCGAGCAAAGTTGTGCATCGCACCCTTGGGTTGGCCAGTAGAGCCCGAGGTGTAAATGATCATGGCCAAGTCGTTATCGTCACGCAGCACATCACCTTGCAAGGGGGCGGTGCGGGCCATGATGTTGTCCCAGCTGTCGTAGGGCGTCGCGGGGGCCAAGGGCAAAGCGATGCGCGGCATGTGTTCTGGCACACCGGGGGCTTGTTTGTGCCACTCATCAAGCTTGCCGACAAACAGCAAACTGGATTCGCTGTGCTCTAAAACAAACTTCACCGTGTCAGCGCTTTCGGTGGGAAAGATGGCAACTGTGGTGAAGCCTGCCATCCAAATCGCCATTTCTGCCATGAAAAAGTGGGCGCAGTTTTTAGACAGCAGTGCGACTTTGGCACCGTGGGGCAGCCCCAAGGTTTTCAAATGGGCGGCCATGCGGCGCGATTGGTCCACCGTTTGCGCCCAGGTGTAGTCGAGCACTTTGCCGCCGCCCACCGGTTGGGTCAGGAAGACTTGGTTGGCAAGGTTTTTTTCGTGCTGGTAAATGCATTCCAGCACAGAGGGGGCGGGGGAAGTCATGCTTGTCTCCAGAAAGGGGGCGAGGGTTTGCCTCTTATATAAGACCCATTCTAGTGATAAAGCTGCGTAGTTCTCTTAGCGTATTCCTCACCCTAGGGAGGGGGTTGTTCAAGCCAAACGCTGCTGGTGCCGCGCAATTTGCGCTTGCACCTGCGCAGGAGCGGTACCGCCCACGGTGTTGCGGGCGTTCAAAGAGCCGTGCAGGCTCAAAACCTCGTAAACATCTTTCTCGATGGAGGCGTGAAAGCCTTGCAGCACATTCAGCGGCAATTCGGACAGGTCGCAGTTGTGGCTGGTCGCAGCTTTCACAGCATGGGCCACGGTTTCGTGGGCATCGCGAAACGGTAGGCCTTTTTTCACCAAATAGTCGGCGAGGTCGGTGGCGGTGGCGTGGCCTTTTTTGGCGGCGGCTTCCATGTGGGCGGCGTTGACGCAGAGGCCGCCTTCTTTGGTGCCTGAAGAGGTGGTTTGGCCACCGATCATCTCGGCAAAGATGCGCAGCGTGTCTTTCAAGGTGTCCACTGTGTCAAACAGCGGCTCTTTGTCTTCTTGGTTGTCTTTGTTGTAGGCCAGCGGCTGGCCTTTCATCAAGGTGATCAAACCCATCAAATGGCCGACCACACGACCGGTTTTGCCGCGTGCCAATTCGGGCACATCGGGGTTTTTCTTCTGCGGCATGATGGATGAACCGGTGGTGAAGCGGTCGGCCAGTTGAATGAAGGCAAAGTTTTGGCTCATCCAAATGATGAGTTCTTCGGACAAGCGGCTGATGTGCACCATGCACAGCGTGGCGGCGGCAGTGAACTCGATGGCGAAGTCGCGGTCGCTCACCGCGTCCAAGCTGTTTTGGCACAACTGCGGCTCGCCTTGGGCGTTGACCATGCCCAGGGTGGTGGCGACACGGGCACGGTCCAAGGGGTAAGTGGTACCGGCCAGCGCCGCCGAACCGAGGGGCAGGCGGTTGACGCGGTGTCGAATTTCGCCCATGCGCTCTTCGTCACGCGAGAGCATTTCCACATAAGCCAGCAGGTGGTGCGCGAAGCTGATGGGTTGCGCCACTTGCAAATGGGTGAAGCCGGGCATCACCGTCTGGGTGTGCTGCGCAGCGACGTCCACCAAGGCGCGTTGCAGGTTCTTCAGCAGTTCGCGGATGGCGTCAATTTCATCGCGCAACCACAGGCGCACATCGGTGGCCACTTGGTCGTTGCGACTGCGGCCGGTGTGCAGCCGCTTGCCGGCGTCGCCCACCAGTTGGGTGAGCCGCGCTTCGATGTTGAGGTGCACGTCTTCGAGTTCTAGCTTCCACTCGAACTGGCCGTTTTCAATGTCTTGGGTGATTTGCTTCAGACCGCGTTGGATGTCGGCCAGGTCTTGCGCGCTGATGATGCCTTGGGCTTGCAGCATCTCGGCATGGGCCAAGCTGCCTTGAATGTCGGCTCGCCACAGGCGCTGGTCGAAAAAAACGCTGGCGGTGTAGCGCTGCACCAACTCGCTCATGGGTTCAGAGAACAGGGCGGACCAAGCCTGGGATTTGCGGTCTAGCGAGTTGGAAGAAGTCATGCGGGCATTTTAGGTGTGGGACGCTAAGGCCAGGGCAGGTGTCAAGACTTGCAAGCCCAGGGGCATGGGCGCTTCCAACAAGTCTTTATCGCCGCTGACCAAAAAAGACAAACCGGCTTTCATGGCAGTGGCAATGAAGACATCGTCACTCGGGTCTCGGCTGTAGGGCAATACCGTGTCGGGCTCGACCCATCTGGCACTGGCGCTGAAGTCGTGCAACAAGCCCTCGCGCATGTCCAATGAAAGGTAAACATCGAACTTGGGCCGATAGATACGGCTGCGCAATTCTTCGAAGGTGGCGGTTGAAAACACCAAGAATCCGTTGTTCAGGATGTGCTGAACCAAGGTGTGGGGAGCACCTTTGCTGGAGAGGGCCGCGCTGATCAGGACATGGGTGTCCAGCACCCAATCAGTCACGTTCACTCAGTAATTCATCCAGCTTGTTCTCGGTGAGGCCAGCGGCTTCGGCCAATTGGGCTGACTGCGCTAAGCGGTGCTGCAAACGATCGGCATAAAAAAGGCGCATGGCTTCATAGTCTTTGGCAGACACCATGACACCCACCACGCGGTCGTGCTTCATCACCTGCACCGGCTCTCGCTGAGCGGTGTCCAAGAATTGGCCGAATTGGGTTTTGGCTTGGTTGGCGGTGAAGCTTTGCATGGGTTTAGTTTAGCGCGAATCGAACGAATTGGA
>CANGPV010000066.1 GCA_947455935.1 Comamonadaceae bacterium
AGCGGAGGTGCATCCGTCGCCTTGGCGCAGCGTTTGTTGCCCGTCGCCGATGGCTCGGACTTCATGGGCAGCTTGCGCAACCCCGCCGCTTGGAACAATGTGTTTGGTTTGCGCCCCTCCCAAGGTCGGGTGCCCGCCTACCCGAGCAGCGATGTATGGGTCAGCCAACTCGGCACCGACGGCCCCATGGCCAGAACCGTGAAAGACTTGGCGCTACTTTTAGAGGTGATGGCTGGGTTTGACCCTCAAGCGCCTTTGTCGCTGGCCAAGCTGCCCTCAGGGTTTGCCGCCTCGCTTCAACCCAAAGCCAAGGGTGTGCGCATAGGCTGGCTGGGCGACTTGAACGGCTATTTGCCCATGGAGGCAGGGGTTCTAGAGGCCTGCGAAAACGGCTTGAATCGCCTGCAAGGCTTGGGCTGCCAAGTGGAGCCCGTGGCCTTGGGCTATTCACCCGAATCGGCTTGGCAAACCTGGCTGGCATGGCGACGGGTGCTCACCGCTTCTCGCATCGCGCCCATGGTGGCCAAGGGGCGACATCTGGTGAAACCCGAAGCGCTGTGGGAGTTTGACCAAGCCGCCGGTATGAAGGCCAGCGAGTTTTTGCAAGCCAGCAGCGAACGAACCGCTTTTTACCACCACATGCTGGGCTTGATGCGCCGCTTTGATGTGCTGGTCTTGCCCAGCTGTCAGGTATGGCCTTTTGACGCTGCCCTGCGCTGGCCCTCACACATACAAACACCCCAAGGCGCGGTGCAAATGGATACCTATCACCGCTGGATGGAGGTGGTGCTGTACGCCAGTTTGGCAGGACTGCCTGCCTTGAATGTGCCCTGCGGCTTCAATGTCCAAGGTTTGCCCATGGGCATGCAACTGATCGGCCAGCCCCAAGGCGAACTGGCTTTGCTGCAACTGGGCTTGGCTTACGAGGACGTGGTGGGGGATTGGCTGGGTCGCCAACCCTCGACATGGCTGAGTTAGCGCTATGATTGACGTAACGTCAATGTAAATATGCTGGCTACTCGCCAGTAACCCTTGACATTCTTCATTTTTTTCCGGTTCACACCGTCTACGCCATGACCGACCTGTCCGCTGAATTCCAAGCTCTGGCCAATTACCGCCCCAAGCACAAAGTGCGTTTTGTCACGGCAGCCAGCTTGTTTGACGGCCACGACGCCGCCATCAATATCATGCGCCGCATTTTGCAAGGCATGGGCGCCGAGGTCATCCATTTGGGCCACAACCGCTCGGTGGACGAGGTGGTGACCGCCGCGCTGCAAGAGGACGTGCAAGGCATCGCCATCAGTTCGTACCAAGGCGGCCATGTCGAGTACTTCAAATACATGGTCGATTTGCTGCGCCAGCGTGGCGGGGCGCACATCCAGGTGTTTGGCGGAGGCGGTGGCGTCATCGTCCCCTCGGAAATCAATGAGCTGCAAGCCTATGGCGTGACCCGCATCTACAGCCCGCAAGACGGCCAGCGCATGGGCTTGCAAGGCATGATTGGCGAGATGATCATGCGCTGCGATCACGATCTGAACGCCCATGCGCCCACCACCTTGAGTGCCATCCAAGGCGCCAGCCCTGCTGCTTGGCGCTCCTTGGCGCAGCTCATCACCGCGCTGGAAAACCAAGCCCCAGGCAGTAACGCGGCCTTGGACGCTGTGCGTGAGCAGTTGCACAGCCAAGCGGCAGCGCTCAAAGTCCCCGTGGTCGGCATCACAGGCACGGGCGGCGCGGGTAAATCCTCGCTGACCGATGAGCTGATTCGCCGCATCCGTTTGGACCAAGACGATAGCTTGCGCATCGCCGTCATCTCCATCGACCCCTCGCGGCGCAAGAGCGGCGGCGCATTGCTGGGCGACCGCATTCGCATGAATGCCATCTCGCCTTGGCATAAATCGGGGTCAGATACCGATTTTGCGAAGCAAAACTCGGGCTCTGACCCCGATTTATCCGAGCAGCGTGTGTTCATGCGCTCTTTGGCCACGCGCGAGTTCGGCAGCGAAATCAGCGCCGCTTTGCCCGACGTGATTGCTGCCGCCAAATGCGCGGGCTTTGATCTGGTGATTGTGGAAACCTCAGGCATTGGCCAAGGCGACGCGGCCATCGTGCCGCATGTGGATGTGCCGCTGTATGTGATGACGCCCGAATTTGGCGCGGCCAGCCAGTTGGAAAAAATCGACATGTTGGACTTTGCCGAGTTTGTCGCCATCAACAAGTTCGACCGCAAAGGCGCGGCGGATGCGCTGCGCGATGTCGCCAAGCAAGTGCAGCGCAACAAAGAAGCATGGACCACGCCCACCGAGCAGATGCCGGTGTTTGGCACCATGGCAGCGCACTTCAATGACGACGGCGTGACCGCGCTCTACCAAGCCATGAAGCCGCGCTTGCAAGCACTGGGCTTGAAGCTGACAGAGGGACGTTTGCCCATGGTGAAGGTCAGGCACAGCTCGCACCAAACCCCCATCGTGCCTGCTGCACGCAGCCGCTATTTGGCCGAGATCAGCGACACCGTGCGGGGCTACAAGCAACGTGCCCAAACCCAAGCGCAACTCGCCCGCGAAATTCAACAACTGCAAGCTGCTTCAGCCATGTTGGCTGAAGGCAAACCCGGCAAACCCCGTGCCTCAGAGGCCGCCCAAGGCTTGGCTGATGAGCGTCTTTCCCGCTTGCTGCCCGATGCCCGCGCCCTGCTCGCCGACTGGCCGCAACTGCAACACGACTACGCCGGTGACGAGTTGGTGGTGAAGGTGCGCGACAAAGAAATCCGCACCGCGCTGGTGACCAAGTCGCTCAGCGGCACCACCGTGCGCAAAGTGGCGCTGCCCCAGTACCACGACCATGGCGACGTGCTGCAATGGTTGATGCTCGACAACGTGCCAGGCCGCTACCCCTACACCGCCGGCACCTTTGCGTTCAAACGTGACAACGAAGACCCGACCCGCATGTTCGCTGGCGAAGGCGATGCGTTTCGCACCAACCGCCGCTTCAAACTCTTGAGTGAGGGCATGCCCGCCAAGCGCTTGAGCACCGCGTTTGATTCGGTCACGCTCTACGGCAACGACCCCGACCTGCGCCCCGACATTTACGGCAAGGTGGGCAACTCCGGGGTCAGCATCGCCACCTTGGACGACATGAAGGCCTTGTACGACGGTTTTGATTTGTGCTCACCGTCCACCAGCGTGTCCATGACCATCAATGGCCCCGCACCCACCATTTTGGCGATGTTCATGAACACCGCCATCGACCAAAACCTGGACAAATTCCGCGCCGACAAGGGCCGCGAACCCACCCCCCAAGAAGCGGCCGACATCCGCGCTTGGGTGATGCAAAACGTGCGTGGCACGGTGCAAGCCGATATCTTGAAAGAAGACCAAGGACAAAACACCTGTTTGTTCTCTACTGAATTTTCATTGAAGGTGATGGGCGACATCGCCCAGTACTTTGTCGAGCATCAGGTGCGCAATTTCTACAGCGTGTCCATCAGCGGTTATCACATCGCCGAAGCCGGTGCCAACCCCATCAGCCAATTGGCCTTCACCCTGTCCAACGGCTTCACCTTTGTCGAAGCCTATTTGGCACGCGGCATGCACATCGACGACTTCGCGCCCAATCTGTCGTTTTTCTTCAGCAACGGCATGGACCCCGAGTACACCGTCATGGGCCGCGTCGCACGGCGCATTTGGGCCGTGGCGATGAAAGAAAAATACGGCGCCAACGAACGCTCGCAAAAGCTGAAATACCACATCCAAACTTCGGGACGTTCGCTACACGCCCAAGAAATTCAGTTCAACGACATCCGCACCACGCTGCAAGCCCTCATTGCCATTTACGACAACTGCAACAGCTTGCACACCAACGCGTTTGACGAGGCCATCACCACGCCCACCGAAGACTCGGTGCGCCGCGCCATGGCGATTCAGCTCATCATCAACCGCGAATGGGGTTTGGCGAAAAACGAAAACCCCAGCCAAGGCGCTTTCATCATCGAAGAGCTGACCCAATTGGTGGAAGAAGCGGTGCTGTCCGAGTTTGTGGCGATTGCCGAGCGCGGAGGCGTCTTGGGCGCCATGGAAACTGGTTACCAGCGCGGCAAAATCCAAGACGAGTCCATGCATTACGAAATGCTCAAACACACCGGCGAGCTGCCCATCATTGGCGTGAACACCTTCAAGTCGCCGCACGCCAACGAGGTGCCACAAAGCATCGAACTGGCCCGCTCCACCGACGATGAAAAACAAAGCCAGTTGAAGCGCTTGAATGACTTTCACAGTCTTCATGCCCAAGAGGCGCAGACCCAGTTGGCGCGTTTGCAGCAAGCGGTGCTGGATAACGCCAATGTGTTTGAGGTGCTGATGGATGCGGTGCGTTACTGCTCGCTGGGACAAATCACCGCAAGCCTGTTCGAGGTCGGTGGTCAGTACAGACGGAATATGTAAAAATCAACCCAAATTGACAACTGGGTTTGTACGTGCGCTTAGGTATTCATCAAGAAAAAATCATAGGCGTCGCTCTTTGCGCACCACTGTTCGCTGCCACGCACCTGGCCAATGCTTGGCTTTTCGAACACCTGAGTCTTTCTAACCATATCAGCTGGGTTTATCTTCCCGCTTTTTTACGCGTGGTGTACGTGCTGATACTCGGCTCTTGGTGGGGTTTCATGGCTATATTCATGGGCAGTCTCGCCTTGGGTGGCGGCTTGGATGAAAACCTGTTCCAAGCATTGATGAACGCAGGGGCCTCAGGCTTAGGCCCTGTTGTGGCCTTAGGTCTTTTCAAGCTGCTCAAAGAGCGCAAGTTGCAGCTGAGCCGTCCCAGCGATTTGATTCAAATGTGTCTGCTCTATGCTTTAGTGAATGCGGTTATCCACCATTTCAACTGGGCATACCAGCAACCTGATCAACTGATGTCGGTTTCACAACTGCCCATCATGATCGTGGGTGATTTGGTGGGCGCCTTGCTGGGTGCTTTGCTGTTCACCCTGCTGATGCGACGCTTAGGTCTGTTCCAAGTCTTGGAACGCTTGGCCAAAGACCAACCTAAGCAAGCCTCTTAAGCAATACCGCTGCGCTTGCCGCGCGATAAATCTACACCCAATTGTTTGAGCTTGCGGTACAAATGGGTGCGCTCCAAACCCGTCTTTTCAGCCACACGCGTCATGGAGCCGCCTTCTTGGGCCAAATGAAATTCAAAATAGGCCTTTTCAAAAGCATCTCGCGCTTCACGCAAGGGTTGCGATAAATCAAAACTTTGCACCGAAGCGGGCAAGCGTGAGCTGGCGGGTTGGGCTTGCACCATGACCGGTGACAGCGCAGGCTGTGATGTGGCCGGTGTTTGCACCACGCCCAAGATGGGACGCTCGGGCACGGCTGGCTTGCGCACCAGACCTTGATCCACCGCCTTGAGCAGTTTTTGCATGGTGATGGGTTTTTCCAAAAACGCCAAGGCACCAATGCGTGTGGCTTGCACCGCGGTTTCGATGGTGGCGTGACCACTCATCATGATGACGGGCATAGTGAGTTGACCTGTAGCCGCCCATTCTTTAAGCAAGGTCACGCCGTCGGTGTCGGGCATCCAAATATCGAGCAAGACCAGATCGGGACGAGCAGCTGCGCGAGCGAGGCGGGCTTGCGCCGCATTTTCTGCCAACTCCACTTGATGACCTTCGTCGTTCAAAATTTCAAACAACAAATCTCGTATGCCGAGTTCGTCATCCACCACCAAAATTGTTGCCATATTACGTATCGGGTCAGGTTAGGTCGCTGGGTGTGCCAAACGAAATGATAACGATACTTGAGCACCTAGGGTTTGCTCGCCCTCCAGCCGGTTTTTGATCTCTATGCGAGCTTGGTGTTCATCCGCAATTTTCTTGACTACCGCCAAGCCCAAACCCGTGCCACCTGACTTGGTGGTGACATAAGGCTCGAAAGCACGTTGCAATACCGACTCGCTGAATCCACTGCCGTTATCAACGATACGCAAACGCACGCGTTGGTTGCGCGCGGCTTGTTCGGTCCACACCTGTACCCAAGGCTGCGCAGCATGAGCGCTGGCGTCTTGAGCGTTTTGAATCAGGTTGTGCACCACTTGGCGCAGCTGCGCTGCATCGCCCAAGACCTCAGGCATGGCCGGCGATAAGTGCCAACTCACAGGCACAACCGCGTTCTCGTTGTCATACAAGGGCATCATCTCTTGCAGCAACTGGTTCAAATCCAAGGCTTGCAAACGTGCCTGCGGCAAGCGGCCAAAATCGCGAAACTCGTTGACCAAGCGCTGCAATGCATCTACCTGATCCACAATGGTTTTCACCGATTTATGCAGCAGCGCTTTATCCGTATCGACCAATTTATCGGCGAGTTTCATCTCCATACGTTCAGCCGACAACTGAATGGGTGTCAATGGATTTTTGATCTCATGCGCCAGTCGTCTGGCCACCTCAGACCATGCTTGGGTTCTCTGGGCAGACACGATTTCAGTGATGTCATCAAACACCAACAACCATTCTCCTTGGGGCAATACAGCGCCGCGCGCCACCAAGGTGGTGTGCTGTTGGCGCTCAGGTCCAAACTCTACAAATGTTTGCTGTGTTTTGGTATCGAGTTCAAATGACTGCTGCCAATGGTCCAAGGTGCGGTGCTGTTGTTCAGCCCCAAAGTCCTGAAATTGCTCCATCACCTGTTGCCCAAACACCTGCAAGCCCTCTATGTCTTGCAACGCTTTGCCCAAATGCACAGCCAAAGGGAGTTGCAAGATACGCGTTGCCCCTGGGTTGATAGACAAAATATGGCCTTGGGTGTCTAGAAGCACCACACCCGCCGTGAGGTTATCGAGCATGGTTTGTAAATGGCTTCGCGCCACATTCACCTGTGCCATGCTGGACTCCACCGAGCGACGGGCTTGCGCGAGCTGTTCGGTCATCTGCGCAAATGAGCGCGTCAAGCCATCCAATTCATCTTTACCCTGCAATACCGCACGCGGACTCAAGTCCCCTGCTGCAACATCGCGCACACCCTCGGCCAGTAGCAACAAAGGACGAGCCAATTGGTTACCCAACAACACCGCCAACAACACTGCACCCAACACAGCCAAGAACAAACTCAAGGTCAAGGTGCCGATATACATGCGCTTCAAGCCCTCACGGGCCAAGGCGCGCTCTTGGTACTGTCGGTTGGCCTCCAACACCGCCAAAGCGTTAGCCACCAAGGTAGGCGGCAATTTTTTGACCACTTGCAACACGCGGCCTTGAGATCCCAGCTGAAAACCGCTGGCGCCTATTTGCACCATGACGGTGATACGAGGCTCCAGTGTTGAAGCACCGACGGTGTCGTCCAAGCCTTCGCTGCGCCAACTGATGCCTTGGCTGCGCACCTGTCGCCATTCGGCAGCGCTGGGCCGCTCGGGTTGCAGCTGGTATCGGTCTTGGCTGACGCTGGCCAGCGTAACGCCGTTGTTCAACCACAGCGTGACTTCGCTGGCATCCAATTGATCACGAATTTTCTCAAGCACGATGGGTAAGGCTTGGTTAGGGGTTGCCGCCACATCCTGACTGGCACTGCGCACACTGGCGGCCAGTTCATTGGACAAGCTCTCCAACGTTGATCGACTTAAATTCAAGCCCGCATCCAAAGCAACTTCAACCTTGGTGTCAAACCACACTTCAATAGCACGGGTGACAAATTGGTAGGACACGGCGTAAATCAAAATGCCCGGCAAGATACCCACCAAGGCAAAGATGCTGGCCAGCTTCACCAGTAAGCGACTGCCAAACTTACCTTGACGTAATCGCCTGAACAAACGCACACCCAGCCATGTGATAACCGCCAACAATAAGGCAGCAAACACCATGTTCAAGCTAAACAACAGGCTGAAGTTTTGTTCGTAGGCCTCCCAACGCTGCGTGGCTTGCGTAAGTAAAAACAACAACACCAAGGCCATGGACACCAATATGGTCAAGCCGACCACCCAACCCCAGCCTCGATGGCGTAAGGTGCTTACTGGCACAGCCGGTGTCATTTGAAACTGTCTTCCTGTAGCTTCAAACTCTGCAGGTACTCCAAGCCCCAGCCACCACCACCCAAGCTTCCGAATTGCAAAGGTTGGGGTAATTGGCTCAAATCCAGTCGGAAGCGAAATTCCAACCGTTGCTTGGTGGAAGCGTCGATAGCGGCCACATCCGCAATGCGCCAACGCGATACGCGTTGAATGCTTAACAAGGCTTCGGGCAAGCTGTCATAACTTTGTCCCATGCTGACACCCAAACCTGTGGACTGAATAGGTTGTGCTGAGACATGCACACGCCATCGCTTGGACAAGGGTTGGTAGGTGAGCCGCACATAACGCTCTGAGCGACTGACCAATTTGTCCGACCAATACCAGCGCTCTCGCATCACATCAGCTTGCATGACAAAACCCAAGGGCATGCCGCGGGTCACGGCGTCTTCCAAACTGGGGGGCAAGTCAAAGCCCAAACGCGCACTCAGGTAAACGCCATCGTCACTGCGCTGCAATTGAAAATCTTCGGCCACCACCGCTGAGTCTGCATATGACGCGCCCATACACAACAGCAAATTCAATAGCACGGCCTGCAAGCCGCGTTGCACCCATGCGATGCACAGCCCCCAAGCTCGCTGCATGGGCTTAGCGCTTTTCAAGCAGGGCATAAAAGAATCCATCGTGTCCACCCTGCGCATTGTCCAAGAGGCCCACAGAGTTTTCGGCAATGCCCGGAACTAAATGTCCTGGGGATGGAAGTAAAGCCGCCTGAGTGTTGCGCGTAAGAAACGAATCGATTTGATCTTGGCCTTCCGCATGAAAGACGGAGCAGGTGCAGTACAAAAGCCGCCCGCCGATGGCCAGCAACGGCCATAAGGCTTCCAGCAATCGTCGTTGTGTTTGTGCCAGCGCCGCCACATCGCTGTCGCGTCGCAGCAAGGGAATATCAGGATGACGCCTGACGATGCCTGAAGCGCTGCAGGGTGCATCCAACAAAATGGCGTCAAACACCTCACCTTGCCACCATGCAGCGGTATTGGCCACATCGGCACACAGCACATGGGCTTGCAAGCCCAAGCGTTGCAAGTTTTCCTTGGTGCGCTCACAGCGCTGCGCATCGATGTCCAAAGCCCACACATCCACATCCGCATATTCCAGCAAATGGGCGGTTTTTCCACCGGGCGCAGCACAAGCGTCCAGCACTTTCAAACGCTTTCCTGTGGGTGACACAAGGCCTTGCAGCAACAAAGGGGCAGCGAGTTGAGCTGCCGTATCTTGCACCGAGCACAGTCCTTGTGAAAATCCATCTATGGCATGCACAGGCCTGGCCTGATGCAACACCAAACCATCCGCACCTACAGGCTCCGATATATCGCCTTGCTCAGCCCAGCGCTGCTGCAGCAGGTGACGAGATATTTTTCGCTGATTCACCCGCATCACCAAGGGTGCAGCGAGTTGGCTGGCCTGCAACACCGTTTGCCAAGACTTAGGGTAGTCGTGCTGTACGAGCTTGATCCACCATGCAGGGAAATTCCATTGAGCGCTCGGGATGTTCAAGGCTTGGGATAACAAACCAGCTTCTTCTCGCAACAGTCTTCGCACACAAGCGTTGATAAAGGCGGCTTGCGCGCGGGTTGACATCTGCTGCTTGGCTGCTTCCACCAACTGACTCACCAAGGTATGCGGTGGGTACATGGCATCTTTGCCCATGAGCAGCAATGCAATGCCCGAACAGAGTAAAGCGTTCACTGGTGCCGTGGGTGGACGTTTGATCAGCTGATCCCGCACAGCTTGACACACGCCCCAACGACGCAAGACCGCAAACAACAAGGCTTGCGCTGCAGGACGCAAAGCAGGCGAGACTTGCGCCAGGGCTTGGGCATGGTTACGTCCCTCGAGAACAAATTGCAGTGCGACAGCACAGGCTTGCAATTGACGCCACAAAGGGGGGGCTGACTGCGCGGAGGCTAAGACGCCAGAGGCTGTGCTCATGCCAATGGCCGAGCTGGACGGAATTGAAACAGGGCTGCCAACAAAGCCGCTGGGTACTGAGCGATGGCAAGGTTGTAGTCCATGATGCTGGCATTGAAACGTTGCACCTCAGGTTGCACCAACAAATCCAAAGCAAGCCATCGCTGCTGCAAAGCCTCAGGCACGTTCACGTAATACGCATCAGGGTGTATCAAGCTGGCCCATGCATGTTGCAACTCTGCACCTGCATCTTGCAAAGCTTGGGTGCTGTCCGCTTCTAAAGGATGGGTTTGCATACGCGCCATGGCCACGGTCAACAAGCCTGCGGACACTTGCAAACGCGTCCAAGGATCCACTTCGACATCGGGCAAATAAGCGCTGGCCCATAACTGGGGAGAAGTCGCAGCAGAGCTTACCGCTTGCTGCACCACCTCTTGGTACTGCAGCAACACCGACTCTAATGAAATAAATTGTTGCCCTATGGTCGCGCGTAAACGAACCAAGCGGTTGTAAGCACCCAGAGACCAAAAGATCCCCAGGGCTACCAACAACCAAAACCAGCCTGACTTCAGCATGGTTGACAAAGGCCCGAAGGCCTTTGTTTATTCCGCTGCGCTCTCTTCGCTGCTGCCTTCTTGCTGCGCCAAGGCGAGTTCATCGGCCTCAGTTTGTGCAATTTGACGGCGCTCAGCTTCGTCCATCAGGTCTTTTTCCTTGCGCGCACGGTGGTAAGCCATGCCAGAACCTGCGGGGATCAGGCGACCCACAATGACGTTTTCTTTCAAGCCACGCAACTCGTCGCGCTTGCCCATGATGGCCGCTTCGGTCAATACACGGGTGGTTTCCTGGAAGGAAGCCGCCGAGATGAACGAGTCGGTGGACAAAGAAGCTTTGGTGATACCCAGCAACAAGTTGGTGTAGGTGGCTGGGATCTTGCCGTCTTTTTGCAGCGCTTCGTTGGTGTTGAGCATTTCAGAACGCTCAACTTGCTCACCGCTGATGTAGTTGGTGTCACCAACGTTATCGACGACCACACGGCGCAGCATCTGACGCACGATCACTTCAATATGCTTGTCATTGATCTTCACGCCTTGCAAGCGGTAAACATCTTGCACCTCGTCGACGATGTAACGCGCCAACTCTTCAATGCCCAGCAAACGCAAAATGTCTTGTGGGTCGGCAGGACCGTCCACAATGCTCTCGCCCTTGTTGACCACTTGGCCTTCGTGCACCACGATGTTTTTCTCTTTGGGAATGAGTTCTTCCCACACCGTGCCTTCGGGATCGGTGATTTGCAAGCGGATCTTGCCTTTGGTTTCTTTACCAAACGACACCGTGCCGGTCATCTCAGCCAAGATGCCTTTGTCTTTGGGTGAACG
>CANGPV010000067.1 GCA_947455935.1 Comamonadaceae bacterium
CTGAACCAATGGCTTGAAGGTCTGCAATGGAATTAATGACTGAATAAGTTGTTACACCACCGTTAGAGCCCAATTTTGTGAAGAAATTGGATCCACTTTGAAGATTGATTTTTCCTAAGAAACCAGACGAACTCAAACCAAAACTGTAAGAAGCCGTGTTTCCACTCGCCACGTCGCCTTGCCCATACAACAAAGCCACTTGGCCACCCGAACCAGTGGCATTTATCGTTGCATTGATGTTGATATTTCGATAAGCATTGAGTGTCAAAAGCGTATCGGCAGACCATGACACGCCGTCATTGATCGTGATATCGCCCAATCCCTCTTTTGCACCCGCAGTACTTTGCAATTCAATGTTGTTTAATTCAAGCGCTGCAGAAAGTTGATCCCCTGTTTGATCGCCATCAGAAGACGCAACCGTGTAATCGGTGGGATCTATCAGCCATTTGCCTGTTTTCCCCTGAGTGGCTTTGGTCGTTAGTTTTGCAGAGTTTGCAACCTTGACTTTGGCAGCCGACGTTTCAATAAAACCGCCATCACCTGAAACGGGCGCACTCGCATCCAAAGTGCCATCCACTTCAACTTTGCCGCTGGACATATCGCCCAAAAGAAAAATTCGTCCCGCCCTGTTTTCTATGGTTTGGGCTTGTACGGTTCCACTGTTTTTGACCACACTCTGCGACAGTGAATTGGCAGCCTTGGCCGTCATCACCACCAAGCCCCCGTCCGCTTGAACCAAGGATTTGTTCTCCACCAAGCTATTGATGGCCCCTTGGTCCACTTGAACCTTGATCAAACTGTTGTCTTGAAACTGCAAGGTGACGGCATTACCAGAGGCCATGACAACTGTGCCAAGCTTGGCAGTCACAAGGCCTTCATTTTTAACCTGCGCTCCCAGCAAGCTTATGTACCCACCGGCTTTGGCACTCAAGCTGCCTTGGTTAAGCACCAGACCCAGCCCATTGGCAGATTTGAATTGAGAACTACCCGCCATGAATTCAGAAGTACTTAAGCCCAATGTAGAGGCTACCAAGCCGCCTACATCGACCACTGAACTTGGAGAGAAAAACAGTCCGTTACCGTTGGTGAGAAAAACTTGACCGTTAGAGGAAATACGACCATAAATCTGTGATGGATTTGCGCTCAACACACGGTTTAAGGTAATGGCCTTGCTCGAAGGTTGCAAAAAAGAAACTTGCGCCTTGCTACCCACATCAAATGAAGCCCAGTCAATCACCCCTTTGCTTGTGGCTTGGTTGATGACCATGTTCGCAGCGTTTTGCGTAATGCCTATCTGACCCGCCACCACCTTGCCGCCACTGGGCAATTGGTTAGCTGAGGGCACTTGCTGCGCCCATGCGGCATGTAATGCCAAGAAACAACATATGCCAATATAAACCGGCGACCTTTTAGTCGGGATGGTTCGTATAGTTAGCTTTTGACCATTCATACTGCGCACCTTGTGATCAAAAACTTTGACTCAACGTCAGCCACCATCGGTCATGAATCAACGTACCATCTTGATCCAAACCCAAACTATTGGCAGCAGGATTTTCCCCAATTCGTTTAGACCACGTCAGCCTTCCCGAAACTAAACCTATCTTGTTACGCATATTGAAACCGACCCACAGTCCCATGCCCTTGAGGGTATACAAATTGGGACGATAAGCCGTAGAAAAATCACTGTGTTTGTTAACCTTGACTTTGCCAATATCATAAAAAATAGCTTTAGAAACTACAACGTCATCTATTTGATTCAAGTGCTGTAATTCAAAATTAAGCAATTGCCCTTCACTGCCACTGGCTTCATTGGTTCCATACGCTCTGACGCCTTGGCTGCCACCGAGGGTAAATTTTTCCGAGCTGTCCAAATTTTTACTTGCCCACTGGCCTTGATAGGCGGTTGAAAACGTTGTTTGTTTTGTCAACTGTTGTTCACGCTTCAACATAATTTTGTATTTATTGAAGTCGCCTGCTGTCTGGGGGCCAGCCAAATCTTCGGCTTGATTGGGCGACCCATTCAGGTTCATTTTTCCTGATATCCAACTCAAGCCATACGTTGAGTTAACTCCATCCAAACCGTCCTCCACATTACCGAGTAAGTTAATACCCAAAACGGAGGCTGAGTAGTTTGAGTAGGTCCCCGTAGCTATTTGATTATGAAAACTCTTCTCGTCCCAGGTGAGCTGCAAGTTAATGTTCCCAAACTTGTCCTTGACCAGCGGACCACTGGCTTCAATGCCGCTTCCTTTGGATGGACCATGAACATTGAGATCGGCCAAATCCGCAGTGATAACGTGGTAATTCATTGCCATGGACGAAGCGCCAACTCGCCACCCATACGGGCCGAACGGTTCGCTGTAAGCAATCTTGGACAATTCACTGCCCTGACTCTTCATGGTCATCAGTGATATCACATCACCGCGATTCGCCAATCCATTGAAATTCAATGTGCCGAAAACATGTTGTTTGCCCGTTGATGGTGAGCCCGTGTTGTCCGCTGACAAAGAGCCTTCATACAATTTTGCGGGCTTGATATCAACGACCACATCTGTTTCATTGGCATTTCCACCTTGCTTGAGAGCAATATCAGCCTTAACGCCAGGAATTTCACTGAGCAATATCGCTGTTTTTTCTAAGCTTTTAAGCTCTAGAAAGCCACCTACGTTGTTGTTTGCTTTAACTATGTCGGAAGCGTGTTTGCTGACTGAGCTCTCAGGAACATCGTCTCTGATGGAAATATTGGCAAGCTTTGATTCTGAAACATCAAGTATCACCAATCCTCCTTGAACCTCTTGTTGAGGAACACTGACATTAGCCAGCAAGCCTTTTTCTCTGTACAAATTGGCCACAAGAGAGCTCGCATTCAATAAACTTTTAAAGTCAACTGTTTGACCCATCCATGGCTGCAGCGCATTGCTCAGTTGATCCGAGTTGAATTTTGTATTGCCTTTGAACTTAAACCCTTTAAGTACAAAAGGATTGGCAGCATCGATATCAGCCTTAGAAGCAATAGCTTTCGAAATAAAGTTTCCATCAATTCCTACAAACTCTTCATCGACATGACTTGAGTTATCAGGAAATTGGTATGTGATGGTTCTATGGGTTCTCTCTGGGGACCATACAACTTTTTGACTGACAGGCTTGATGATCTCTTTGCTCTTAAATCCATCGCCGTATTCAGTCATCAGGATTTGTTGATCGTAGAAATAAATGGGCTTTAACCGAACAGGTAAAACGGTATCCACAGAACTGGAGGTCGAGCCATCCTCGAATTGGTAGGTGGTTTGCTTGCTAATGTGATCTGTATGCCAATCAACAGATTGAGAAATAGCTGTATTTGTAATTAAATCTGTGCTTCCATCACCATAGCGCAAAGAGGTAAATTGCTTATTGCGCTCGTAGCCCAATACCGTTTTTGTAGGCTGAATGGCTTTAATAACGGTATTTACTTTGCCACTTGGAAAAGTGTAGTGCGTCAATAGGGAGATTCGGTCACGCCACCACTCTTCTCGTTTTTCTATGGCTGTGGTTCTGACAACTTCGAATGATTCATCACCGAGTTTGTAGGTTGCTATTTCAACGTCGTTCTCAAATTCAGTTTTGACTAATTTTTCTTGAACTCGCTTTTCAGTTAAGTGAAAAGATCCATCTGCAAACTTGTAGCGGGTTAACTGTATGCGCTTGTCGTCAGACCAAGAAATTTCTTTGTCAATGGCTGCTTGTTTCTGCTCCTTGACAAAGCCATCACCATATTTAAGTTGGGATATTTTTTGATTGTCAATATAGCCAAGCGTTTCGATCGTTGGTTCAACCACTTCTTTCTCTTTGGAGGTCGTCCCATCTTCAAAAAAATATTCAGTGACTTTTGTGACGTGGTCATCTCGCCAAGTGATCTTGCTATCGTTAGCTTGAAACTTTCTAAGCTCGGTTGATCCATCAGAATAAGTAAATAAAGTCTCTTGGTTTGCTCCCGCATAGGTGGAATTTTTTGCAGTTACCTTGATAGGCAGCACTTCCTTATGCGTATTGCCATCGGGAAATAGGTATGTCACTAATTTTGTCAACTGATCATCGCTGATCACTTGACTTTCAAACACCGAAGAATTTTCAACGACTGAACTGGTGCCGTCACCATAGTCAGTGACAATGAATTGCTTTTCCCCTTGGTAAATCGGGGGCCGGATGAGTCCAGGAATTTTTTGCTCTGTCCGATGGGTACTACCGTCGTCAAATTTATAGACTGTTATTTTTGTAATGTGGTCCTCTGCCCAAAGAGTTTGCTGTGAAATAGCTTTCTCAGTGACTTTCGTCGTTGATCCATCACCAAAAGTGACGGTGTAGGACTGTTTATTCCCGTCATAAGTGGACGCTGATTTCAATCCTCTTTGAACAGTTTTAAGTGATGGAAACTGTACGATGTCTGCTTGGGTGTCGCTCGCTTTAGGTATGGCTTGTCGAGGTGTGACCCGTGGAGGAAATTGCACCCAATCTTGATTTTTTTCAGTTTGCGCAAATAAAGCGCTTGAAAACAGCAGCCCCATAGCTAAAGCCAAAGCACGGCAAGCCCGTGCTTCAAAGTGATTTCCCAACGCTGAAAATCTCAATTCACTCATAGACCAATGATTACCTCTTTTCCAAATTAACATATTTGATCAATTTGGAATATGTCTTTAATCTATTCGACACCAGCACCAGAGACTTTAATAAAAAGGATAATTTTTATATTGAGCTATAAATAACTAATAAATTTACAAACATGTAGTTAACTAGTAAACAATAAATCCTTGTTGCGACATCTAAGCCCCAGTTGGAATTCACATCTGGGGTGCGTGCCCAACCCGCACCCAGCAATAGCACAGCAATAAATATTATTTAAATGGAAACTAACTGGCGTATGCCCTTGGCCTGCATCTCGCTTCCAAGGCCTTGTGCAATCACTTCACCGCGTTCCATCACAAGATAGTGGTCCGCAAGTTCTTCCGCGAAGTCGTAATACTGCTCACACAACAAAATAGCCATATCGCCACGATCAGCCAATTGCTTGATGACACGGCCTATGTCTTTGATGATGCTGGGTTGAATACCTTCGGTAGGTTCATCCAATACCAAGAGTTTGGGCTTGCCAGCCAGCGCACGGGCAATGGCCAACTGCTGCTGCTGTCCACCCGACAAATCACCCCCTCGTCGATGCCGCATTTGGTCCAAGATGGGAAACATCTCAAACAACTCCGTGGGTATGGGCGTACCTGCTTTTTGTGTGGCCAAGCCCATGCGCAAATTGTCTTCCACTGTTAAACGGTTGAAAATTTCTCGTCCCTGTGGCACATAGCCTATTCCAGCTCTGGCTCTTTCATAAGGCGTGGCCTTGGTGATCAACTGACCTTCAAAGGTGACGCTTCCTTCACGCAAGGGTACCAAGCCCATCAGGGCTTTGAGCAAGGTGGTTTTGCCCACACCATTGCGCCCCAGCAAAACGGTGACTTGTCCGGCTTGGGTTTGCAAACTGACATCACGCAATATGTGCGAACCGCCGTAGTACTGATGGATATTTTGTACATGCAACATGGCTTAGCGTCCTAAATACACATCGATCACACGCTCATCGGCCTGCACCTGTTCAAAGCTGCCTTGCGCTAACACAGAGCCATCACACAACACCGTGACGATGTCTGCAATGCTGCGTATGAAACCCATGTCATGCTCCACCACCATCAGCGAGTGTTTTCCTTTGAGTGACAAAAACAACTCTGCCGTGCGCTCAGTCTCTTGATCGGTCATACCTGCTACGGGTTCATCTAACAGCAGTAATTTGGGGTCTTGCATCAGCAACATGCCGATTTCCAACCATTGCTTTTGACCATGACTGAGCAAGCCTGCGGGTCTATGCAGCTCTTCACTCAATCGAATAGTCTCTAGCACCTCACACAAACGGTCTTGCTGTACCCCATTGAGTTTGAACAGCATGGAAGATGTCACGTCTTTGGCTGTCGCCAAAGCCAGTTCCAAGTTCTCCCACACGCTCAGGTGTTCAAACACCGTAGGTTTTTGAAACTTGCGTCCAATACCGAGTTGCGCAATCTCGGGTTCGTTGTGGCGAAGCAAATCAATGGTGCTGCCAAAAAACACCTGACCGCTGTCAGGCCGTGTCTTGCCTGTGATGATGTCCATCATGGTGGTTTTGCCAGCACCATTGGGGCCAATGATGCAGCGTAGTTCTCCAGGGGCAATGTCCAAGGACAAATTGTTGATGGCCTTAAAGCCATCAAAGCTCACGTTCACATCTTCCAGATACAAAATGCGCCCATGGGTCAGGTCCAACTCGCCAGTCTGCAACACATGGCCATAGCTAGCCCCTCTGTCACCCGATGAAGATGGCTGAACCTGTCTGATCTGATGGGCTTGCAACCGCTTGCTGCCTTCGTCAAATAAATCGGGCGTCATGACGAGGCTCCTTTGGATTGCAAAGCCAAACGCGCTTTGTTCCATAAACCCACCACACCCTGTGGCATGAACAAAGTCACAGCAATGAACAAGGCACCCAACACATACAACCAAAATTCAGGGGCCACCATGGTCAACCAACTTTTGGCACCATTGACCATGAAAGCACCGACGATAGGTCCAAGCAAACTGCCACGGCCCCCCACCGCTGCCCAAACAGCAATTTCAATGGAATTGGCAGGGCTCATTTCGCTGGGGTTGATGATGCCGACCTGTGGCACATACAAAGCACCCGCCACGCCGCACATGACGGCTGAGATCACCCAAATACTGAGCTTGTAGGGCAAGGGTGAATAACCGCAAAACATCACACGGCTTTCTGCATCCCGAATCGCTTGCAATACACGACCATATTTGCTTTGAATCAACCAACGCGCAAACAAGTAAAAGCCCAAAAGGGTTGTTGCTGTCAAGACAAACAACACCATGCGCATGCTGGGTGTAGCTATGGCCATACCTAAAATACGCTTGAAATCGGTAAAGCCGTTGTTGCCGCCAAAGCCCGTTTCATTGCGAAAAAACAGCAGCATGAATGCAAATGTCATGGCCTGGGTGATGATGGAGAAATACACACCCTTGATACGCGAACGAAAAGCAAAATAACCAAATACTGCAGCCAACAAACCGGGTGCCAGCACGATGAACACCAAGGTAGCAACAAAGCTGTCACTGAAATACCAATGCCAAGGCAAGGACTTCCAATTTAGAAATACCATGAAATCGGGAAGCTCAGATTTGTAATTGCCATCTAAGCCAATTTGACGCATCAGGTACATGCCCATGGCATAGCCACCCAAGGCAAAAAACAACCCATGGCCCAAGGACAAAATGCCTGTGTATCCCCAGATCAAATCCATGGCCAGCGCACAAATGGCATAGCACATGATTTTGCCCACCAAGGACACTGCAAAGTCGCTGACATGCAAGGCGTGACCCGCAGGCACATACAAGTTGAGCACGGGCATCAACACACCCAATACCATGAACAAAGCAATAAATACTGCCCACCCTGTGGGGCTGAGCAAGGCGGGCTTTTGTGGCAAGGTCAGTGTGGTCATTTCAAGCCTCCGCACTTCTGCCCTTCATCGCAAACAAACCCTGTGGTCGTTTTTGAATGAAGACAATGATGAACACCAAGACCGCAATCTTTGCGAGGACAGCGCCAGTCCAACCTTCTAAGAATTTATTGAGAACACCTAAACCCAGCGCAGCGTAAACCGTGCCAGCCAGTTGACCCACACCGCCCAACACCACCACCATGAAGGCATCAACGATATAACCTTGACCCAGGTCGGGACCAACATTGCCGATTTGGCTCAAGGCACATCCTGCCAAACCAGCTATCCCTGAACCCAGCGCAAACGCATAGGTATCAATGCGAGCGGTGTTCACGCCCATGCAAGATGCAATGGCACGGTTTTGTGTCACACCGCGAACAAATAAACCCAAACGGGTTTGGCTGATCAACAAGGTCATGCCGATCAAGACCACCAATGCAAACAACACAATCAAGATACGGTTCCAAGGCAAGCTGAGGTTGGACAGCAGCTGTATGCCGCCACTCATCCAACGCGGGTTTTCGACGGCCACGTTTTGTGCGCCAAACAAACTGCGTACGGTTTGCATCAGAATCAAACTGATGCCCCAAGTAGCCAGCAAGGTTTCTAGCGGTCTGCCATACAAAAAGCGCAGCACGCTACGTTCAAGGACTGCGCCCACTAAAGCAGAAGTTAGGAAAGCAACGGGCAGAGCCGCTAACAAATACCAATCAAACATATTTGGTAGGTAGTGGCGGAACATCACCTGCACCACATACGTGGCATAAGCACCCACCATCATCAATTCACCGTGCGCCATGTTGATGACGCCCATCAAACCGTAAGTGATGGCCAAACCCAGCGCAACTAACAACAAAATCGAGCCCAAGCTGATGCCGGTGAAGACCACGCCCAAGCGCTCTCCCCAGGCCAGCGCAGATTTGATGGTGGCAAGAGAGGCTGTGATTTGAGCTTTAACTTTGGGGTCAGTTTCTACGCTCAGTTGTTGGTTCAACAACAACTGCGCTTCGGGGGACTTGGCTTGCCCCAATGTTTGCGCAGCTTGTAAACGCTCTTGTGGGTCTGCCACGCTGATGGCCATGGCGGCTTTGGCCAGCATCAAGGCAGTTTTCACTTGCTCGTTAACCTCAACCTTCAATGCTTTATTGATTAAAGGTAACTTGGCTGCATCGGGCTCTTTCGCCAAAGCCATGGCGGCTTGTAAACGAATCGTGTCATCGGGGTTGAGCAACTTCAATGCAGCCAATGCAGCATCAATTTCACCGCGCATGCGGTTATTGCTAACCACGTCCTCAGCCAGTGCAGGCAGGGGGATTTCGGAAGCTGTCACGGGATCAAAGGCCTTGCCATCGCGCAGCACCAAAACTTGCTTACCGGCCAACTTCACAGCGTCATCTGCCAATGCTTGCAAGAAAACAGCAGTGGCAGCATCCGCCTCTTGCAATGCTTGGTTCAATACTTCTAAACGGCTGTCGGTTTCACCTTGCACCATGCCCAGTGCTTGGGCGGGCGTGAGTGCTTGAGCCAAGGACATGCTCAAACAACTGCACACAAAGACAAAGATCAACCTGATGCGGATGGTCCACATGCGACAACTCTCGGGAAAAGGGGGATGGTGGGAAAAGAATTTAAATGGTCAGTGGCGTCTCACCTCGCCACTGACCTCACTCACGCGAGATTACTTCTTAACAGGTTCGTCAGGCTTGACGTCGTTGCCAGGAATGAAGGGACTCCAAGGCTTGGCTTTCACAGGACCGGGTGTTTTCCAGACCACATTGAATTGACCGTCGGCCTTGATCTCACCAATGAACACGGATTTGTGCAAGTGGTGGTTTTTCTCGTCCATTTTGGAAGTGATGCCACTGGGTGCAGTGAAGGTTTGACCTGCCATGGCGGCGATGACTTTATCGACGTCAGTGGACTTGGCTTTTTCAACGGCTTGTTTCCACATATTGATACCGATGTAGGTAGCTTCCATGGGGTCGTTGGTCAAAGGCTTGTCTTTGTGACCGGCAATGCCTTTGGCTTTGGCATAGTCAGACCATTTTTTGATGAAGGCATCGTTGGTGGGGTTCTTGATAGATTGAAAGTAGTTCCAAGCAGCCAAGTGACCGACCAGAGGCTTGGTGTCAACGCCACGCAGCTCTTCTTCACCGACAGAGAAGGCCACGACGGGAACGTCTTTGGCTTTCAAACCAGCATTACCCAGTTCTTTGTAGAAGGGAACGTTGGAGTCACCGTTGATGGTAGACACCACAGCAGTTTTGCCACCAGCTGAGAATTTCTTGATATCAGCCACGATGGTTTGGTAATCAGAATGACCAAACGGTGTGTATTTTTCGTCGATGTCAGACTCTTTCACGCCTTTGCTGATCAGGTAAGCGCGGAGAATTTTGTTGGTGGTACGGGGGTACACATAGTCGGTACCGAGCAAAACCCAACGCTTAGCAGCGCCGCCGTCTTTGCTCATCAAATAGTCAACAGCTGGGATGGCTTGTTGGTTAGGTGCAGCACCTGTATAGAACACGTTCTTGGACAGTTCTTCACCTTCGTACTGCACGGGGTAGAACAACAGGCCGTTCATTTCTTCAACCACAGGCAAAACGGATTTACGTGACACCGAAGTCCAGCAACCGAAGATGACAGCTACTTTGTCTTGACCCAGCAACTGCTTGGTTTTCTCTGCGAACAAAGGCCAGTTAGATGCAGGATCGACCACCACGGGTTCGAGTTTTTTGCCCAAAACACCGCCTTTGGCATTAATTTCATCAATGGCCATCAACACGGTGTCTTTCAACACGGTCTCAGAAATAGCCATGGTGCCAGAGAGGCTGTGCAAGACGCCCACTTTGATGGTGTCTGCAGCGTGTGCAATAGAAAGAGTCAGAGACCCGCTGACCAAAGCAGCAGCAGCGGCCAAGGTTTTGAGATGGTTGCGACGGTTAAGCATGAGGAGAACTCCAAGTCGTTCGAGGTTGAAAAGAAACGCGCCTTGTGGGCTACGCTTGGAGTACATCGCAAGCCTTGTGCCAACCAAAACTGGGCAGTTAAAGCACGGGTTTTCAGTTACAAACACCAGTTTGGGGAAGAAATTGCACCAAAATACACATCGCCACACCCAAGTTGGCACCAAATTGATGCAACTTTGTGATGCATCTGCGCTTGCACCAAGGCACGGCACTTGCATCACAATTCAATGCGTTCAATCTGCTTTTATAAATAGGTCAATATGGAACTCACACCCCGCGAAAAAGACAAGCTACTGATATTTACGGCCGGTTTTCTGGCTGAGCGCCGCAAAGCCCGCGGCTTGAAGCTCAACTACCCCGAAGCCGTGGCCTTCATCAGTGCAGCGGTGATGGAAGGTGCGCGTGACGGCAAGACCGTGGCGCAACTCATGAGCGAAGGACGGACCTTGCTGACGCGCGCCGATGTGATGGAGGGGATTGCTGACATGATCCCTGACATCCAAGTCGAAGCCACTTTCCC
>CANGPV010000068.1 GCA_947455935.1 Comamonadaceae bacterium
GAAGAACTGACCAACCCCAAGGTCAAGACCGGCAAAAAAGCGTTGACACCTGAGCAAACGCAATTGAAAGCCACGGTGTTGTCGGTGCTGGACGTGGTGCGCGATGAGTCGTCCAAAGACGCCCCGGTGCGACTGGTGTTCGAGCCCAAAACCCGCACCATCGAGCAGCAGGAACTCATCACCACGCTGCTGGCGCACACCAGTTTGGAGAGTTCGTCTTCCATCAACCTGACCATGGTCGGTTTGGATGGCAGGCCAGTGCCCAAGTCCATGCGCCAGATGCTGGAGGAGTGGATCAGTTTCCGTCAGACCACGGTGCAACGCCGTTCGCAATTCCGCTTGGACAAAGTGCTGGCCCGCATCCATATTTTGGAAGGCCGTCAGTTGGTGTTGCTCAACATCGACGAGGTGATTCGCATCATCCGACACAGCGACGAACCCAAGCCCGCGCTCATCGAACGCTTCAAGCTGAGCGAGCGCCAAGCCGACGATATTTTGGACATCCGCTTGCGCCAATTGGCGCGCTTGGAGGCCATCAAGATCGAGCAAGAGCTGAAAGAATTGCGCGAAGAGCAGGGCCGTTTGGAAGACATCTTGGGCAGCGCCACCTCGTTGCGCCGCTTGATGGTGAAAGAAATCGAAGCTGACGCCAAAACCTTTGCCGATGCGCGTCGCACCCTGATCCAAGAAGAGAAAAAAGCCGTGGCTGAAGTCAAGGTGATTGACGAACCCGTCACCGTGGTGGTGTCTGCCAAAGGTTGGGTGCGTGCCCGCACCGGCCACGGCCACGACCCGCTGGGTTTTGCCTTCAAAGCGGGCGACGAGTTGTACGACACCTTCGAGTGCCGCACCGTGGACCAGCTCATCGCTTTTGGTTCCAATGGGCGGGTCTACTCGGTGCCCGTGGCGCAGCTGCCCGGTGCGCGGGGTGACGGCCAACCCGTCACCACCTTGGTGGACGTGGAAGCCGCAACCCAGTTGGTGCATTACTTTGCTGGCCCGGGCGCCGCCACCTTGTTGCTCAGCGGCTCGGGCGGTTATGGTTTTGTGTGTTGCATCGACAACCTCATTTCCCGCAACAAAGGCGGCAAGGCCTTCATCAGCTTGGGCGAGGGCGAAACCGTTTGCTGCCCGTCCTTGGTGGGCGGCGGCAACGGCGAAACACCGCTGCCCATCGCGACCCATGTGGCCTGTGCCTCTACCGGTGGGCGCATCTTGACCTTTGCCATCACCGAACTCAAAGCCATGGAAAAAGGCGGCAGGGGTTTGATGTTGATTGACTTGGAAGACAAAGACAGCTTGGCTGGAGCTGCGGCCTATACCCGCAGCGTGTGCATCATGGGCGTGGGGCGTGGCGGCAAAGACCGTGAAGAAACACTGGAAATCAGAAGCCTCAACAACGCGCGGGCCGCCAGAGCTCGCAAAGGCAAAGCCGCTGACTTGGGCTTCAAACCCACGGCGGTTCTTCGCGTTGAATAAGCACACCCATTTTTTAGAAAGAAACAGCACTATGCGCGGTCGATCATCCAAGTTGGTGTGCGTTTTGATGTCTGGCTTGGTCTTGTTTACCCTTGCTGCTGAGGCGCAATCACCTGCCAGCAAAGCCAGTGAACCCCGTCCAGCCTTGACGGTGACGGTGACCCGTGCCCTCAGCCAGAATCTCTCGCAGCGATTGAGTGCCAATGGAACGGTGGCAGCTTGGCAAGAAGCCAGCATTGGTGCAGAAATTGGCGGCTTGCGGCTCACTGAAGTGCGTGTCAATGTGGGGGATCAAGTCAAAGCGGGTCAGGTCTTGGCAGTCTTCGCCACTGAGAGTGTGTCGGCTGAAATCAACCAAGCCAAGGCGGCTTTGAATGAAGCCAAGGCAGTGGCCTCTGAAGCTCAAGCCAATGCCGACCGTGCCCGTGCTTTGCAGCCCAGTGGCGTCATCAGCGCACAGCAGTTCAACCAAAGCTTGACTGCCGAAGCCACTGCCAAGGCCCGCGTCGAGTCTGCGTTGGCAACCATGGCTGTGTATGAGTTGCGGTTGCGACAAACCCAAGTCAAGGCGCCTGACAGCGGTGTGGTTTCCAGCCGAAGCGCCAGCGTAGGTGCAGTGGTGGGTGTGGGGACCGAGTTGTTTCGCTTGATCCGTGGCAACCGTTTGGAGTGGCGCGCTGAAATGGTATCCACGGAATTGTTTCAGATCAAAACAGGACAAAAAGTAAATATCCAAGGCGCTGGGGCAGGATCTATCACCGGAACGGTCCGCATGGTGGCACCCACCGTCGATGGTCAAAACCGCACGGGCATGGTTTATGTCGATCTGCCCGCCAACGCCATGCAAACGGTCAAGCCTGGCATGTTTGCACGGGGTGAGTTTGAGTTTGGTTCGTCGGTGGCGGCCTTGGTACCCCAGCAATCGGTGGTATTGCGCGATGGGTTTTCGCAAGTCTTTGTGTTGCAATCGGATCAACGGGTGAAGCTCTACAAAGTCAATTTGGGTCGTCGTCAAGGTGAATGGTTAGAAATAACCTCTGGCTTACCCACAGATGCACAAGTGGTGGTGAAAGGGGCTGGGTTTTTAACCGTCGGCGACTTGGTCAAAGTCGTTCCCGAAACTGCGACCCAAGCCTCCCCCGCAGCAGCCAAGCCATGAACGTTTCCGCTTGGTCCATACGCAACCCCGTACCCGCGGTGGTGTTGTTCGTGTTGCTGACGTTCGCTGGTTTGTTGTCCTTCAACAGCATGAAGGTACAAAACTTTCCTGATCTGGATTTGCCCACCATCGTTATCACGGCAACTTTGCCAGGTGCGGCACCCGTACAAATGGAGACCGAGGTCGCGCGAAAAATCGAAAATGCTGTGGTGTCGGTCTCGGGTTTAAAAAATCTGTACACCAAAATTCAAGACGGGAATGTACTCATTTCTTGTGAGTTCCGCATCGAAAAACCGGTCCAAGAGGCTTTGGATGAAGTGCGATCTGCGGTCAATGGTGTACGCGGCGATTTACCCTCTGATTTGCTCGACCCCATGGTGCGCAAACTCGAATTCACCGGCGGCCCGGTTTTAGCCTTCACCATTGCCGCGAAAGATTTGGACGACGAGGGACTGAGCTGGTTTGTCGATCAAACCGTTACCCGCCGTTTATTGGCGGTCAAAGGGGTGGGTGCGGTCACCCGTGTGGGCGGCGTAGATCGCCAAGTGGAAATTGCTTTGGATCCTTTGCGATTGCAGGCCTTGCATTTGACGGTGGCAGATGTCTCTCGGCAGTTACGGCAGGTACAAGGCGAGAGCGCGGGCGGGCGTACCGATTTGGGCGGTTTTGAGCAATCCATGCGTACATTGGCGACAGTGGCTTCTGCGGCTGAGTTGGCTGATATTGAGCTTGCTGTGGGTAATGGACGACGCATTCGCTTGCGTGATATCGCCAGCGTCAAAGACACGGTGGCTGAGCAACGCTCGTCGGCATTTTGGAATGGCTCGCCGGTGGTGGGCTTTGAGGTTGCCCGAAGCCGAGGTACCAGCGAGGTCGATGTAGGCGAAGCGGTTTTTAAAGCTTTGCAGGAGATGCAGCAAGCGCACCCAAGTATTTCTTTCACCACGGCCTTCGATTTTGTGACACCTGTGAAAGAGGAATACCACGCCTCGTTGACCTTGCTCTATGAAGGTGCTTTGTTGGCGGTGTTGGTGGTGTGGTTGTTCTTGCGCGATGTTCGTGCCACGTTGGTGTCGGCTGTGGCCTTGCCTTTGTCGGTGATTCCGGCTTTCATTGCCATGGATTATTTGGGTTTTTCCATCAACGTCATCACCTTATTGGCACTGTCTTTGGTGGTGGGGATTTTGGTCGACGATGCGATTGTCGAAGTGGAAAACATAGAGCGGCATTTGTACATGGGCAAGTCCCCGTTTCAAGCCGCCATGGAAGCGGCTGATGAAATTGGTTTGGCAGTGATTGCCACCACCTTCACCTTGGTGGCGGTGTTCTTACCCACGGCGTTCATGAGTGGTGTGCCGGGTAAGTTTTTCAAACAATTTGGCTGGACTGCTGCCTTGGCGGTGTTCGCCTCCTTGATCGTGGCCAGGGTATTGACCCCCATGATGTCTGCCTATTTGCTCAAGCCCCCTCAGCACGCGGGGACCACACCGTTTTGGATGCCGAGCTATTTGAAGACAGTGCGTTGGTGTTTGCGCCATCGTTTTTGGACAGCTTTGGCGGCGGGTGGGTTTTTTGTGGGCTCGCTCATGCTCATTCCTTTGTTGCCAACCGGTTTCATTCCTGCCGACGACAACTCGCAAACGCAGGTCTACCTTGAATTGCCGCCGGGTTCAACCTTGGCGCAAAGCATTCAAGCCAGCGAAACAGTCAGGCAGCAGTTGCTGCACATTCCTGAAATTCAACATATCTACACCACGGTAGGTGGAGGAACTGCGGGCACCGACCCCGGCATGCCGCAAGCGGCAGCACAAGCCACTTTGTCTACCTTGACCATTCAATTGTTGCCCCGCGGTCAACGTCCCAAAAAAGGCATCATCGAGCAACGCATACGAGAGCGTCTCAGTGCAGTCGCTGGAATTCGTTACAAAGTGGGCTTAGGTGGATCAGGTGAAAAATACTTGGTCATGCTCACCGGCGAAGACCCTGTCGCTTTGCAAGCCTCCGCTACATCGTTCGTGAGAGATTTGCGTACCGTGCCGGGCTTGGGCTCCATCAACTCCAGCGCCAGTTTGGTGAGACAAGAAATTGCGGTTCGCCCCGACTTTGCACGCGCTGCTGATTTGGGGGTGACCAGTGCCGCCATAGGTGAGACCTTGCGCATAGCCACGGTGGGCGATTACGACGCTGCATTGCCTAAGCTTAATTTGGCGCAGCGCCAAGTACCCATCATGGTCAAACTGGTCGACAGCGCCCGACAAGATCTAGAGGTATTGGGGCGCTTGAGTGTGCCAGGTGCCAAGGGTCCTGTGATGTTGGCCGAGGTAGCTTCCTTGAGCTTGAGTGGTGGCCCTGCATTGATTGAGCGTTACAACCGGACACGTAATATTGTGTTTGTGATTGAACTCTCTGGTGTGGGTTTGGGTGACGCCAAAAATGTGGTGAATCAACTACCCAGCATTCGCGATTTGCCCAGCGGTGTTCGTTTGGTAGAAGTGGGTGACGCGGAAATCATGGGCGAGTTGTTTGCCAGCTTTGCGTTGGCCATGCTGACCGGAATTTTGTGTATTTATTTGGTTTTGGTGTTGTTATTCAAAAGCGTGCTTCACCCCGTCACTATCTTGGCAGCCTTGCCCCTGTCCTTGGGCGGCGCTTTCGTGGCTTTGCTGATAGCGGGAAAAAGTTTTTCTATGCCCTCGCTGATTGGTTTGATCATGCTCATGGGCGTTGCCACTAAAAACTCCATCTTGCTGGTGGAGTACGCCATCGTTGCGCAACGCGATGGCGGCCTGAGCCGCTTCGATGCTTTGATGGATGCCTGTCATAAACGTGCCCGCCCTATCGTGATGACCACCATTGCCATGGGTGCAGGCATGTTGCCCATCGCGGCAGGCTGGGGAAGCTCGGACCCTAGTTTTCGATCCCCCATGGCGGTGGCAGTCATTGGCGGCTTGATCACATCCACCTTTCTCAGCCTCTTGGTCATCCCCGCTGTGTTTTTGTATATCGATGACCTAGGCCTGTTGATAGCCAAGTTATGGCGTCGCTTACGCTAGTGCAATTCGGCGATAAGCTCGATTTCTACGCAAGCGCCACGCGGGAGTTGGGCCACGCCAAAAGCGCTACGCGCATGGGTACCCGCTTCGCCCAGAACTTCTCCTAGCAATTCGCTGCAGCCGTTGGTGACCACATGGTGTTCGGTGAAGTTGGGGCTGGAGTTGACCAAACTCATCACTTTCACAATTCGCTTGATGCGATGTAAGTCGCCTCCTGTGGCCACATGCAAGGTGCCCAGCAGGTCAATGGCTACTGATCTGGCGGCGATTTGTCCTAAAGACGTCTCCATATTGGTGCCAAGTTGACCCACCCAAGGTTGACCGTCTTGCTTGGCGATATGGCCGCTCACAAACACCAAGTTACCGGTTTGCACAAACGAAACATAGGCCGCCACTGGCGCTGTGAGCGGGGGCAGGGTGATGTGCATATCTTTCAGACGCTGGTAAATATCCATGGTTTGTCTCCTTCAATGTGTTGGGAACAAGTGTAAAGTGCTTGCGTTACAACCCAAAATAATGCCAAAGCTGATTCAAGTTATGTCTGTTGCATCCGATCTGTTGGCCATGAAACCTTTTTCTTTCTCTCGCTGGGCTTGCACAGTCCTTTTGCTGCTCAGTTCTGGGGTTCACGCCGAATGGGGTGAACTGATCAAGGACGACGAAGTGTTTTACGGTTGGGACAAGGACTCTGTGCAAGTCGTCCATGTATCGCGCTTGGTTTGGGCCATCACCAACCTGACAAGCCCCGCCAAGTTGGGCGCTGGGGGGGATTTTCAATCCATTCTGACGCGTTACCGCATCAATTGCAGAAATGATACTTTTTTGAAATTGTCTGAAAGTATTTATACGCTTCCCAACGGTAAGGGCAAAGAAGTATTCACTGTCGATAAGCCCGATTGGCGTCCTAATGACACAGCTATCCGTCCTGGTACGCACATCGCACTTCTGAAAAAACAGATTTGCGCTCCCACCCAAACCGCCTCATCTGAGTAAATTTCTCTTCAACGCTTTGCACTGTGCAAGGCGCTTCGAAGGGAAATTGGTCTGCATCCTCCCACCCCTTGGTTGACATGGCTTAGCCCCATGCTGTTGGCATGGGTCGTGGGAACGGCTGTGCAACTCACACAAGCGGAATTGGGCTCAGGCTGGGACTACCTATGGCCGTTGTTACTTGCCACTGGCGTGTGTGTGGCTGTTTCAGGGTTGCGTTTTCACACAGCGACGTTAGGCTTGCTTTGCGTCATGTTCACCGTGGCTGCCTTGGCATTTGCCAGTGTGGGATGGCGCTCACTGGGCTATCAAGCCAATACATTACCCGCAGACCTGCAAGGGGTAGATCTTGAGGTAACTGGCAATGTTGTGGGTTTGCCTCAACGACAAGCCGATGGCTGGCGATTTCAGTTTCAGGTGTTGCAAGCCCAGCGTTCAGATAACCAAACAGCGGTGGAACTCCCTGGTCTCTTGCAATTGGGTTGGTACGCCAATGACAGACCTGACCACCAAGAGCTTCCCACTTTGCGCACAGGGCAACAGTGGCACTTGCCCTTGCGCTTGAAGCAGCCCCACGGCTTGGTCAACCCCGGTGGTTTCGATGTGGAGTTATGGCTGTGGGAACAAGGCATTCACGCTTCGGGCTATGTGCGTACTGCTGTGAACAGCCCACCCCCTGAGCTAAAGGCCAGGGCTAGCAGCTTTTCAGTGGCGCAATGGCGTCAAGCCGCACGTGATGGAATTCAAGCACAGGTAAGTGAAGCTAGATGGGCTGCCGTGGTCGCGGCCTTGTTGATCGGTGACCAAGCTGGCATGGACCGGGCTGACTGGGCGTTGTTTCGCGCTACTGGCGTAGCGCATTTGATGAGCATTTCTGGTTTACACATCACCTTGTGGGCATGGGTGGCTCGGTGGTTGATTGACAAGCTGTGGCGTTACAGCGATGTCTGGGGAAAGTCCTGGTGCTTATCCATTCCTGCGGTTCATGTTGCCCAATGGGGGGGCTTGCTGCTGGCTTGGTTGTATGCGGTGTTCAGCGGATGGGGTGTGCCCTCGCAACGAACCGTGGTTATGTTGGCGACCGTGTGCGTGTTGCATCACCATGCCTTGCGTTGGCCCTTGCATAGCCAATGGTTGTTGGCCATGGTGGTGGTCGTGATGCTTGATCCGTGGGCTTTGACGCAAGCAGGTTTTTGGTTGAGCTTTGTGGCTGTGGCGATGCTGTTCATGGGGAACCCACAGAGCACATCGCCAAGCTCGATGACCTCGACAAACCCCACAGGACAAGGTGTGTGGCGTTCTGTGGCTCGTCACCTTGTGGGGATGTGCAAGGAACAGTGGTTGATCAGCGTGTGCTTGGCACCTTTGTGTATGGTGTTGTTTCAGCAAATATCGTTGGTGGGTCTGGTGGCTAATTTATTGGCCATACCTTGGGTCACATGGGTGGTTACACCGTTGGCGTTTGGCGGCCTGCTTTGGTCGCCGCTGTGGCAGGCCAGCGCTTGGGCTGCACAGCTGTTATGTGATCTGCTTGAACCTATGTCGCAATGGGCATGGGCTGTCTGGCACAGCGCCGCACCCCCTTGGTGGATCGCAGCTTGGGGGTTCTTGGGTGCGGCGATGTGTGCGTGGCCTTGGCGATGGACTTATCGCATGGCCGGAGTGGCGTTGCTATTGCCCTCACTTTGTTGGCCACCTGATAGGCCACCCCAGGGAACAGTGGAGTTATTGGCTGCTGATATTGGACAAGGCAATGCCGTGTTGGTGAGAACAGCCAAGCATAGTCTGCTGTTTGATACGGGCCCACGCTACGGTATTGACAGCGATGCCGGAGAGCGGGTTTGGTTACCCTTGTTGCAGAGCATGAATGAGCGTTTAGACATGCTGATACTTAGCCACCAAGACGCTGACCACACCGGAGGCGCATTGGCTATTCATGCAAGTCAAGCGCAAGCCCCTATTTTGAGTTCCATCACATCCAGCCATTGGTTAGGTCAAAGCTTGGCTATGACGCGTTGTGAGGCAGGCCAGTCGTGGCAATGGGAGGGCGTTGACATGGACATCGTGCATCCCTTGGCCAATGATTACGACAAGCTGTTGTCGCCCAACGCGCGCAGTTGTGTGCTGCGCATTCGCGCACAAGGACAAACGGTGCTGCTGACTGCTGACATCGAGGCCTTTCAAGAACAGGCATTGATCGAACGCATGGGTAAGGACTTGCAAGCAGATGTGTTGTTGGTGCCGCATCACGGCAGCAAAACATCGTCTACCAACGCATTTTTAAGCGCTGTGAAGCCCAGAATTGCATGGCTGCAAGCGGGCTACCGCAATCGATACGGGCATCCAGCACCCGTGGTGATGGCTCGCTATGCCATGCACGGCATTCCTGTGTGGGATTCACCGCATTGCGGTGCGATGCATTGGCGCAGCGATCAAGCCCATCAAGTCTTGTGTGAGCGAGACCTGCAGCGCCGCTATTGGCACCATCGCACACCTTAGGTTTTGCGGATACTTGCCATGAAAGAATCAAAGGGCATTTCGCAAAACTGCGACCACAACACATGCTCGTCACGAAACTTCACCCAAGGGGTGTAGATTTTTTTGAATGCAGGATTGGTGTCATTGAGTTCGGTATAAAACTCATTGGCTGCTTTGTAGCAAACGTTTAGTAGCTCTGGCGAAAACCTGCGCAACTGTGCACCGCCTGAGATGAGCCTTCGAAGTGCTGCAGGGTTTGCAATATCGTACTTGGCGGTAGACCATTGGTTGGCCTCTGCAGACGCCACCCGCAAGGCTGCCTTGTAATCTGCAGGCAGAGCGTCAAAAGCTTTTTGGTTGATGAATAAAGACAGGGTGGCCGAGCCTTCCCACCATCCGGGGTAGTAATAGTATTTCGCCACTTTATGAAGGCTTAAATGCTCATCATCGGCGGGACCTACGAATTCAGCCGCATCAATCACACCTTTTTCTAGTGCTGCATACAAGTCACCTGGGGCGAGCTGTTGGGGAACAACGCCGAGCTTGGTCAAAATTTTTCCTGCCAAACCTCCCACACGGAATTTCAAGCCTTTGAAATCTGCAGCAGTTTTGATTTCTTTGCGGTACCAACCAGCCATTTGTGCGCCAGTGTTGCCCACAGGCATGTTGATGACACCGTAGTTGCTGTAAAACTCATTGAGCAATTCAATGCCGCCACCCACGTACAGCCATGCGTTTTGCCCCCGCGTATTCAATCCAAAAGGCAAGGCGGTACCAAACCCAAAGGCTGGGTCTTTGCCAATGTAGAAATAACTGGCGCTGTGTCCAGCTTCAATGGTGCCGTTTTGAACGCCATCCAGTACTTGCAAAGGCGGCAGTAATTCGCCAGCGGCATGCAAGCTGATTTTGAAGCGTCCTTCCGTAAGTTCAGCCACACGCTTGGTCATCATGTCGACGGCACCGTAAATTGTGTCCAACGATTTGGGGTAACTTGAAGCTAAGCGCCAACGAATTTCAGGCTTGGACGATTGCGCAATCGCGGGAGCTGCCAATGTCGCCATACCTGCACCTGCGGCGGTGGAAGATAAAAAGTTTCTGCGCTGCATGAACAACCTTTCAGAGTGTTTTGGGATGTTAGCCGACGATATCGAGCTTTTCTCGGGCCAATGCGTAATGTGGGTCTTTGGTGTCTAGTGCCCAGCCTGAGGTCAGCATGCGGTTCATGTATTGGCGGTTGTACAAAAAGGGAAAAATCAATTGCGAAAGTCCAAACGATACAAAAGTGATGACGAGATGCAATACCCCGATACCCACTTCGCCGCGAACCACTGGTACAAACCAGCCGAACAAGAGGTAAGTCCAACTGAACCCAATATAGCCGTCTTTAGCGATACCAGACGCCGTGTGAATGATGCGAACCTTTTTTTGCAAACCAAAAAGCACGATGCCCAGTATCAAAGGCGAAAACACAATCAACAACAATACCCAAATCCACCCTGTTTCCATCAGCGTCTCCCACAAGCCATTCAGCTAGGTTGAAAAAAAGTTTTCAATATTCGAAACAAAATGTCGCCATGGCGTTTGACATAGGCTTTGGCGTAC
>CANGPV010000069.1 GCA_947455935.1 Comamonadaceae bacterium
CCGAGCCCAAATGGCAGTGTTGACGCCAGCCATGGTCAGTTCACTGACACCTGCGCAGTTTGCCTCCCTGACAGGCGAACAAATCCGAGGCTTAACACCTGCGCAGTTGGGAGCCTTGAACAGTCGACAGTTGGCGATGTTGAGTGTGGATCAGTTTGCTGCCATGACCCTTGAGCAGTTGGATATTCTGACCGCGGACGCTAAAGATAAAGCCAGCAACAACATCCTGCCTAACTCAACCACCTCCGTGCCTCCCGCCTCGCCTACCAGTGCGGCTAACACCGCTCGCACGGCAGCACTGGCGAATGCGGGTTTGACTGTCATGGGCAATGCCCAAATGACCCAGCTCACCCCCGCGCAGCTGCAAGCCATCTCTCCTGCTACGTTTGCGGGTCTGAACCCCTCACAAGTTGCAAGTCTGTCGGTCGCCCAGGTCCAATGGCTCAGCCCCAGCCAGTTGCGCTCGCTAAGTACATCCCATGTGGCCGCTTTAACCATCGAACAGGTACAAGCCCTCTCGCCTGTTCAGTTGGGCTCATTGAGTCCGACCCAAATCGCCGCCTTGACGCTGGACCAGTTGCAAGCCCTCAGCCCCAGCCAACAAACCACCTTGAACGAAGCGCAAATTGCAGCGCTCACCGCCTCGCAACTTGCCACCCTGGCTCCCACCACCCTCAACAAGCTGCGTGAGAGCCAGTTGCAGGCCTTAACAGCGACCCAAATGGTCTCGCTGTCCACTGCGCAGCTCTCCGCACTGGACAAACCGCAGTTGCAGTGTTTGAGCTGCAACCAGTTCAAGGCGTTGACCCCTAGGCAAATCGCCGACCTGCCCCCTGCCATCTTCAAGGCCTTGGTCAGCAGCAAGATTGCTTGCATCAAGCCCCAACAGCTGGCCGCTTTGAGCGAGAGCCAAATGAAGATGCTCTCCACCAGCCAAATCACCGAACTCACTGGCGAGCAACTCCAAGCGCTGAGCAACACCCAGCTGAGCGTGATCACCTCGGTGCAGATTCAGCGCTTAAAGTCCGAACAGGTGCAGACCCTGTTGCCCACCCAAGTGGCCACACTCTCTAGCGACAAGCTGCGTGTGGCCTTGAAGTCGCTCACCACCGAGCAGGTACAGGCTTTGACCACCCAACAAATTGCCAGCCTCACCAGCACCGATGTGAGCTTGCTCACCCCCTTGCAAATCCAATCGCTCTCGGCGGTGCAAATCGCCGCTTTAGCACCCGAGTTGGTGGCACAGTTCAGTAAGTCGCAGTTACGTGTGTTGCTGCCCAGCCAAGTCGCGGCAATGCGGGTTGAGCAAATCGCTTTGCTCAGCCCCAAACAGCAGCAAGCTTTGTTAGTCGATCAACTCGATTTACTCACCCCCGAGCAGCGTAAAGCCTTTAACAACCCGTTGTTGCTGACCCAACCCCTCACCTCGGCTGACCTGTCCGTTGCCAAGACCTTGAACGCATTGACTCCCACAGAGGTCACGCCTGACAAACTCACGGTACTGACGCCTCAGCAATTGCGCTTGGTCAGTGATGCGCAAATCAATTCGTGGAACAAGACGCAAATCAACGCCTTGACCCTGCCTCAGTGGCAAAGCCTGACCTCCGAACAAGTCGCTTCCATCTCGCCCACCGTGTTGGCAAGCTTAGACATCAAGTTTGTACAAAACCTGCAACCCAGCCAAGTGGCGGTGTTGAGCTCCTCGCAGCTCAAGGCTTTGCTACCTGCGCAAGTGCAGTCTCTCAGCCCTGCCGTGATCGCCTCTCTCACCCCGGAGCAGATCAAAGCCTTGTCGGTGCCGCAAACTGCTTTGCTGTTGACTGCGCAACTGCAGGCCCTCTCCAAGGCGCAGCTCCAAGCCATGACGCAAGAGCAGGTGAGCAACCTCAACCCGCTGCAACTCGCTACCCTGAGTCCTGCGCAACTCTCTGTGCTCACCCCCGAGCAGGTGAGCTTGCTCAAAGCGCCTCAGCTGCAAGGTTTGACGCAAACGCAGGTCAATGGTTTGTTGGGTAGCCAAGTCGCAGCCCTCACCAAGGCCCAAATCAGCGCCTTGCGCCCCGACCAAGTGGCGTCCTTGAATGTGGCACAGGTCAGCAGTTTGAGCCCCGCACAAGTTGCCGCTTTGCAGCCCAAGCAGCTCCAAGCCTTGCAAGAGAACCAAGTCGCAGTGTTGAACTTTGCGCAGCTTGACGCCATGTCACCTGCGCAGCTACAAGCCCTCACGCCTAACCAAATCACCGCATTGACCCCCAGCTTGTTTGGGCTGCTGAGCAAACCCCAGATGGAGGCGCTGACACGCAGCCAATTTGCTGTTCTCACCCCCCAAGCGATTGCCGCTTTGGGTGAGGCACAGCTGGCAGCGCTGAGCAATGCGCAAATGTCCGCCATCAATGCCCAGCAACTCGCTGCCCTCTCGCCCAGTCAGCTGCAAGCTTTCACCGCTACGCAAATTGCTGCTATCAACCCCTCACAACTCGTGGCGCTGAGCAACACCCAACTGCAGTCCATCAGCCCACAGCAGGTCGCTCAACTCAACCCACAACAACTCAACACCGTTGTGCGATTACTCAACCCCAATCAGCTCACAGGCCTGACACCCACGCAAGTCGCGTCCATGGACATGAACCAACTGCGCGCCCTCTCACCAGAGCAGCTACAAACCCTCGCAGATAGGAAGATGATTACGCTGGCGACTACTCGATAGGGCTTAGCGTTGGTGCTTATTCAGCGGGACCTATTTTTAAGCTGATATCAGCCACACCAGCAACTCGTCCAGTAATCTTGTCACCCGACACCACGGGGCCCACACCTTCGGGGGTACCTGTGTAAATCAAATCCCCCGCTTGCAAGTGATAGAACAAGGACAAGTCGGCGATGATTTCACGCACATTCCAAATCAGCTTGTTCACGTCGGAGGACTGTTTTGTTTGACCATTCACCTCCAGCGCAATCGCACCGCTGTCGATGATGTGGCCTTGCATGGGCACAATCTCAGAACACACTGAGGACTGCTCCACATCCTTGCCCAAATCCCACGGACGCCCCTTGTCACGGGCCACCAGCTGCAAATCACGCCGAGTCATGTCAAGACCTGCGCCATAGCCGTAGATCAGTTCGTGGGCTTTGTCTTGCGCCACCCTGAAGCCCTTATTTCCAATGGCAACCACCATCTCCATTTCAAAATGGAAGTTGTTCGTCTCTGAGGGATAAGCGATGGTTGCACCGCTGTGCACCAAGGTTTGTGGCGCTTTGGTGAAGTAAAAAGGCCGCTCTTGCGATTTGTCCACGGGTTTGCCCATCTCTTGCGCATGGGCGTGGTAGTTGCGTCCCACAAAAAACAAACGGTTGATGGGAAACAGCTCGCTCTTGCCACGAATAGGCACGGCTTGAGCCGTTGCAGGGGTAAACAAATAATCGGTCATTCAGTACTTTCAAAATAGATCGCTTCAGCCTTCGGCAAGATCGCTTCAGCCTTTGGCTTCGCGATGACAGAATTGTCACTGCGAGCGAAGCGAAGCAGTCTCGGTCCTAACCACGGTTTTCATACACACCCAACTTGCGGTGCAAGGGAGACTCATCGGCGATAAACACAAAGGCAGGTTGATCGGCTTGCAAATTAGTCAACATGACAGCTTCATAGCCAGGGGCACAACAGGTATCAGCTGCCACCATGTGAAAGCTGCTATTGAGGATGTTGGCTTGCATAACGCCTTCAATCACATGAAACACCTGCGCTGGTGAGCGAGCGGGCAAGCGCAAGGTTTGGCCGGGGCGCAGCATCAATGCATAAAAGCCCAATATGTTTTGTGCATCAGCGCCGGTTTCAGGGTTGGTGTAAGTCACTTGCACCTGCTCCAAGCCTTGCTCATCCTCAGCCAAGGTTTGCAATGCGGCTTTGGCATCGCTCCACGCATAGCGCAACATGGGATAAGCCTTTTTGCTGCGCTCAAACACTTTGCTAGGTACCACGCCGCCATGCGCGTATTGCTTATCGCCTCGCCCTGGCACCACGGTTTGTCTGTCGCCATTCACGTGGTAAGACACTTCCATGTAATAGGCCAAAGGCAAATCCAGCACATCCAACCAAATGACAGGCTCGGTGCCATCGTGGCCGTGTTCGTGCCACAAGCCTGTGGGCGTCAAAATCAAATCACCTCGGCTCATAGGGCACTTTTCACCATCGACAGTGGTGTAAGCACCCTCGCCCTCCACAATCATGCGCACCGCATTGGGTGTGTGTCTGTGGCTGGGAGCCCATTCACCGGGCATGAGCAACTGCATACCCAAGTACATGGCGGCGCTGGCTTGCATCTTGTCCAAGCCGTGGCCGGGGTTGGCCAACACCAGCACACGTCGTTCGGCTTTCTCAATGGGGGTCAGTTCTCCCGCTTTCATCAGCAACGGCCGCAGGGTTTGGTAGGGCCAATGCGTGGGTTGGGTATGACGTGTGGGGATTGTGGGTGGCAACACCCCACGCAAACTGGGCCACAAAGGCACCAAGTTCAAATCGCGTAAATCTTGCACATAGTCTGTAGGCAGGTCTTCTAAGCGACCGAGTTCGTGCGACATATTTATTTCCCTATGAACGAAGTCACAACTTAACCCACACGCGCTTGTTCTCAACCCGCACAGGGTACACACGGATGTCTTCAGTCAAGGGGGCACACAGGGCTTTGCCACTACACACATCAAAGCGTCCTTGGTGAAAAGGGCATTCAATCTGTGTGCCCTCCAAAAACCCATCGCTCAGCAAAGCATCGCCATGGGTACAGCGGTTGTCACTGGCATACACCTCACCGTCTACCTCGTACAAAGCCAGTTCTTTGTCGCCCACTTTCACGGCGGTGACGTCCCCTGGCACCAAAAATTCCAAGTCATAAGCGTCTGTCCAATCATCTGACATGGTGTCTCCTTAAATCGGGTAAATGATGGAGTTGGCAATCATCTCGCTGTCGTACACGCACAAACGGGATTGAAATTTCAAACCATGCGGGGTGCGGACCACCACATCATGGTAGTAACCTGCACTGAGAATGGTGGAGTCGCCGTCGTACTTGGTGCGAATCACCGCGTAATTGGCCTCGGACACGATGCGCTCTTCTTTGTCATCGGTTGACACAATGCGAGGCGTGCCCACAATATGCCGTTGGTAGTAGGGGTCGTGGTAAAGGGTTTCTTTGACGCCATACACACGGTCTTGGATCATGGCCTTGCTCTCCAAGGCCAACAAACACAGGGGCAAGCCTTGCTCAAAGTTTTCGCGGGGCTGCAAACGGTAAGTGCCGGCATCCACAAAAAAATCGGGCCACTTTTCCCACTCAGTGGAGTCGCAAACCATGGCGTAGTCGCTGTAGAGGCTGAGCAATTCAAAATAGGTTTTGAAGTCCACCATGGCTATTCCCCCATCACTTTGCGCCAATAGTCGTACATGCCGCGAATCAAGGTTTCGGTCACCATGTGGTCGGTGTCGCCAATGTCCACGCCACCCATCTCCACCAAGGTGCGGTGCGATGGTTTTTGCTCAAAACCTTGCTGCGACCATTCAATCACCTCACCATCATCGGCAGACACAAAACCCGCAGGACCAAACAAATTGGCTTGAATCAAACGCCGCTCTTGCATCTCAGGGGTGTCGTCTTCAAACCCAAAATGCGTCCAGACAAAATCAAAGGAACCATGACCATTGGGCTGAATATGGCGGGTGGATACGCTGTTGACCTGCTGTTGAATGATGAGGCTAGGGAAAATCGTGGTCATCACAGCGGTGGGGCCGCTCCACCAAGCCTCAGGAACGATGTCCAGCAACCGTGTGTCATTCAGCGTCATCTTGTCCTTGAAGCTGTCCAAGCCACTGACCACCTCGGCATTGTTGCCGCCTTGACCACGGGTGGAAATCATGGCGGCGTGGCGAAATTTGTCGTCCATCTTTAACTCTGACTTGTTATCGGCTCGCCAAAGACCAAAGGTAGAAAACCAGGTGTGCAGCAAACCTGGGTGATAAGGGTCTTTGATGTTCTCTTGCATCAGCTTCCAGTTGCCCGGAATGCGTTGACGCCTATAGCCCAAAATCTTGAGTTGTCGGCCATTGAAAGTCCGGTCAAAGTATTTCAAGATGACCGGCCCTAGGAAATCTTCCAAGGACTCAACATCGTGGTCGAAAGAGGCAAACACCACACCGCCACGGGTGGCGACTTTGAGCTTGGTCAGGCCATGCTCTTCCAACTTAAAGTCTTTGGGCATACCGCCATTGACCTTGCCGTCTTGCTTGACACCACGGCGAAATGGCACACCTTGTAAATCGCCTTTGAGGCTGTAATTCCACTGGTGGTAAGGGCAGAGAAAGTCTTTGGCATTGCCATGGCGTTCACGACAAAAACGCATACCCCGGTGGGCACATACGTTTTCCACCACATTGATGCTGCCATCGGGGTCGCGCACCATGATGACCGAGCGTTCACCGACCACGGTGCGGCGGAAGTCACCTGGATTGGGAATTTCCGCCTCTAAGCCGACATAGCACCAGTGGTGGTTGTAAAAAAAGCGGTCTAACTCCTTTTTGTACAAATCTTCTCGGGTGTAAGCCCAAAACGGAATGCGGCTGGTGCCCTCGCCTGCCCACTTGGGATCAGCTGGAAATACAGTGGTTTGTGTCATGCCCAATTTCCTTCAATCAAAAACGAATACCCGCTGTGTATGCTCAACCTTAGTTTGTTTGGCTGCACCACAGGTTCCATGGAATGTCCGCTCAAATCAGAATATATGCATTGTGGATATTCAAGATTTATAAGTAAATAAGTCAACTCATATAAGTTATATTTGTTTCATGAATAAAGGCTAGGCCATGGACCTCAGAGACATAGACCTGAATTTGCTGGTTATCTTCAATCAATTGCTGATGGACAGACGGGTTTCCACCTCGGCCGATAAGTTGGGGTTGTCGCAACCCGCCGTCAGCAATGCGCTCAAACGCCTTCGTGCGCTTTTAAAAGACGAATTGTTTGTGCGAACCTCGCGCGGCATGGAACCCACGCCTTATGCCTTGCATTTGATTGAACCCATAGGCTATGCGCTTAGCACCTTGCAAAACGCCTTGAACCAACGCGACAGTTTTGATCCTGCTACCAGCGAGCGAACTTTCACGCTGGGCTTGACCGACATAGGCGAGATTTATTTCATGCCCACACTGATGGCTATGCTCTCAAGCGAAGCCCCGCACGTCAAGATCAGCTCCCTGCGCCCTAACACCGGACACTTGAGCGACGATATGGCCGCTGGCAACGTGGATATAGCCATAGGCTTGCTGCCGAGTTTGACTACGGGGTTTTTTCAACGTCGCTTATTCAAGCAGCGTTATGTGTGTCTGTTCCGTCAAGGTCATCCCATAGCCCGTAACCCCATCAGCCTGGCGCAATACAAAGCACTTGCGCATGTAGGTGTGACCTCGGCCAACACGGGGCACAGCGAGGTGGATGAATGGATGACCCGCAAAGGCATTGCGCGTAACATCCATCTACACGTGCCGCACTTTGTGGCTGTTGGTCATATATTGCAAAGCTCAGACTTGATAACCACCGTGCCCGAGCGATTCGCCCAAAAATGCGCTGGACCTTTTCAGTTAGAAACCTCGCCCCTACCCTTTAAGCTGCCTGAAATTGCCATCAACCTTTTCTGGCACGCTAAGTACAACCGGGAACCAGCAAACATGTGGTTAAGACAAAGAATCATTGAATTGTTCAGTGAGCATTAGGATTTAGGTCCGATATGGCCACGCAATACCGCAAGTCCCAGCGTGGTGACCACCATTGATCCACCCAGCAAATTTAAATATGCGTTTGAACCGCCAGCAGTGATCATTGCGGCACCGGCAAATGCACTTACAAAAGCACCAATCCTGCCAAAAGCCATGGCAGTAGCTGCCCCTGTCGTTCGAATTTCAGTCGGGTATAGATGGGCACACAAAGCAAACATGGCGCATTGCAATGCAGTAACGAACAAGCCATGAAACCCCAGACCCCATAAAAAGGTTTCAGGCGTTGCTGTAATGTTGACAAGCTTCAATCCGAAAGCGGTCACTGCTGACATTGCCGCCCAAAAAATCATGGGGCGACGTGAGCCAAAGCGATTGATAGCAGCTGCACAAAGAATTGCACCAAAAATACCGCCAAAGTTATACGCCGTCAAACCCATGCCAGACATGGCAGGCGACAAGCCTTCAGTGGCCAACATCGTGGGGAGCCAGCTGTAAGCGGAGTAAATCGACAACTGAATCATGAAAAAAGCAAGCCATAGCCACGATGTGTCAAAAGCTCTGCCGGCACGAAACAATTCGGTGATATGACCTTGTCGCGCTGTCACGACGACACCATCTGTGAATTGTTTTACTTGTGAGACATCGTGTGCCATTTTTTGTAGCAACCCACGCAACTCCTCCCAACGCGAAGGTTGACGTGCTAAAAATTTAGGGGACTCATGCAATGTGAAATACAAAATTAAGGCAAACACAATCGCAATGCTTCCACCGATATAAAAAAATACACGCCACCCCTGGTTTGGCAATATTTGTGCAGCAGCGAGTCCAGCAAGCATTCCACCCGCCGGATAGCAGACGATGGCAGTTGTAACCGCCATGGTTCTGTACCGCATGGGAACAAATTCAGCTGTCAAAGTGGTGGCAGCAGGTAGAGCGGCACCAATGCCTAAGCCTGCAAAGAATCGAATGAATGCAATACTTTGCACGTCTGTTGACAGGCCAATCAGCATGGTTGCAGTACCAAACAACAAGATGCTGGCGATCAATACGGGTTTTCTTCCAAACTTATCTGCCAAGACGCCAGCACTCAAACTGCCAATGGCCATACCTGCGAGACCACTGGCAACGGCTATTGAGAATGCTGCCCTGGTGGTTCCCCACTCCTTCATGATGGAGGGAATTGCGTAGCCAATCATTTGCCCGTCAAAGCCGTCTACGATGATCGCCAATGCAGCCAGGACATAAATCATCTTCTGAAAAAAAGTGAGGTCGCCATCATCTATGGTTTTCGAAACGTCAAAATGCCTTTCTGCCGAAGTATTCCTGACTGAATTCATAGTGCCTCCTATCGCTTGGCGATTGATTTATTCATTTTTAATAAAAAAACATTCTAGGAAGCCAAATTTATTCTGCATAGACGATGAAGTGAATACGGCTTATTCAGCGGATGAATAATGTCTTTGCAAAGCTCAGATCTGATTAGGTGACGCTAAAAAGACAAAAGGGTTAGCTCTGATGAAGAGCTAACCCTTTGATACTTATGGTCGGCGTGGCGGGATTCGAACTCGCGACCCCTTGCACCCCATGCAAGTGCGCTACCAGGCTGCGCTACACGCCGAAGATATAAATTATAACCTCGTCAACAAAGCTTTCAGTTCAGAAGGTCGCGTATTTCAAATAATTCGCGACGCAGCAATTGCAGTTTGCTTGCGTCATTGTCGACAGAGGTGAATTGCCAAATGTCTTCTGCACGAGTGTCATCCACGGACAGGTTGTCTTCGAGATCATCCAAGCCTTGCAACATCACTTCTCCTGCGCGTTTTTTATCGCGTTCTTGTTGCACCAGTTCTTGCAATTTATTGCGAGCACCGCTGATGGTGAAACCTTGCTCATAAAGCAAGTCGCGAATGCGGCGGATCATCAACACTTCGTGGTGTTGGTAGTAACGTCGGTTGCCGCGACGCTTCATGGGTCGCAGCTGTGTGAACTCCTGTTCCCAATAGCGCAGCACATGCGGCTTGACGCCACATAACTCGCTTACCTCACCAATGGTGAAGTAGCGTTTTGCTGGTATGGATGGGAGAGAACTCTCCATGGGTGCAGTCATTGAAAAGAAAGAGCACAGAGGTTACACGAAGTCACCTGCCAAGTTAAGCTTATCGGCAGGATATTCCGAAAATAAAGCTTTGCAGGTGAGAAATAAGCGCTAAATACCGACGATTTTTGCCCACGATGTGACGCCAGAAAGCCGCATCATGCACAGATGTGTACTTTATTCGGCATCTGCCCCAGATGTTCCCTGAATGTGCTCTTTGAGCTTATGGCTGGCGTGGAAAGTGACCACGCGACGAGCTTCAATAGGAATCGATTCACCCGTGCGTGGGTTACGCCCGGGACGCGCGGCCTTGGTACGAATTTGGAAATTTCCAAAACCAGAAATCTTCACGTCTTCGCCATCGACCAATTTTTGCGAAATCAAATCGAAAAAGGCATCAATCATGTCCTTGGACTCACGCTTATTCAAACCAATTTGATCGAACAACAGTTCAGCCAATTGCGCTTTGGTCAAAGCAGGGGTTTCCAAGCTTTCAAATGAAATTTCCATAGCGCCTCTCCTTCAGGTACGCAAACGGGCGTTGAGTTGTTGGGTCAATTGTTGCACCACCGCTTGAACGGCTTGGTCGATTTGTGCGTCAGTCAAGGTTGCATCGTCTGTGCTTTGCATGATAAGGCGCACAGCCAGACTTTTTTCACCCATGGCCACACTGCCTCCCTCTTTGGCAGGACGGTAAGCATCAAACAGCACAGCGTCTTGCAACAAACCTTGGGTAGTTGCGGTCCAGATGCTGTCCATCAAAGCTTGATGACTGACTTGTTCTTTCACCACCACCGCAATATCGCGTTCCACCGCTTGCAGTTTGGGCACAGCCAAAGCCACTGGAATGGGTTTATGTAACAAGGCATCCAACTGCAATTCAAACACCACAGGCACGTGAGCCAACTCC
>CANGPV010000070.1 GCA_947455935.1 Comamonadaceae bacterium
CCACCTGCGAAGTCGAGTGCGCCTTTGGCCCACAACCAGCCTGCAGCGGCAGTGACAGTTTCCAGTGTTTTCTCATCGGTGATGGCGTCAGGGCCGTCCCAGTACCAAACCATGTGGGCCACGGGCAAGTAGCTGAAAGTGAACCACAGCGCACAGAACAACAGCACCGCAGAGAACTTGATGCGCTCAGCGAATGCGCCGACGATCAAGGCGCAGGTGATGGCTGCAAATGTGGCTTGGAAGGCGGCGAAAGTGAACTCAGGAATGACCACACCTTTGCTGAAGGTAGCAGCGACCGAATCAACCGTGATGCCTTTAAAGAACAGCTTGTCAAACGAGCCAAAGAACGGGTTTCCTGCGGTGAAGGCCAGCGTGTAGCCGTACAACACCCACAGTACATAAATGAGCGAGGTGACGACAAACACTTGCATCAACACCGACAGCATGTTCTTGGAGCGAACCAAACCGCCGTAGAACAGTGCCAGACCAGGGATGGTCATGAGGATGACCAGCACGGTAGCGACCGTCATCCAGGCTGTGTCGCCTTTGTTGGGAACCAAGGCAGGCGCAGCAGCGGGTGCATCAGCAGCAGGGGCTGCTGCAGGGGCAGCCGTCGCGGTGGCTTCTGCGGCAGGCTTGGCGGGTGCGTCTTCGGCCATGCTCACACCGTGGGCAAAGACCAGACCCAGCCCCAGGGCTAAGGTAGCAATGAATTTTTTCATGATGGTTGTCCTGATCGTTAGTATTAGATGGCGGCTTTGCCGGTCTCGCCGGTGCGAATACGCACGACTTGTTCGAGCGGTGTGACGAAAATCTTGCCGTCACCGATCTTGCCGGTGCGTGCAGCGGTTTCAATCGCTTCAATGGCGCGGTCGACCAGTTCGGCGCCCACAGCAGCTTCGATCTTTACTTTGGGCAAAAAATCGACCACGTACTCAGCGCCGCGGTACAGCTCGGTATGGCCTTTTTGGCGACCGAATCCTTTGACCTCGGTCACAGTGATGCCTTGCACGCCGATGGCCGACAAAGCTTCACGCACCTCGTCAAGCTTGAACGGTTTGATGATGGCCGTAATCAATTTCATGGTTTCTCCTGTTCAGTGGAACTGCAAAAATTTCGCAGTGGAACTCACACTTAGCAGGCTTTGTGCCAAGCACACTGGAAGCAGTTTGAAAGCAGCTAATGCATGCACAGACCCTAAAATGCACCTGTTTGGTGCAATTTTCGCCAAGGTTTTGCACGCATATGGGGCGCGCACCAAAACAAGGAGAACACCATGGGCTTTGCGGCGGTGCACAGTCGCGCGGTTTGGGGGCTTCAAGCGCCCCGAGTCACGGTCGAGGTGCATTTGGCCAATGGCTTGCCCAGCTTTGGCTTGGTGGGCTTGGCCGATACCGAGGTACGCGAGGCCCGTGAGCGGGTGCGTTCAGCCATTCTCAACAGTGGCTTGGCCTTTCCCAGCAACCAACGCATCACCGTCAACTTGGCCCCTGCCGATTTGCCCAAAGAGTCTGGGCGCTTCGATTTACCGATTGCGGTGGGCATTTTGGCGGCCAGCGGGGTGCTGCCTGTGCAAGCTTTAGCGGCTTATGAGTTTGCGGGCGAGTTGTCGCTGTCGGGCGAGGTGCGGCCCGTGCGCGCAGCCTTGGCCATGGCGCAGGCCATGTGCCAAGAGGGCGCGTCATCGTCCTTGGTGTTGCCCTTGGACAGCGCCAAAGAAGCAGCCTTGGTGCCCCACACCCGGGTCTTGGGTGTGGCCAGTCTGTTGGACCTTGTTCAGGCTTTCACCAACGCGGACAGCGACACCAGCCCATGGCAGGTACCGCCCGTCTGCGCCATCACGCCAGCCGCCAGGGCAGCGGGCGTGGGTGATTTGCAAGATATTCAAGGGCAGTCAGCGGCCAAACGCGCCTTGGAGATTGCCGCCGCCGGTGGTCACAGCCTGTTGTTGGTTGGGCCACCGGGGGTGGGCAAGTCCATGTTGGCGCAGCGCTTGATCGGTTTGTTGCCACCGCTGCGCACAGAGCAAGCTTTGCAAACGGCAGCCATTCACAGCATGGCGGGGCGGCTGGATGTGTCGCAATGGGGCCAACGTCCCTACCGCCACCCGCACCACAGCGCGACGTTGGCGGCCTTGGTCGGCGGCGGTGCGCCGCCACGCCCAGGTGAAATTTCATTGGCACACCATGGCGTGTTGTTTTTGGATGAACTCCCCGAATTTTCTCGTGCAGCACTGGAAGCTTTGCGTGAACCTTTAGAAACCGGCAGCATCAGCTTGGCCAGAGCCAGACACCATATTGAATACCCCGCGGCTTTCCAATGGGTGGCTGCCATGAACCCTTGCCCCTGCGGCTATTTGGGCATGAAACAACCCGCTTGTCGCTGCAGCCCTGACCAAGTGCAGCGTTACCAAGCACGCATCAGCGGCCCGCTGTGGGACCGCATGGACATGCAAGTCGCGGTACAAGCTTTGTCTGCCGAGGTGCTGTTACAGGCCCCCGTGGGCGAGTCTTCTGAGACCGTCAAGCAACGCTGTGCGCAAGCCTATGCCAGCGCATGGCAGCGACAAGGTTGCATCAACCACAACTTGACGCAGGCGCAATTGCAGACGCTGAGCTTAAAACCGGACGCAAGGCGTTTGTTGGCGCGTACCGCTGAACAACGGGCATGGTCGGCCCGTGCAACCCACAGAGTGCTTCGTTTGGCACGAACCATTGCCGACTTGGCAGGTGAAGAGGCGATCAATGACCGGCACGTGGCCGAAGCCACGCAGTACCGATTGCTATGGGGCCACCAGCTTTAAGCGCAGACCTTAAAACGGAATATCGTCGTCCATGTCGTCAAAGCCGGACTTGGCAGGTGCAGCGGTTCTGGGTGCGCTGGGCGCAGCAGGCGCGGCGCTTCGAGCGGGTGCGCGAGCGCCACCATCGTCCGACGGGCCACCCATGCCTTCACGTCCACCCAGCAGTTGCAACTCTGTGGCGATGATGTCCACGGTGTTTTTTTCCACGCCGGTGGTTTTGTCGGTGTAGGTGCCGTATTTCAAGCGGCCTTCCACGTAAATGGGGCGGCCTTTTTTCACATATTCGCCGGCAATTTCAGCCAGTCGGTCGTAAAACGTGATGCGGTGCCATTGGGTGTCTTCAATGGTTTCGCCGCTGTTTTTGTCTTTGCGCTTGGTGCTGGTGGCAATGGAGACATTGGCCACTGCTTGACCGCTGGGCAGGTAACGCACCTCGGGGTCGCGTCCGCAGTTGCCCATCAAAATAACTTTGTTCACGCTTGCCATGGTGTTCCTCTTAAGTGCTGTGAAATGGAATGAAGTGATTATGCGACCGTGGGTTTAGCCCGTCAGTGCGCTGTGACCACACCCGCAGGTGATGTGTTGACATAGCGACCGCGCCAAGCCACCAGCAGCCACAGCAGCATCAGCGCGGCGCTGGTCAGGAAAACGCCGGACGCGCCCACACCTTTGAGCAACAAGCCGCCCATCGCGCCGCCCGCAAAAATGCCCAGCGATTGCAAGGTGTTGTACACGCCCAAAGCCGCACCCCGTGAGCCTGTGGGCGCCAAGCGCGATGCCAAACTGGGTTGGCTGGCTTCTAAAACATTGAAGCCGCAGAAAAACAAAAACAACAAAACGGCCAGCATCCACAAAGGGGGAGGCGCCATGGCCAACCCAGCCCAAACCGCTTGCACCCCCATCACCAACACGATGCAGGCCAAAAACAAGGGCCTGAGCAAACCACGTCGCTCCATGGGAAAGAGGGTCACGCCCATCACCACAAATGACAGCAGGACGGCTGGCAAATACACCCAACCGTGGTCGGCACTGGCCACACCGGCTTGGATCAGCAAGGCCGGAATAGCCACCCAAGACGCCAGTTGCACGGCATACAAGGCAAACACGCCGAAGTTCAAACGAATCAAGTCGGGATGCACCAACAAACCCCACAGGCCGTGTTTGGCGGCACCTGCTGTGGGCAAGCTTGGCTCGGGCGGCGTCCACCAACGCACAATCGCCACGCCGCACAGGGCCAGCAGCAAGGTGACGCCAAAAATCGCGCTCAAGCCCCCCCAAGCAGACAGCAAGGGACCCAGTACCAAAGACAGCGCAAACATCAAACCAATGCTGGCGCCCACCAAGGCCGTGCCTTTGGTGCGCACCGCGTCGCGGGTTTGGTCGGCCAGCAGTGCCGTGACTGCGGCAGAAATCGCGCCGCCGCCTTGCAGGGCGCGGCCCAGCGCCAAACCGGCGACGCTGGTGGCCATGGCTCCCACGATGCTGCCCAGCGCCAGCAAGGCCAGCCCAACGTAAATCACCCGTTTGCGTCCGAAACGGTCAGCAGCCATGCCAAACGGAATTTGCAAACAAGCTTGCACCAAACCATAAACGCCCATGGCCATGCCAATCGCGGAGAGATCGTCGCCGCCTTCGTAATGGCGGGCCTCCAACATGAACACCGGCATCACCATGAACAGGCCCAACATGCGCATGGCGTAAATGCTGGCCAAGGAAAACGCCGAGCGCCGCTCATCGGGCGTCATGCGGGATTCGTCAGGGGGAGTCAGGGTCACGGTGGGCACATTCAAAGCTGTAACCATCGATTGTCTATCATGCACCATGGCCAAAGACAAAACCCATTACAGCTGCACCGAGTGTGGCGGCACCAGCCCCAAGTGGCTGGGCAAATGCCCGCATTGCGAGGCTTGGAACACCTTGGTCGAGGCGGTGTCAGCGCCTGACGGCGCGGCCAAAAACCGCTTCGCGCCCCGTGCCAGCTTGGCACCTGCGTCCGCTGTCACTGCGCTGTCCGACATTGAAGCGCACGACGTGGACCGCACGCCCACCGGCCAAGACGAACTCGACCGCGTCTTGGGCGGGGGCATGGTCGAAGGCGGCGTGGTGCTGATCGGCGGCGACCCAGGCATTGGCAAATCCACCTTGTTGCTGCAAGCTTTAGACGGTTTGCAGCGAAGCGGCCAAACCACCTTGTACGTCACCGGCGAAGAGTCGGGCGCACAAGTCGCATTGCGGGCACGGCGTTTGGGGCTGGACAACAGCCGCGTGCAGGTACTGGCCGAAACCCAGCTCGAAAAAATCATTTCGACCTTGCAAGCGCAGTCGCCGCACATCGCTGTGATCGACTCCATCCAAACTGTGTATTCGGACCAACTCACCAGTGCGCCGGGGTCTGTGGCGCAGGTGCGTGAATGCGCCGCCCACCTCACCCGCTTGGCCAAGGCCAGTGGCATCGCCATTGTGTTGGTCGGCCATGTCACCAAAGAGGGTGCGCTGGCAGGACCTCGGGTGCTGGAACACATGGTCGACACCGTGCTCTACTTTGAGGGCGACACGCACAGCAGTTTTCGCTTGGTGCGGGCCATCAAAAACCGCTTTGGCGCGGTGAATGAAATTGGCGTGTTCGCCATGACCGAAAAAGGCTTGAAGGGGGTGAGCAACCCCAGCGCCATTTTTCTCAGCCAACACGCCGAGCCGGTGCCGGGCAGTTGCGTCATGGTCACCTTGGAAGGCACGCGTCCCTTGTTGGTGGAAATCCAAGCGCTGGTCGACAGCGGCGGCCCCAGCCCGCGCCGCTTGAGTGTGGGCCTGGACCGCGACCGCTTGGCCATGTTGCTGGCGGTGTTGCACCGCCACGCCGGTGTGGCCTGCATGGACCAAGACGTGTTTGTCAACGCCGTGGGCGGTGTGCGCATCAGCGAACCCGCTGCCGACTTGGCGGTGCTGCTGGCCATCACTTCGTCGTTGCGCGGCAAGCCCCTGCCCAAGGGCTTCATCGCTTTTGGCGAAGTGGGTTTGGCCGGCGAGGTACGCCCCGCGCCGCGCGGCCAAGAACGGCTGAAAGAAGCCGCCAAGCTGGGCTTCAGCGTGGCCGTCATCCCCAAGGCCAACGCGCCCAAAAAACCCATCGAGGGCATGACCGTGCACGCGGTCGAGCGGGTGGAAGAGGCCATGGCGGTGGTGCGCGGCTTGGTTTGAACACTGCTCAAAATGCATTTTTATTGCGCTAGCGCAAAGCCAGCGTGCAGGCCCCGCGCTACAACTCTATCGTCATCAAGGAGACGTAGCGATGAAAACAAGTGTGAAGTTCATCATGGTGGTTCTGGGCTTGCTCAGTGCCACCCTCAGCCATGCCCAACGCGTGGTGTCGGTGCCAACGCTCACCGCTTACCAACAAGAGTGCTCGGTATGCCACTTTGCTTACCCACCCGGCTTGCTGCCTGCTGCCGCATGGAAAAACATCACAGATGAGCTACCCAAACATTTCGCCACCCAAGTGCTGCTCAACAGCGATACCCAAAGCCTGTTGGCCAACTGGTTGCAAACCAACGCCATCAACCCCGATTGGGTGGGCACGCAAATACCGCCGGACAACCGCATCACCCGCGCTGACTGGTGGCTACAGATTCACAAGCCCAGCAAAAAACTCACCGCCAAGGTCTGGAAAAATCCTTATGTGAAAAGTGCCTCCAACTGCGCTGCTTGCCACCGCGCCGCCCCCAACGGCGAATACAGCGCCAAAACCGTGTTGATACCCTCATGAACCCTATAGACAACGACAAGCTCACCCCTGAAACAACGGCCATGGTCAAAGTGTGGGACTGGCCCGTGCGGGTCTTTCACTGGACCTTGGTTGCCAGCGTGATGGGCGCTTACTTCACGGGCGAAAGCGAAGACTACGAACGACTGCACCAGACCTTGGGTTGGGTGGCGGCAGGCTTGATTGCGTTTCGCTTGGTCTGGGGTTTGATCGGTACACGCTATGCACGCTTCACCGAATTTGTGAGCGGCCCCGCGCAGGTGTGGGCGTATGTGAAGAGTTTGCGCAGCGACCAGCCGCAGCATTTTGTGGGGCATAACCCCGTGGGCGCCGTGGCTGTCATTGTGCTCATGAGCTTGACCGTCTTGAGCGTGTACACCGGCTGGTTGCTCACAGCAGATGATGCCGCCGAGTGGCTGGAAGAAGCCCACGAGATAGCGGTCAATACCTTGATCAGCTTGGTCGTGGTGCATGTCATCGGCGTGGTCTGGAGCAGCCGCACCCATGGCGAGAATTTGTTCAAAGCCATGCTCAACGGTCGCAAAGCTGCACCGCCCGAGGCTGGCATTCACCGCAACTGGGGCGTGCTGGCTTGGGCGATGGTGTTGGCCGTGGCGTGGTTTGTGGTGTTGCAGTTGCGCGGCTAGTTATTTAGGTCAAAATCAGCGCCATGAATTGGCGAAACATAGTGGTGGTCCTGGGCTTGGCAGTCTTGCTGTACGGCTCGTTTCGCGCTTTGGGTTGGTGGGGGTTTTCGTTGGTTGCCAGTGGCATCGTGTTTTGGTTGCTGCAACTCACCACCCGCCTGATGCACACCATGGAGCGAGCTGCTGACCAGCCCGTGGGAACCGTCGCCAACGCGGTCATGTTCCATGCGCAGTTGCACCGCGACTTGCGCTTGCTCAAGGTCATTGGGCTGGCAACCAGTCTGGGCCAGCGCATCGACAACGAAGACAAAACCACCGATATTTTTGAGTGGCGAGACGCCGGTGGCGACAGCGTGCAATGCCACTTTTCAGAGGGTCGCTTGCAGCAATGGTCCTTGGCGCGTTCAAACGCCAACCTTGTGGCGCAGGATGCAACGTAAAATCTCCCCCCTCAGACCCGCAGACCCCGAACAAAGGAACCCCATGAGCGCCCTGCCCCCTCCCATGCACGACCGTGACGGCAAAATTTGGATGGATGGCGAGCTGGTCGATTGGCGTGACGCCAAAATCCACGTGCTCTCCCACACCTTGCACTATGGTTGCGGCGCTTTCGAGGGCGTGCGCGCTTATGACACGGTCAATGGCACAGCCATCTTCCGTTTGCAAGAGCACACCGAGCGCCTCTTCAACAGCGCCAAAATTTTGCGCATGAAAATTCCCTTTACCCAAGAAGAGGTGAACGAAGTGCAGCGCACCGTGGTGCGGGAAAACCATCTCAAGAGCGGCTATATCCGACCGCTGACTTGGATCGGTTCGCAAAAACTCGGTGTGTCGCCCAAGGGCAACCAAATTCACCTGATGGTCGCCGCTTGGACCTGGGGTGCCTATCTGGGCGAAGACGGCATGAAGCGCGGCATCCGCGTGAAAACCAGCAGCTATACCCGCCACCATGTCAACATCACCATGACACAGGCCAAGGCGGTAAGCAACTACACCAACTCGATTCTGGCCAACATGGAAGCGCTGGACGATGGTTACGACGAAGCGCTGCTGCTGGACGCCAGCGGTTTTGTGTCTGAAGGCGCGGGTGAAAACCTCTTCATCATCAAGGGTGGCGTCATCTACACCCCCGATTTATCGGCTGGCGCCTTGAACGGCATCACCCGCAACACTGTGTTTCACATCGCCAAAGATTTGGGTCTGGAGATCGTGCAAAAGCGCATCACCCGTGACGAAATCTATATCGCTGACGAAGCATTTTTCACGGGCACCGCCGCAGAAGTCACGCCCATCCGTGAGCTGGACCGCGTCGAAATTGGCGCGGGCAGCCGTGGCCCTATCACCGAAAAAATCCAAAGTGCGTTTTTCGACATCGTCAATGGTCGCAACGCCAAGTACGCGCATTGGCTGACCAAGGTCTGAGATGCAAAAAACGGTTGAATTACTGGCCAAGGACCTCAACAGTCACGGCGGCGTGTTTTGCCCCAGTCCCTTGGCGGACATGAAGCTGTGGAACAGCCACCCCAAGGTGTTTTTGGATGTGGCGCGTACCGGTCACGCCACCTGCCCGTATTGCAGCACCGAGTACCGCCTCAAGGCGGGCGAGCACCTGGCTCCCCATTAATTGGGATCTGACCCCCATTAATTTATGACAGCCAGTTTGGTGATTGCGCCGCAGTGGATAGGCGACGCGGTGATGACAGAACCCTTGCTGCGTGTGTTGTCTGAGCGGGGCGAAACCTTGTCAGTCGCAGCCATGCCTTGGGTGGCGCCGATTTACCGCGCCATGCCGCAGGTCGCCCAGGTCATCGAACTGCCGTTTTCACGCGGTGCCTTGCAATGGTGGGCACGCAGACGTTTTGCACATGCTTGGCGCGGCCAGTTTGACCGTGCTTACGTTGGACCCAATTCGTGGAAAAGCGCTTTGCTGCCGTGGTTCGCGGGTGTGCCTGTGCGAGTGGGTTATCTGGGTGAGGCCCGCTATGGTCTGCTTAATCAGCGCTTGCCCAACCCCAACAAAGACCAGCGCGGTGCGATGGTGGCGCATTACTTGGCCTTGGCACAAACCGAGGAGGCAGATAGCAGCTTGCAGCCCAAGCTGGACTTGCCCTTGGACCTGCTCAAAACCACTTTGCAAAAGTTTGCGCTCAAGTTGGGTGCCTATGCGGTTTTTGCCCCGGGCGCGGAGTACGGCCCTGCCAAGCGTTGGCCTGCCGACTATTTTGCGCAACTGGGTGAGCGCATTGGCTTGCCGGTGGTGGTTCTGGGTTCAGCCAAAGAATCGGTGTTGTGCGAAGACATTGCCGACCGCATCAACCGTGTGGCGCCACGCCGTGCCCGCAGCTTGGCGGGTTTGACAGACTTGGGCGAAGCCATGGCCTTGATTGCCTCGTCGCAAGCCGTGCTGAGCAACGATTCGGGGCTGATGCATGTGGCCGCTGCCACGGGCGTGCCGCAGGTGGCGGTGTTTGGTTCGTCCAGCCCCCTGCACACCCCGCCCTTGAGCGATAAAGCGGTGGTCTTGTGGCTGAAAAACGAAGCCAGTTACCAACCCGCCTTGGACTGTTCGCCTTGCTTTGAGCGCAACTGCCCCTTGGGTCATCTGCGTTGCTTGAACGACCTCACGCCTGAACGGGTCGAGCAAGCGTGGCGTGAAGTGGTCAGTGGTTAAGCCGATTGCTTGCGCAGCCCCAAACCCATCACCACCGCCACCACCAGCACCGCGCCGCCGACTTGCACCCACGCCACCTGTTGGTCTAACACCGCCCAGCCCAGCGCCAGCGCAAACACCGGCTCCACATTCATGATGGCCGAATTGGCGGCCACGCCCAGCTTGGGCAAGACGGTGAACATGATGGTGAAAGCCGTGCCATACAAGAAAGTGAGCAGCCCTAAGCCTTGCCAACCCAAGGCCGTTTGAGGCCAGTGCGGGCCCCCTTGCAGACCGATCACGGCCAAGGCCACGCTGCCGGCCAATAACAAACTGAAGAGCGTACGCACCCGACCGTCCATGCCCGCAGTTTCATGCTGGGTGCCCACCAAAGCCAAGCCAAAGCTACAAGCCGCAGCCAGCGCAAAACCCACGCCTTCGCCAATGCTGGCCCATTGGGCTTGCGCCCCCAAACCTGAGGCCGCACCCAGCACGTCCAGCGCGATGGCCAAACCGAGCAAGATCAAAGGCATGGCCAGCAACACGCTGCGCTGGGGTGTGCGTTTGTAAATCAGCTTGTCCCACAGCGCCGTCCATAGCGGGTAGGTGTTGAACGCCAGCAAGGCCAAAGCCACCGGCAAACGCGCCACCGCCGCATACAGGCACTGGCTTTGCACACCAATCATCAAACCCAC
>CANGPV010000071.1 GCA_947455935.1 Comamonadaceae bacterium
CCCGTCATGCCTTTTTCCAGCACAAAGCCACGGATGGGGCCGACCGCGCCCGACTCGCTGACCTCTTTGGCCCAGACCACAAACACGTCCGCGATGGGCGAGTTGGAGATCCACATTTTGTTGCCCTTGAGCTGGTAGCCGCCCTTGACCTTTTGCGCACGGCTGGCCATGCTGGCCGGGTCCGAGCCGTGGTCGGGTTCGGTCAGGCCAAAACAGCCAATCCATTCGCCGGTGGCGAGTTTGGGCAGGTATTTTTGGCGCTGGCCTTCGGTGCCGAACTCAAAAATGGGCAACATCACCAAGGACGATTGCACGCTCATCATCGAGCGGTAGCCAGAGTCCACGCGCTCAACCTCACGGGCAATCAGGCCATAGGCCACGTAGCTGAGTCCTGGGCCGCCGTATTCAGCGGGGATGGTGGGGCCGAGCAAACCCAGTTCGCCCATTTCACGAAAGATGGCGGGGTCGGTTTTCTCGTGGCGAAAGGCTTCGGTGACGCGGGTCAGCAGCTTGTCTTGGCAGTAGGCGCGGGCGGCCTCTTCGATCATGCGCTCGTCTTCGGAGAGCTGCTGCTGCAATAAAAAGGGGTCGTCCCAGTGAAAGGCTGTCTTGGCCATGAATACTCCGCTTGTGCTGTCTGTGCTGAACAGGAGATGTTAATCCTTGCACCGTTATTGCGATCAGCCTTACAAGGTGGCGATCTTTCTCTGCGATGCAAGACACCGTAGCGGGCGGGCTTTAGTCTTCCACACAACCTGCGACGACTTGACGCACCACATCGCCAGAAAATCCACGGCTGGCCAAAAAACGGGCTTGCTTGTTGCGCTCTGCGGCGCTGGAGGCAAGTTGGCCAAATTTCTTTTGCCAAACACCCTGCGCCCTTGCTAACTCTGTGCCCTTAAGGTCGGCCATGGTTTGGGCCACCATGTCGGCGCTCACGCCTTTGGCCTGCAATTCTTGGCGAAGCCTTGATGCGCCTAGCTTGCTGGAGCGTCGGTTGACCAAGGTTTCTACCACCCGTGTGTCGTCGATCAAGCCCTTGGCCTCGAGCTGTGCCAAGGCTTGTTCTACTTCATCGGGACTGGCATCTGCCGCTGTGAGTTTGTCGCTGAGTTCTTGGCGCGAGTGTTCGCGCTGCGCCAGCAGGCTGACCGCGCGAGCTTTCACTGTCGGAGCTGCAAGCGGCGGCGCTTTACCTCGTCCTTGCGTACTGGCTTGCGGCTGGGCGTTGCCGCCGCCTTGCACCACCTTGAAGGGCCAATTCACCACGACCGCGCTCACTTGACAGCTTGCAACTTGGGTTCTTCGGCCTCAGCGGGCAACAAAGGGATGCCCAAGGACTCGCGCACCTTGTTTTCAATTTCAAATGCCAATTCGGGGTTCTCACGCAAAAATTCTCGTGAGTTGTCGCGGCCTTGGCCGATTTTTTCGCCTTGGTAGGCATACCAAGCGCCGGACTTGTCGACGATTTTGGCGGTGACGCCCATGTCGATGATCTCGCCATGACGGCTGATGCCCTCGCCAAACAAGATGTCGAACTCGGCGGTTTTGAACGGGGGCGCTACTTTGTTTTTGACGACCTTGACCTTGGTTTCGTTGCCAATGGACTCTTCACCCTTTTTGATAGTGCCGGTACGGCGTATGTCTAAACGCACAGACGCGTAGAACTTGAGTGCATTGCCGCCCGTGGTGGTTTCGGGCGAGCCGAACATGACGCCAATTTTCATGCGGATTTGGTTGATGAAAATGACGGTGCAATTGGTTTTCTTGATGTGTGCAGTGAGCTTGCGCAAGGCCTGGCTCATGAGGCGGGCTTGCAAGCCGGGCAGGGAATCGCCCATTTCGCCTTCTAACTCGGCCTTCGGGGTTAAAGCCGCCACCGAGTCGATGACGATGAGGTCTACCGCGCCCGAGCGCACCAAGCTGTCGACAATTTCCAGCGCTTGTTCGCCGGTATCAGGTTGGCTGATGAGCAGTTCTTGCAGATTGACGCCCAGTTTTTGCGCGTATTGAACGTCCAAGGCATGCTCGGCATCCACAAAGGCACAGGTTCCTGCCATTTTTTGCATTTCAGCAATGACTTGCAAAGTGAGGGTGGTTTTGCCTGAAGACTCGGGGCCGTAAATTTCGATGACACGACCGCGTGGCAGACCGCCCACGCCCAAGGCCACATCCAGACCCAGCGATCCGGTGGACACCACTTGAATGTCTTCGATGGCCTCGCCTTCGCCCAAACGCATGATGGTGCCCTTGCCAAACTGTTTTTCAATTTGCGCCAAGGCGGCTTGAAGTGCTTTTGCCTTTTCGCCTGCGGCGGCGATGCTTTTCACGTTGTCCATGGAAATCTCCTTTAAGGTCAATGGGTTGTGAGTCATATCAAAACCTGTTGCTAACCACAGGCTGGATGCTTGAACAGTACTTTATCCGCTCCATATCTCTTTGTAAACACTATTTTTGGTCAGTTTGCCTTACTATATAGCCATGGCTTTCAATCTACTTCCTTCAGCACAAGACTGGCGGCAATCGCACCTCGGGCGTCTGCTGGGGCACGCCATGCGCCGCTTTGACGCGCGGGTGTTGGTGCTGATGGCGCAGCACATTGACGCGCCCTTGGCTTTGGCCAATTTGGCCGCGCGTGACAAGGTGAGCGCCGCGCATATCCACATCACCCGCCACCTGCCTTTGCAAGGGGCGCGGTTAAATGATCTTGCCGCTATGGCGGGCATGAGCAAACAAGCCATGGGCAACTTGGTGGACCAATGCGTGGCTTGGGGTGTGGTGCGGCGTGAAGACGACGAGGGCGACGCGCGCGCCAAGCGTATCGTCTTCACCGACACGGGTCTGTCGTGGCTCAAAGCGTTTGAGGCGGCCATTGCGCAAGCCGAAGAAGAGTTTCGCCAAGAGGTGGGCGCGGATGTGGCGACGGTGGTCAGTTTGGGCTTGGAGGCCTATGCCGCAGACTGGCGTTAACCCCGATGTTTCCAAGCGTATAAAGCTTCATGTTCACCCTAGAATCTGAAACATAACAGTCGGGAGACAGCGCATGCGCATACTGATCGCTGAAGATGACCAGGTGCTGGCTGACGGCTTGCTTCGCACCTTGCGTGCATCGGGTGCTGCTGTCGACCACGTCGCCAACGGCACAGAGGCCGATGCGGCGCTGATGACCTCGCAAGAGTTTGATCTCATCATCTTGGATTTGGGCCTGCCCAAAATGCACGGCTTGGAAGTACTCAAGCGTCTTCGCGCCCGTGGCAACAACCTCCCCGTCCTCATACTCACCGCCGCCGACAGCGTGGAAGAGCGCGTCAAAGGTTTGGACTATGGTGCAGACGACTACATGGCCAAACCGTTTTCCTTGCAAGAACTCGAAGCCCGTGTTCGCGCACTGACGCGTCGTGGCATGGGCAGCACCACCGCCACCATCAGCCACGGACCGCTCATTTACGACCAATCGGGTCGTGTGGCGACCATCGATGGACGCATGGTGGAATTGTCGGCGCGTGAACTGGGCTTGCTTGAAGTGCTGCTGCAACGCGTGGGCCGCTTGGTCAGCAAAGACCAGTTGGTTGAACGCCTGTGCGAGTGGGGTGAAGAGGTGAGTAACAATGCCATCGAGGTGTACATCCACCGTTTGCGTAAAAAAATCGAGAAGGGTCCCATCCGCATTGCTACTGTGCGCGGTCTGGGCTATTGTTTAGAAAAAATCCATCCCACCACTGACGCGCCTAGCCACACACCGTGAAGCTGTTCCAACGCCGCCAACGCTCTTTGTTTGGCGAAATCCTCGATTGGATGATCACGCCTTTTTTGCTGCTGTGGCCCATCACCTTCGGTTTGACTTGGCTGATTGCCGAGGGCATTGCACGCGTCCCGTTTGACCGTGGTTTGGGGCACAACGCACGTGCCTTGGCGCAGTTGGTGCAAAGCGATGAGCGCTCGGTACGCTTTCAGTTTCCTCAGCCAGCCAACGAAATATTGCATGCCGACGAAACCGACGAGGTGTACTACCAGGTACTGGGTGCCCAAGGCGAGTTTTTAAGCGGTGACAGTGATTTACCGCCGCCGCAAGAAGACGAAAAATTCGTCACGGATGAGCTGCAGATGCGCGACGATATGCGCAAAGGTGTTCCCATCCGCGTGGCCTATATCTGGGTGCGCGTCAAACAGCAGTCAGCCCGACCGGCGCTGGTACAGGTGGCCGAAACACTGGAAAAGCGTTCCGTGCTGGCCAATGAAATTATCAAAGGCGTGATGCTGCCGCAGTTCGTCATCTTGCCCTTGGCGGTGCTACTGATTTGGCTGGCGCTGGCACGGGGCATTCAACCGCTGAACGAATTGGAGCAACGCATACGCCAGCGCAAGCCTGACGACATGAGCCCGCTCGATGAAAGTGTGGTGCCTATTGAAGTTTCGCCGTTGGTGTCTTCCATTAACGATTTGCTGGGACGTTTACAAGACTCCATTGCCACACAAAAACGGTTTTTGGCCGATGCTGCGCATCAACTTAAAACACCGTTGGCAGGTTTGCGTATGCAAGCCGATTTGGCGCTGCGCAAAGATGCGCAAGCTGATGATTTGAAGCAATCGCTGCAACAAATTGCCCGCTCCAGCGTACGTGCGACGCACACGGTGAACCAATTGCTGGCGCTGGCCCGTGCCGAGAGCAGCGGCGCACCGGTCGCCAAACAAGCTTGCGATTTGGCCACGCTCACCATGGAGGTGGTGAAAGATTGCCTGCCCCGCGCCATGGACAGACACATCGATTTGGGTTTTGACAAAACCTGCGAATCAGCCACCTTGCAAGGCAATCCCACCCTGCTCAAGGAAATGGTGCGCAACCTCATTGAAAACGCTTTGCTCTATACGCCTTCGAGCCAACAGCAGCCTGGGGTGGTGACAGCGCGGGTCTCCCGCAACGCCCGCCAAGCGCTGGTGTTGCAGGTAGAGGATTCAGGCCTGGGCATTCCTGAGAGCGAACGCGAGCGGGTGTTTGAACCTTTTTACCGCGTGCTGGGCACCGAAACCGACGGCTCAGGACTGGGCCTGCCCATCGTGCTGGAAATTGCCCACAAGCACGGTGCCACCGTGCAATTGAGCGAGACACACCCGGGCCGCAAGCCCCCAGGCGCACAATTTAATGTGGTTTTTCAAGCCAAATGAAGGGGGTTTGATCTAGGTCAATCTAAACAAGAATGATTCTCGTTTATGATGGGGCTTATGAATCTCGATACCGCACCCCTGAGCACCCCGTTGCGCGTCAAGCGCGTCCAAACAGACGCGGCCCACGAGGAACGCGCTCGACAGTTGGAAGAAATTGGTTTTTTACCTGGTGAGCAGGTCTCGGTCATGACCCGCGCCTTCCCCGGTGGCGACCCCTTGGTGGTAAGGGTGGGGATGTCGACTTTTGCCCTGCGCCGCGCCGAGGCGCGTTGTGTGGAACTGCTCAACGATGGCCATGCGTGAACACAAGGTTTATCTGCATCCCAGCGGCCCCTTGGTCGCGCTGGTAGGCAACCCCAATTGCGGCAAAACTGCGCTGTTTAACTTGCTGACGGGCAGTCGGCAAAAAGTAGCGAATTACGCGGGTGTCACGGTTGAGCGCAAGGAAGGTGCTATGCGCATGGCCGATGGCAAAACCCTTCGCGTGTTGGACTTGCCGGGAACCTACAGCCTCTACCCACGATCGCAAGACGAGCGCATCACCTGCGATGTGTTGATGGGTCGCGCCTTGGGTGAAAAGCGCCCACAGGCCTTGGTCTGCGTGGTTGACGCCACCAATTTGCGCATGGGATTGCGCTTGGTGCTGGCGGTCAAACGCTTGGGGCTGCCTTGCATCGTCGCCTTGAATATGTCGGACTTGGCCAGCGAGCGCGGTTTGCATATCGACACCGAGGCCCTTAGCGAGGCATTGGGTTTGCCCGTGGTGAGCACCGTCGCCATCCAATCCCAAGGCCATGCAGCGCTCAGTGCTTGGCTGGAAAACGCTTCGTGGCAAACCCCATCCGCTGCTGTGCCCACCAAACAGCTCAGTCCCAGCACCCCCGAAGCCGATCACCGCGTGGTGCAAGACATCTTGCAGCGCCTGTCATTGGACAGTTTGCTGCCCGACCCCTTGAGCGACCAACTTGACCGCGTGCTGTTACACCCTGTGGCGGGGCCGCTGATTTTGTTGGCGGTGCTGTTTCTTATTTTCCAAGCGGTATTTGCTTGGGCGGTGCCCCCCATGGACGCCATCAAAGCGGCCACCGCGTGGATGGCAGATCAAACGGTTGCGAACTTGCCCGACACTTGGTGGCGCAGTTTGCTGGCCGACGGTTTGATCGCTGGCTTGGGCGGTGTGGTGGTGTTTTTGCCGCAAATTTTGATTTTGTTTTTCTTCATCCTCATTTTGGAGGAGTCGGGCTATTTGCCGCGTGCTGCTTTTTTGCTGGACCGCATCATGGGCTCGGTGGGGTTGTCGGGGCGGTCCTTCATTCCCTTGCTGTCGAGTTTTGCCTGCGCCATTCCCGGCATCATGGCCACGCGCACGATTGCCAACCACCGCGACCGCATGGTCACCATCCTGATTGCCCCTTTAATGACTTGCTCGGCACGTTTGCCGGTCTATGCCTTGCTGATCAGCGCCTTCATTCCCCAAAGCGAGGTGCTGGGTTGGGAGTTACAAGGCTTGGTGTTGTTTGGGCTTTATGTGGCGGGCATTGCGGGTGCCATGCTGGTGGCATGGGTGCTCAAACGCCTGACAGCCACAGGTCAAGACAGCCGGCCCTTGATGATGGAATTACCCGCTTACCATCTGCCCAGCGTACGCAATGTGGCCATCGGATTACGCACACGGGTGCGTATCTTTATGCACCGCGTGGGCGGCACCATCATGGTGTTGACCCTGGCCCTGTGGTTCTTGGCCAGCTACCCCAGTGCGCCCGACAACGCCACCCGACCCGCCATTGAATACAGCTATGCCGGCAGCCTGGGTCACGCCCTGCACCATGTGTTCGCGCCGATTGGTTTTAACTGGCAAATCAGCATCGCCTTGGTGCCTGGCATGGCGGCACGCGAAGTGGCTGTCAGCTCGCTGGCCACGGTCTATGCACTCTCGGCCAGCCAGGATGACACCGCCGAAGCGCTAGCGCCCTTGCTGGCACAGCAATGGAGCTTGGCGACTGCCTTGTCATTGTTGGCGTGGTTTGTCTTTGCGCCGCAATGCTTGTCTACGCTGGCAGCCATAAAACGAGAAACCGGTGGCTGGAAAATGCCTGTGATCGCCACGGTGTATTTGTTTGCCTTGGCTTATGGCGCGTCGTGGTTGACCTACCGATGGGCCACAGCGATGGGGTGGGGCTAAGACTTAGGCTCGATCAAGCGAACCATGTCGGGGCGTAACTGCTCTTCCACGCGCTGCGGTTCACGCGGGTCAACAGGCCCCCAACCAAATGCTTTCAAGCTGCCGTTAGACCACAACCAAAACAATAAGTTCAGCACAATCAAGGCCATGGCCAAGCCTTTCAAGTAAGGCCTCATGTCACACCTGCTGCGAGGCGCACACTCACCTCATCGCTGCTGACCGCCACCCGCCCAGCAGGGGTGTCGATTTGCAACACGCCGCCCTTGTCCACGCCACAGCCCATGCCTTCACGGCCATCGCTTAAACGAAGGGTCTGACCCTTCAACACATCCCACTGTGCAAAAGCTGCTTGAAAGGGTGCAAAGCCTTGGGCTTCAAATCGTTTGATGCCGCTTAGCAAACTCGGCAACACCGTGAGCAAAACATCGGCGGGGAGCAGGTCTTGACCCAAGCACTGCGATAAACCCGCAGCAGGAATACCCAAGTCGCTGCTGTGCGGCGGATGCACATTGATGCCTATGCCTATGACGGTGTAACGCGAAGCTGCGTTGTCGCCTTGGACCCACACAGTTTCAATCAGTGTGCCTGCCAGTTTGCGCGGCGCAGTCGGTGCGCCCATCCAAATGTCGTTGGGCCACTTCAAGCCTAGACCGAAGTTGCGCTGTGGATCCAGCTCCTCGGCCACACACACGCCCACCGCCAGCGACAAACCCGACCAATCGGGCGGGGCCAGCATCAGCCCCACAGAAAACGTGAGGGCATCGGCACGCTCGCCCAACCAGCTGCGCCCTTGTCGGCCTCGGCCAGCGCTTTGGTACTCAGCCACCAGCACACAGGGGCGGGTGTCGCCACTGCGTGCGCGGCGCATGAGTTCGCTGTTGGTCGAGTCGATCTCAGGCAACACCTCGACATGCGCGTCCCCACCTAAGACAGCCACCGACGGCTGTAACTGCGCCAGCGGCCAGTGCAAGGAGGCGTTACCAGCGCGCATGGGCGATGTCCCGAATATGCTTTACGACTTGGGCGACAACAAGGTGCCGCGACACGTGGAGGCACCGCACTGGCAGGGGTAGTCCGCCAACAAGGTGGCGGTGTAGGGCTCGTCAATCACCAAACCGTAGTCGTAGTTCAGTTCTTCACCGGCTTTGATTTTGCGCAGGGTACGGATGAAAATACGGTTGCCCGCTTCATCGGCTTCGCAATTGGGTTTGCAGGAGTGGTTGATCCAACGCGAATCGTTGCCGCCATAGAGTGCATCGATCACATGTTTTTTACTGACATGGAAGTAAAACGTGTGGTTGGGGTCTTTAGGATTGTGGGGGTGGCGCTTTTGCGCTTTTTTCCAACTGATGACTTCACCGATGTATTCGATGATGATCTCGCCTTTGGCGATGTCTGTGAGGGCGAAGACGCCTTTGCCGTGAACACCTGAGCGGCGCACCTCAATGCGTTTACCGCTGTTGCTGGAAGAGGTCATGAAAGCCTGTCGGAAAATTTCTGCTATGTTGAATACGTACATGTGCGCGCGTGCGCGCGAGACGACGAATTGTAAGCAAGGAAGATTTGCATGAGTAAAACACTGGTCATCGCCGAGAAGCCCTCTGTGGCACAAGACATCGTTCGCGCCTTGACGCCGAGCGCGGGCAAGTTTGAAAAGCACGACGATCATTTCGAGAACGACACCTTTGTGGTCACCAGCGCGGTGGGCCATTTGGTGGAAATCCAAGCGCCCGAAGAGTTTGACGTCAAGCGCGGCAAGTGGAGCTTTGCGCACCTGCCGGTCATCCCGCCTTACTTCGACTTAAAGCCCGTGGACAAAACCAAATCGCGCTTGGCGGCGGTGGTCAAGCAAGCCAAGCGCAAAGATGTGAGCGCCATCATCAACGCCTGTGACGCGGGGCGCGAGGGCGAACTCATCTTCCGTTTGATCGAGCAATACGCCGGTGGCAAAAAGCCCTTGGACAAACCGGTCAAGCGCTTGTGGCTGCAGTCCATGACGCCGCAAGCCATCCGCGACGGTTTTGGCAGCTTGCGCACCAGCAAACAAATGCAGGGCTTGGCCGACGCGGCACGAAGCAGGTCTGAGGCCGATTGGCTGGTGGGCATCAACGGCACGCGCGCCTTCACCGCCTTCAACTCCCGCGATGGTGGGTTTTTCTTGACCACCGTCGGTCGGGTGCAAACCCCCACGCTGTCGGTGGTGGTCGAGCGCGAAGAGCTGATCAGGAAGTTCATCAGCCGCGACTACTGGGAAATTCACGCCAGTTTTGCCGCCACGGCCGGCGCTTATGCCGGCAAATGGTTCAACCCCACGCACAAGGCCAACGCCGACGACAAAGAAATCAAAGAAGACCGTGTGTGGTCCGTGAGCGAAGCGCAAGCCATTGCCGACGCGGTGCGCCACCAAACCGCCACCGTCACCGAAGAAAGCAAGCCCAGCAGCAAGGGCAGCCCGGGCCTGTTTGACTTGACCACCTTGCAGCGCGAGGCGAATGGCCGCTTTGGCTTCTCGGCTAAAACCACGCTCTCCTTGGCACAAAGCCTGTACGAGCGCCACAAGGCGCTGACCTACCCGCGTACCGACTCGCGCCACCTGCCCGAAGACTACCTGCCCACGGTCAAAGACACCATGCAAATGTTGGCCAACAGCGGCATGGGCCACTTGGCGCCGTTTGCCAAAACCGCCATCTCGCAGGGCTACATCAAGCCCAGCAAAAAGGTGTTTGACAATGCCAAGGTCAGCGACCACTTTGCCATCATCCCCACGCTCGAAGCACCCAGCGGTTTGTCGGATGCCGAGCAAAAGCTCTACGACTTTGTGGTGCGCCGCTTCATCGCGGTGTTCTACCCCGCCGCGCAGTTCATGGACACCACCCGCATCAGCCAAGTGGCCGCTTCCGGCAAGACCCACCACTTCAAAACCACTGGTCGCGTGTTGGTCGAGCCGGGCTGGCAAGCGATTTACGGCAAAGAGGTGGACGAGGAAGAAGACAAAGAGTCCGGCAAGATTTTGGTCAAGCTCGCAGCGGGCGAAAAGCCCAAAGTGAGTGAAGCCGACCCCAAGGCCCTGAAAACCCGCCCACCGGCTCGCTACACCGAGGCCACGCTGTTGGGTGCGATGGAAGGTGCCGGCAAAACCGTGGAAGACGACGAGCTGCGCGAAGCCATGCAAGAAAAAGGCTTGGGCACGCCCGCCA
>CANGPV010000072.1 GCA_947455935.1 Comamonadaceae bacterium
AATTCCCCCGCGCGAACATGGGCTGTACCTAGCAAAGCTTGTGGGCTGACGCCATACACAGCCACCAGATCGTGATCGGGCCAATCGCCACGGCGACGCAAGCCACTCAGGAACCGTCCTGCATCATCGGGCTGCAATGTGATGGGGTGATGACTGTCAAGCAGCACATCCACAGCACGCAAAGATTGAGGGCGCTGGCTTTCAGGCAAAGCTTCAAGCGCTTCAAGGGAGACGCATTCCTCAATCCCGAATTGCCCGCTTTGCACACGACGCAATGCGCTTAAAAATGCGCCACAGCCGAGCGCAATGCCGATGTCTTCACCCAAAGTGCGGATGTACGTGCCCTTGGAGCAATGCGCTTTGAGCCATACGCTGCGCATTCCATTTTCAGTCGGTAATTCTTTGAGTTCCAAGGAATGGATGACCACACTGCGTGGTGCACGTTCAACTTCAATGCCTTCACGGGCATATTCGTACAAGGCTTTGCCGTCTTTTTTGAGCGCACTGTGCATGGGCGGGATTTGTTGCAAGGGACCCGTGAACAAAGCTTGCACTTGTTGAAGTTTCTCAGGCGTGAAATTCACTTCAGCTTCAGCGATGACTTCGCCTTCGGCGTCCGCCGTGCTGGTACGTTGCCCTAATCGCAACACTGCTTCATAGGTTTTGTCTGCATCCAAATGGAGTTGGCTGAATTTGGTCGCAGCGCCAAAACACAGCGGTAAAACGCCCGTAGCCATGGGGTCCAAGGTGCCTGTATGTCCCGCTTTTTCCGCACGCAGCAACCACTTGGCTTTTTGCAAAGCTTGGTTGCTAGACAGTCCTAGCGGCTTATCGAGCAACAACACCCCATGCACAGGGCGCCGTTGCACCCTGGTGCGCGGCGAGTTCATGGTGTATCAGATTCCTTGGCACGAGAGGCGACCGCGCGGGCGATCAAGGCGTTCATGTCCGCTGCTCGCTCTGGGGTACGGTCGTATAAAAAATGCAAGGTAGGAACAGTGTGGATATGCAAGCGTTTGAACAATCCATTGCGCAAAAAACCTGCTGCTTGGTTTAAACCTTCTAAACATACGTCGGGGTCACCCACCAACACGCTGACAAACACCTTGGCGTGGGCGTAATCGGGGGTAACTTCCACGGATTGGATGGTGACCATGCCCAATCGTGGATCTTTGACGTCGCGAATCAGTTCGGCCAGATCACGTTGTATCTGGTCGGCGACACGAAAGCCACGGTGGGGCGTTGAGGACTTCTTGGCGGCCATGCAAACTTAAATCGTTCGTGCAACTTCCTTGATTTCAAAGAACTCAAGTTGATCGCCCTCATTGATGTCGTTATAGCCCTTGAGGTTCAAGCCGCATTCAAAGCCTTCTTTGACTTCGCGTACATCATCCTTGAAGCGCTTCAAACTCTCGAGTTCACCGGTAAAGACGACCACGTTGTCACGCAGCAAGCGCAAGCGGGCGTTACGGCGGACAAAACCATTGGTGACCATACAACCGGCAATCGCCCCGATCTTGCTGATGCGGAAGACTTGGCGAATTTCGGCCATGCCGATGATTTCTTCTCTCTTATCTGGCGTCAACATGCCCGACATGGCAGCTTTGAGTTCATCCACAGCGTCGTAAATGATGTTGTAGTAGCGAATTTCTACGCCGTTGTTTTCAGCCAGTTTTCGAGCACCTGCATCGGCTCGGGTGTTAAAGCCAATGATGACCGCCTTGGAAGCAATCGCCAAGTTCACATCCGACTCGCTGATGCCGCCCACCGCGCCATAAACCAGCTGTACGCGCACCTCTTCGTTGGTGAGTTTGAGCAAAGACGCAGCCAAAGCTTCTTGCGAACCTTGCACATCGGCTTTGATGATGATGGGCAGGTTTTTGACTTCGCCAGAGGCCATGTCAGAGAACATATTCTCCAGCTTGGCCGCTTGTTGCTTGGCCAGCTTGGTGTTGCGGAATTTGCCCGCACGGTAGGTGGCAATTTCGCGGGCACGGCGTTCATCTGACAACACCATGAATTCGTCCCCGGCTTGCGGCACCTCGGTCAAACCTTGAATTTCCACAGGAATAGAGGGGCCAGCAGACTTGGTGGATTTGCCGTTTTCATCCAACATGGCGCGAACTCGTCCATAGGTCTGGCCCGCCAAGACCACGTCGCCTGTTTTCAAGGTGCCTGATTGCACCAAGATGGTGGCCACGGGACCACGCCCTTTGTCCAAACTGGCTTCAATCACCAAGCCTTTGGCCATAGCGTCCACAGGTGCTTTCAGTTCCAACACCTCGGCTTGCAGCAGAACTTGCTCTAAGAGTTCATCCACGCCTTGGCCGGTTTTAGCTGAGACAGGCACAAAAGGTGATTCGCCACCAAACTCTTCGGGCACCACTTCTTCGGCGACCAATTCATTTTTCACACGGTCAGGGTTGGCGTCGGGTTTGTCGATCTTGTTGATCGCCACCACGATAGGAACACCCGCGGCTTTGGCATGTTTGATCGCTTCTTTGGTTTGCGGCATGACACCGTCATCAGCAGCGACCACCAAAATCACGATGTCAGTGGCTTGCGCACCACGGGCACGCATGGCGGTGAACGCCTCGTGGCCTGGGGTATCTAAAAACGACACCATGCCACGCGGTGTTTCCACATGGTAAGCACCGATGTGTTGGGTAATGCCACCGGCTTCGCCCGAAGCCACTTTGGCGCGGCGAATGTAGTCGAGCAAAGAGGTTTTACCGTGGTCAACGTGACCCATGACAGTCACCACTGGGGCTCGGGTGAGAGATTCACCCACGTGTGCAGAAGCTTCCTCCTCGGTGAAGGCCTCGGGATCATCCAAAGAAGCGATGACCGCCACATGGCCCATTTCTTCCACCACGATCATGGCGGTGTCTTGGTCCAAAGGTTGGTTGATGGTGACCATCTGACCCAGCTTCATCAATTGCTTGATGACCTCTGAGGCCTTGACCGCCATTTTGTGGGCCAACTCAGCGACTGTGATGGTTTCGGGCACGTGCACTTCGATGACACGTGCTTCGACGGGGGCGGCTTGCACAGGTGCCTCATCGCGGTCACGGTCACGGCGTCCACGCGGACCACCACGCCAACTGTTGCGACCCACACCACCACTGGCGTCACCACGGGTTTTGATTTCTTTCTTCTTGGCTTGTTCATCGGCCCAGCTAGAGGACAGCTTGGCGCTCTTGACTTCTTTGCCATCTTTGGCAGTTGCCGTGCCCGCAGGTTTAGGCGTGGCTGAAGGACTGCCTGCAGGCTTGTGCAAAGTCCCTTTGATGGCTTTGCCATCAGCAACCACAGGTTTTACAGGCTCAGGCGGTTTTTTCGCGACCAACACCTTCTTAGCAGGTGTGTTCATCATGGTGCGAATGGCTTCGGCTTCTGCCAAAGCTGTGCGGCGACGGGTGTCAAGGTCTTTGGCCTTGGCAGCGTCTTCCTCGGCTTGGGCTTTGGATTCAGCTTCGCGTTTGGCTGCCGCCTCAGCTGCAGCCAGCGCCGCGGCCGCAGCATCGGCGTGCGCTGCGGGGACCACAGGAATTTGTTGTTGGGCTTCGCGTTCTTTGTCTTCTTGCGCTTGGCGCAAGCGACGCTTTTCTGCCAATTCTTCTTCTTGACGACGGATGAATTCAGCTTGACGGCGAGCCTCTTCCTCGCGTCGGGCCAACTCGGCTTGGTCGAGGATGGGCGCAGCGGGTGTGGGCGGCGCTTCAGGCGTGACTTCGGTCTCAGGGGTGTCGCTGTCGTCGCGTTTGACGAAGGTGCGTTTTTTACGCACTTCCACTTGGATGGTGCGGGCTTTACCTGTGGCGTCAGCTTGTTTGATCTCGCTGGTGGATTTCTTCACCAACGTGATTTTTTTGCGCTCAGGCGTGTCTGTGCCGTGGCTGGCTTTTAAAAAACCCAGCAATTTTTGTTTGTCTGCATCGGTCAGCTCATCTGTGGCTGCGCCTTTGGGCACGCCTGCAGATTTCAACTGCTCAAGCAGGGTATCGGGAGATTTTTTGAGTTCCTTGGCAAACTCGGCAACCGTTGTGTTGGTCATCTGTGGTGTTCCTCTTCATGACCGTTACGCTTGACCCGCGAACCAATGTTCGCGTGCCTTCAGGATCAAAGTTTTTGCATCGTCTTCAGACTGGCCGGTGATGTCCACCAGTTCGTCCACCGCCAGATCGGCAAGCTCATCTCGGGTATGTATGCCGCCATCGGCCAATTTGAGAATGAGTTCAGCATCCAGTCCTTCCAAGTCACGCAAATCTTGCGAGACTTCTTCCACGCTCTCTTCACGCGCAATTTCCATGGTCAGCAACGCATCCTTGGCACGGGCACGCAACTCGTTCACGGTGTCCTCGTCAAAGCTTTCGATTTCCAGCATTTCTTGCAAGGGCACATAAGCCACTTCCTCCAAACTGGTGAAGCCTTCTTCAATGAGGATGTCTGCCACCTCTTGGTCAACGTCGAGTTTTTCGACAAACAACTCGCGCAAACCTTGGGTTTCGGTGGCAGCTTTTTGGGCAGATTCGGCCGCGTCCATGATGTTGATCTTCCAACCGGTCAGGTCAGAAGCCAATCGAACGTTTTGACCGCCACGGCCAATCGCCATGGCCAAATTTTCTTCGTCAACCACCACATCCATGGCGTGCTTTTCTTCGTCGACCACGATGGAAGACACATTGGCAGGCGCCAAAGCACCAATCACAAACTGGGCAGGGTCTTCGCTCCACAACACGATGTCGACGCGCTCACCAGCGAGTTCATTGGTGACCGCATTCACACGGGTACCACGCACACCCACGCAGGTGCCAATGGGGTCTACCCGCTTGTCATGGGAAATGACTGCGATCTTTGCGCGTGAACCGGGGTCACGGGCACAGGATTTGATCTCCAGCAAGCCTTGCTCAATTTCAGGCACTTCTTGGCGGAACAACTCAATCATGAATTCAGGTGCAGAGCGTGACAAGATGATGGGCGCACCACGCAAGGTGTTGTCGACTTCCATGATCATGGCGCGGACACGGTCGGCGCTGCGAAGGTTTTCTTTGGGAATCATTTCGGTACGACGCAAACGACCTTCGATGCGACCGCTCTCGACAATCAAATCGCCCTTGTCCATGCGCTTGACGCTGCCGACAAAAATCTTGTCGCCACGTGAAAGAAAGTCGGCCAGCAACATTTCACGCTCAGCATCACGGATTTTTTGCAAAATCACTTGCTTGGCGGCCATGGCACCAATGCGGCCAATCGGCAAAGATTCAATGCTTTCTTCGATGTACTCGCCTTCTTCGATATCTGCTAAACGCTCTTTGGCGTCCATCAGCATTTCTTCGGCGTCCGGGTTTTGCAGACCCGCTTCATCGGGGACCACCAACCAACGTCGGAAAGTTTCGTACTCGCCATTGTCGCGGTCCATGGACACACGTATATCCACATCGCCGGGGTACAGTTTTTTGGTGGCCTGTGCCAGCGCAGATTCCACTGCACCAAACACCAGATCGCGCTCGACATTTTTCTCGCGCGAGATGGCGTCTACCAACATGAGCATTTCGCGGTTCATGATTGATCACTCCTCTTCTCTGCAGGCCTGCGGCCTTTGAAATCCACAATCGGTGCCAGTCTGGCTTCACGCAACTCACTTAAAGTGAACTGCAAAGCCTGAACTGGCGTGTCTTTTTTGACCTTGGCAACCCGCATACCGGGTTTGCTGACGGGCTCGTCACGCCAAGTGATTTGCCAGGTCAAGGGCGTATCGGTGACTTCCAATACGCCACGAAATTTCTTTCGGTTAGCTGAGACCAGACCCGCAGCGGCAGCACCCATGGGCGCTTTGAGGGTGATATCAATCACTTCGCCACAAAAACGGTTCAAGTCAGCCTCGGTTTTGAGCGGTCGGTCAATGCCTGGTGAGGACACTTCCAAGCGGCTGTAGGCCGTTTGCTCAACTTCCAATACGAATTGCAACTGGCGAGTGACTTTTTCGCAATCTTCCACTTGGATGAATTGCTCTGGCTCGCCAGCCTGCCAGACTTTGTCGATGGTGATGCGCAACATTCCACCGGCTGATCGCTCAATGTCCACCAGCTGGTAACCCAGACCGACAACCGTTTGTTCAATGATGTTTTGCAATGCCACCGCTTTTCGTCCGACCAAAAAAAACGGGCGGTTGGGATTTCCGCCCGTTGTCTTTCTTTGCGACATTGTAACTTAATTGGAATCTGACCCCAATTACTCCAATTGCTGGGTTTGGACAACTTGACCGTCCTTGAGCGTCAGGACTTGGTGCGACATGGCTTGCACCACTTCCATATCGTGGGTGATGAGCAGATAACTCAAACCCCTTTCGCGCTGTAAACGCTGCAACAGATCGAGAACTTGCTTTTGGATGGTCACATCCAAGGCGCTGGTAGGCTCGTCCAACACCAACACCCGCGGTTTCACAATCAAGGCACGGGCGATAGCGATACGCTGGCGCTGGCCACCCGAAAACTCGTGCGGGTAGCGAGCCAACAGACCAGGGAACTGCGTCTCATCTAAGCCCACATCCGCTAAAGCGGAGAGCACCTGTTTCTGTAAGTCCAAGGGATTGATGTCAGGCTGATGCAACTGCAAACCTTCGCCAACCACGGCTTCCACCGTCAAGCGGGGTGACAAGGATGAAAACGGGTCTTGGAACACCACTTGCACGGCTTGGCGCAGTGGCAAATCAGAGGCCGCTTGGGAAGACCACGACTTGCCGTCAATGGTCAAATGGCCTTGAAACGCAATGAGATTAAGCACGGCCAAGGCCAGCGATGACTTGCCAGAGCCGGATTCGCCAATCACGCCCAGCGTTTGACCTGCCTTCAAATCGAAGTCCACGCCCTGCACAGCAACAAATTCGCCGCTACCCAACCAGCCTCGCCAACCGCTGCGCGGTACAGGGTAAGTCACCCGCAGACCTTGGGCCTGAATCACGACCGGCGATGAAGCTTGGGCTGGCAACACATGGCGCTCAGGCTGGCTGTTGACGAGCTTCATGGTGTAAGGGTGAACAGGCTTGGCCAAGACCTGAGACACATCGCCTTGCTCCACGACATAACCGTTTTCCAGCACCACCACCTTGTCGGCAAAGCGACGCACCATGTTCAGGTCATGGGTGATGAGCAATATCGCCATGCCGTGCTTTTGTTGCAAGCTATCGAGCAAATCCAAAATTTGCTGACGCAGCGAGACATCCAAGGCTGTGGTGGGTTCGTCCGCCAACAACAGTTTGGGTTGGCCCGCCAAAGCCATGGCAATCATGGCGCGTTGGCGCTGTCCGCCCGACAACTGGTGCGGATAACTGTTGATGCGCCGCTCGGGCTCGGGAATGCCTGTGTCGCTCAGCAGCTCAATCGACTGTTGCCACGCTTCTTTCAGCGACATGCCACGTTTGAGCTGCAAAACCTCAGCAATTTGGTCCCCGATGGTGAACAAGGGGTTCAGCGCTGTCATGGGTTCTTGAAAGATCATGGCGATGTCGCCCCCGCGCAGTTCACGCAGTTGCGCCTCGTTCATGTGCAGCAAATCAGCATCGTTAAACAAGGCTTTGCCACGCACCCACGCACCGCGTGCCAAACCCAGCAAGCTCAAAGCCGTGACGGTTTTGCCAGAGCCAGATTCACCGACCAAGGCGAGTTTTTCACCGGCTTGCATTTGGAAAGACACGCCATGCACCACTTCCCGTCCCTGAAAGGACAGATGCAAACCTTCCACCTTCAGCAGCGTGCTCATGGTTGGCTCTCCTGATGCAGTTTGCGAGGATCCAATGCATCACGCAAAGCGTCACCCATGAAGGTCAGCAGCAGCAAGGTGATGACCAACACCGCAAAGGTGGAGAGCGAAATCCACCACGCATCGATATTCGTTTTGCCTTGCGAGAGCAACTCACCCAAGCTAGGCGTGCCAGGGGGCACACCCAGCCCCAAAAAATCCAGGCTGGTCAAAGCCAAAATCGCCGCGCTCATACGAAACGGCAAAAATGTGACCACCGGCGTCATGCTGTTGGGCAAGATGTGGCGCCAAATAATGGCCCCGTTGGACAGCCCCAAAGCACGGGCAGCCCGCACATAGTCGAGTTGACGGTTACGCAAAAATTCAGCGCGTACATAGTCGGACAAACCCATCCAGCCAAACATGCTCAGCAAAATCAGCAGCAAGGCAATGCTGGGCTCGAACACGGCCGAGAAAATAATCAGCAAATACAGCTCGGGCATGGCACCCCAAACTTCAATGAAGCGCTGAAAAGCCAAATCGGTTTTGCCGGCAAAAAAGCCTTGGATCGCACCCGTCACCACACCCAGTAATGTGCCTGTGATGGTCAAAGCCAAAGCAAACAACACGGATACCCTAAAACCGTACAGCAATCTGGCAAACACGTCGCGGCCACGGTCGTCCGTACCCATCACGTTATCCGCAGAGGGTGGCGCAGGGTTGGGCTCTTTGGCAAAGTAATTCAGCGTGCTGTGGTGGTAAGGGTTGGGTGGGTAAATCGCCCAGTTGCCAGGCTTGGCAAATTGCTGGCGAATAAAGGGGTCCAAAAAATCAGTGGGGGTTTGGAAATCGCCGCCAAACTCGGTTTCGGGCGGGTTCTTCAAAATGGGGAAATACAACTTGCCTTGGTAGCTGGCGATCAAGGGCTTGTCGTTGCTGACCAACTCGGCCGCCAAGCTCATGACAAACAACACCACAAACAGCAGCAAGCTGACAAAGCCCAAGCGGTTGCGCTTAAAGCGCTTCCAAGCAATGGCGGAGGGGGATAAAGAAACGGTGGCCATGGCGCTCAATCAAACTTCACGCGGGGGTCCACCCACACGTAACACAGGTCGCTGATGAGTTTGGTGACCAAACCAATCAGGGTGAACAAATACAAGGTGCCCAGCACCACGGGGTAGTCACGCCGCATCACGCTCTCAAAGCTGAGCAGCCCCAAACCATCGAGCGAAAACAAGGTTTCAATCAACAGGGAACCCGTGAAAAACGAGCCGATGAAAGCGGCTGGAAAACCCGTCACCAAGGGGATCAGGGCGTTACGCATCACATGCTTCCACAGCACCGTGTTTTCGCTCAAACCTTTGGCACGGGCGGTCAACACATATTGCTTGCCAATTTCTTCGAGAAAAGCGTTTTTGGTCAGCATGGTGGTCACAGCAAACGCACCTAACACGCTGGCCGTGATGGGCATGGCGATGTGCCACAAATAATCCACCACCTTGGCGCCCCAACTTAAGGTTTCCCAATTGGTCGAGGTCAGTCCGCGCAAGGGAAACCATTGCAACTGACCCCCAAACACCACCAACAAGGCCACACCCAACACAAAGCCGGGAATGGCATAGCCCACCAACACCACCAAACTGGTGAGGGTGTCAAAACGCGTACCCGCACGAACTGCCTTGGCAATGCCCAAGGGCACAGACACTAAGTAGCTGAGGAAAAACGTCCACAAACCCAAGCTGATGGAGACGGGCAGTTTTTCTTTCACCAACTGCCAAACGTCTTTGGGATAGAAAAAGCTTTTACCCAAATCGAAACGTGCGAACTGACCCAGCATCTGCCAAAACCGCTCGTGGGCGGGCTTGTCAAAGCCATAGAGTTGTTTGATTTCTTCAATGCGTGCAGCGTCCACGCCTTGGCGTCCACGGTAGCCTGCACCGCTGACAGCAGCGCCCTCGCCGCCACTGTCGCGCCCTTGGAGTTGCGCCACCATTTGCTCAACCGGTCCACCGGGTACAAACTGAATCACCGCAAAGGTCAACAACAAAATACCCAGCAAGGTGGGGATCATCAGCAACAGCCGTTTAACGATGTAGAGAAACATATCAGCGTGCTCCTGCAAGATTGGCAGGACTGGCCCACCACGTCGATTGAATCCAACTCTCGGGTTGGTAGTAGCGAGGCGTGATATCTGGCTGCTCAAACCGCCCTGCTCGCCACGACACACGGTGAACGCTGCCATACCAATGCGGCACGCTGTAATGGCCGTGACGCAGCACCCTGTCTAAGGCTTTGCATGCGGCGACTAACTGACCACGGGTTTGGGCTGCGACGACTTTGTCCAGCAAGGCATCGATGGCGGGGTCTTTGACACCAATGACATTGCTAGACCCCTCGGTATCCGCCGACTTGGAGCCAAAGCGCTCTAGCAGCTCGGTACCCGGCGCTTCGCTGCCGCCAATGCGGTTGCTGATCAGCTCAAAATCAAACACGTCCATGCGCTTTTGCAGCACCG
>CANGPV010000073.1 GCA_947455935.1 Comamonadaceae bacterium
GAGACTTTGAAGGCGTTTTACGCTGACCGACAGCAGGGTGAGTTTGGTTTTCACCAGCTCGTGATCAGTTAATGCCGATCACTTCACAAAGCTACGAGCAATCACCTCTTTCATGATCTCGTTGGTGCCGCCGTAAATGCGCTGCACCCTTGCATCGGCATAAGCGCGGGTAATGGGGTATTCCCACATAAAGCCATTGCCGCCGTGCAACTGCACACAAGCGTCCATCACCTTGCATTGCAAATCGGTGCACCAGTACTTGGCCATGCTGGCGGTGACGGTGTCGAGCTTGTCTTGCAGCAAGAGCTCGGTGCATTTATCGACAAACACCTGCGCAATTTGCACCTCGGTTTGCAACTCAGCCAAGGTGAAGCGGGTGTGTTGAAACGCCGCCACGGCTTGGCCAAACACTTGGCGCTGCAAGACATAGTCCAAGGTCCAGCCAATGGCCGCTTGCGAGGCGGCCACTGCGCCAATGGCGATTTGCAAACGCTCCCAAGGCAGCTGCTCCATCAAGCAAATAAAGCCTTTGTTGAGCATGGCCTCGCCACCCAACAAGGCGTCAGCAGGCAACCGCACGTTGTCGAAAAACAATTCGCAGGTGTCTTGCGCTTTGAGGCCGAGTTTTTTCAGGGGCTTGCCCTTGGTAAAGCCCGCTGTACCAGCCTCCAGCAAAAACAGACTGGTGCCTTTGCCACCTGCGGCGGGGTTGGTTTTGGCGACCACGATCACCAAGTCCGAGTGCCAGCCGTTGGTGATGTAAGTTTTGCTGCCATTCAGCACATACGACCCATCCGCTTGAACCAAGGCGGTGGTTTGGATACCTTGCAAATCGCTGCCCGCTGCCGGTTCGGTCATGGCAATCGCTCCCACCATGGCGCCGCTGGCCATGGCCGGCAAATAGCGCTGTTGTTGCGCCTCGGTTCCGTAATGCTGGATATAAGGCGCCACAATTTCGGTGTGCAAGCCAAAGCCTATGCCGCTAAAACCTGCAGCGCTCAGTTCTTCCATCTGAATAATGGAATACAGCTTGTCGGCAGCAAAACCACCGTTGGCCTCGGCTTGGCTCATGCACAAAAACCCCAAAGCACCTGCTTTGGCCCACACGGCTTTGTCCACATAGCCTTGCTCTTCCCAAGCCGCATGGAAGGGCGAAATTTCAGCTGCCATGAAGCGTCGAAAACTGTCGCGGAAGGCCTGGTGTTCAGGGCCGAAAAGTGTGCGTTCGATCATGCAAGTCTCCAAAGCGTTACGAGAGGGAAAACCCTTGCAGCCATCTTCCTATAATTTTTTATTTTTCGCACCGGAGACTTCCCCATGGTTTGGCAACAAATATACGATCCCCTAGGCAATATGGTTTTGTCTACTTTGCTGGCTGCAGTGCCTGTGGTCGTGATGCTGGTGGGCTTGGGCTTTTTGCATATGAAAGCGCATATCGCCGCCGGTGCAGGCTTGGCCGCTGCCTTGTTGGTGGCCATCCTCACCTATGGCATGCCTACCGAAATGGCAGCTAACGCCGCTTTGTACGGCGGCCTCACAGGTTTGTTACCCATCGGTTGGATTGTGCTCAACATCATCTTTTTGCACCAACTGACCGAGCAAAACGGCAGTTTCCAAGTGTTGCAAGACTCGATTGCGGGCATCACCGAAGACCGCCGCTTGCAACTCCTGCTGATTGCCTTTGCGTTTGGCGCTTTCTTTGAAGGTGCGGCCGGTTTTGGCACCCCCGTGGCGGTGACAGCGGCTATTTTGATTGGCTTGGGTTTTTCACCCTTGGCTGCATCGGGTTTGTCGCTGATTGCCAATACCGCACCGGTGGCCTTTGGCGCTTTGGGTACACCCATTTTGACCTTGGCCAAAGTGCATGGCTATGACGCCATGGCCGTGTCCGCCATGGTGGGTCGTCAACTGCCGTTTTTCTCTTTGCTGGTGCCGTTTTGGTTGATCTGGGCTTTTGCCGGTCGCCGCGCCATGATGCAAATTTGGCCGGCTATTTTGGTGACCGGGGCAAGCTTTGCCATCATGCAATTTTTGGTCTCTAACTACATCGGCCCCGAGTTGGTGGATGTGATTGCCGCCGTGGTTTCCATGACATGTTTGGTCGGCTTTTTGAAAGTGTGGCAGCCTGCTGAAATTTGGACCTCGGTGTCGCTCAAAGGCCATGCCGACAGCGAAGGCACGGCGCCTGCCGCGCCTGCCAAACGCACCCAGCACTCACGTGCAGACATCATCCGCGCTTGGACCCCATGGGCTATTTTGACGGTGTTCATTTTTATTTGGGGCTTGCCACCCGTCAAAGAGTTTTTCAACAGCATTTTTGCCCCCAAATTCCCCTTGGAAGGCTTGCACAACCTGATTGAAAAAATGCCTCCCGTGGTACCTGAGCCCAAGAAAGAAGCCGCGGTTTACACCCTGAACCTGCTGTCGTCCACGGGCACCGGCATTTTGTTGTCGGCCATCGTCGGCGGCTTGGTGATGAAGTACAACCCTTTGAATCTGATTCGCATCTTTTTCCGCACCTTGGTGCTGGTGCGCTACTCCCTGCTGACGATTGTTCTGATGTTGGCCTTGGGTTCTCTGACGCGTTACTCGGGCACCGACACCACTTTGGGCCTGGCCTTTGCCAATACAGGCGTGTTCTACCCCTTCTTTGGCACCTTAATGGGCTGGCTGGGTGTGGCGCTCACAGGCTCCGACACAGCCTCCAATGTGCTGTTTGGTGGCATGCAAAAAGTGGCAGCTGATCAATTGGGTCTGTCGCCCAACCTCATGGGTGCAGCCAACAGCTCGGGCGGCGTGATGGGCAAGATGGTCGATGCGCAGTCGATTGTGGTGGCCTCCACCGCCACCCGTTGGTTCAACCACGAAGGCGATATTCTTCGCTACGTGTTCTTCCACTCCATAGCGCTGGCCTGTTTGGTGGGTATTTTGGTCACCCTGCAAGCCTATGTGTATCCCTTCACCTTGATGGTGGTCAAGTAAGTCTCAACCCTTAGGAGTCGTTCCATGAAAGCTTCAACCTTGTTGGTCTGTGTGATCGGTGCTGGCGTGATGGGCTTGGTTTCTGCCCAAAAACCTGGCTTTACACGTGTGGCTTTGCAGTCTCATGAACTCAGCGTGCCAGGCCGCATGGGGGTGCAAGCCCGTGCCGAATTCGACCCAGGCATTTTTGCTGGACGCCACACCCACCCTGGCGAAGAACTGGGCTATGTGTTGGAAGGCGAATTCGAGTTGCGCGTGGACGGACAAGAACCTAAAACAGTGAAAGCGGGAGAAGCCTTCATGGTCCCCGCCAACACCATCCACGATGCGCTCAATACAGGCAGCACCAAAGGCAAAATTTTGGCCACCTATTTTGTGGAAAAAGGCAAACCGGTTGCGACGTTCGTCAACTAAAGAATTACAAAGAGCAGATGTATTTATACATGGCTTGACTGCTTTGGTCGCCCCCAATGGCGATCCAATCGCTGGGTTGGTAAGCCTCTTCTGATTTTTGGCCAGTTGCCATAGGGCCTGGGTAGGCCGCCACTTGCATATTGCGTTGGCGGCTTTCTTGGCAGTCGTATTGCCAAACACCGCGGTAAGACATATCGCCTTGGCGGTCGGCTTGCTTTAAGTTTTGTATATGCCAAAACATACGCATGCTGCCTGTTTTTTTGATGTTGGGGTCAACGTACAAGCCTGTACCGTATTCATTTTCAGTCACCAAAACCCATTCGGCCATGGCTGACAAACTGACCAACATACACAAGGCAACGAACAATTTTTTCATCAAAGTTCCTTTAAAGCAGACCCATAATCCAAAGTCATTTTAAAAACACCTTGAATTTATTCCATAACCCCAATCTTTTAAGGTATCTGTCTCCAAAGCTTGGCAAAACCTCGTTTTTGCTCAAGTTTGAGCTTGTGGGACCGACCATAGATCACCTCTTCAAAGATGTTTGATACCAGGATTGCCGCATGAAAAGAATTTCACCCCTTGGGTCCTTGTTACTGTTGCTGGGCTTAGTCGCCTGTGCCGTCAACTCGCCCATGTCCTCCCCCTTGGCGCCCAGTCCCCATCAGGTGGTGCTGGGCTCCAACACCTTTGGTTTTCCCCAAAGCCAGATCACGGTGTTGGGTTCGACCCAAGGCCAAACCTTTGAGAGCCGTCACAGCACGTTGCGCCATGCCAGTTGCGCCAAGGGCAGCATGGACATTGTGGAGTTGTCAGGCACGATTGACCCAGCCAGTTTGCAAAGCCTGCAAGCCCATATGCACAATTTGACCCAGTGCATCAACCACCAAGGACAGCGCGTGCCGCCACAGGTCTACCTCAACTCCAATGGTGGCAAGCCGCTCTTGGGCATTGAATTGGGCCAAATTTTGGCGCGTTATGGCGCTGAAGCAGTGGTCACCGAGGGGCAGATTTGCTCGGGTGCGTGCGCCGTGGGTTTTTTGACCGCACGCCAACACAGCGTTAAATCCAATGGCCGCGTGGTGTTGTACTTCAACGGCACCAAAAACAATGGCTTTGATTGCGCCCGCTCCAACGATATGATGCCACTGCAAAATCATTTCCTCGCATCGGCGGGGCGCTACGGAGGAACCGCTTTGTATAACCAAGCCTTGACTTACTGCAACAGCGACAGGGGCTGGGAGATTTCCTGATATGCCGGTGATAGTTATCGCCAACCCCAAAGGCGGGGCTGGCAAATCCACCTTATCCACCAATGTCGCTGGCTTTTTTGCCTCGCTGGGTCACGCCGTCATGCTGGGCGACGCCGATGTGCAGCAGTCATCTCGACTGTGGCTGAGTCTGCGTCCCGACACGGTCACGCGCATTACGACCTGGGAATTGCAAGCCGACTTGGTACTGACGGCCAAACCCCCGCGAGGCACCACCCATGTGGTGATCGATACACCCGGTGGCTTGGACGGCTGGCGCTTCAAAGAGGTGCTGAGCCGCGCCGACAAAATCTTGGTTCCCATCATGCCCAGTATTTTTGATATGTACGCGGCGCAAACTTTTCTCACCAAACTCAGGGAAATCACCCGCAACACCCGCACCAAAGTGGGCGTGGTGGGCATGCGGGTGGACGAACGCACCCTGGCCGCCAACAAACTGCGCCAGTTCATGGACTCGCTAGACCTTCCCATCGTGGGCTATTTACGTGACACCCAGCACTATTTGCATTTGGCTGCCCATGGCCTGAGCATGTTTGACATCACCCCCAGCAAGGTGGAGAAGGACTTGCTGCAGTGGCGACCTATTTGCCAGTGGTTACAGGACCCCTGATACCGTCTTGTTAGACTTGGGTGATGACCATCCAAATGCAATTTATCTTTCGGCAAATACTTTCGGTGTTGTTGAGCTTTCTCTGCCTGTATCCCTTAGCCGCCCAAACGACAGAAAGCACCGAAAGCCCCGAACAAGGCTTTAAATTGTGCATGAGTAACTGCACGTCTAATTCATGCTCGGGGCCAGCCTCTGTCGTGGAGAAAAACTGCGCCAGAAAGTGCGCAGATCAAAACTCTCTTTTAAGTCGTCGGGTTGGCTTTTAAAAATCCCAACATAGCCTGAGCCACTTTGGATGGCGCTTCACGCTGCGGGAAGTGACCCACGCCGGGCAATAACTGGCGAACATAAGGACCGCTGAAAAACTTCTCGCGGTTAGCCGAGGTGGCGGGCAAGCTGACACCATCAACTTCACCATGCAACATCAAAGTTGGCACATTCAGCACCGGTGCGGGGTGCAACAGCGCTTCATCAGCGTCGTAATAAGGGTCGCTGGCTGCATGGCCCCAGCGGTGCTGGTAGGAATGCAAGGTGACCTCGGCCCAATCGGGGTTGTTGAACGCCATGGCGGTTTGCTCAAATTCATCCGGCAAATACCAACCCTTGGGGGCCCAGGTGTCCCACATGCGTTGCGAAAACGCTTTGGCGTTGGCACGGACGTAGCGCTCTCCCCGGGCTGTGGCCATGAACCAGTGGTACCAGTAGAGCTGGGTTTGTTCCATGCTCAAGTCTTGCGTGGGGTCGTTGGTGCCATACCCCACTGACAACAACACCATATGACTGGCAATGCCAGGGGCCAAACCGCAGGCATTGGCCACCGCTCTTGCCCCCCAGTCGTGGCCGACCAACACAGCTTGTTTAAGCCCCAAAGCCTGCACAAACTCCACCATGTCACGTCCCAAGGCCGATAACTGACCCGTACGTGGCGTGTCTTCGCGCAAAAACGTGGTGGGCAAAAAACCGCGCAACGCAGGAACAAGTACGCGGTAGCCCGCTTGCACCAAATGGGGCACGACTTCATGCCAACAGCGAGGGCTGTCGGGCCAACCGTGGGCAAGCACGATGGTGTGCTGCCCCTCGGGGTTCCATTCTTTGTAGCCAATGCGCAAAAGGGAGGTTTCAATGAATTGCATGGCAAGCATGTTACTGAAAACACCGTGGCAAATAGGTGACTCTGTGCCACACTGGCGACTATGCCCACACACCCCCCACCCGCATGGTCTGGCGCTTTGGCCGCCGCCCATGAGCTGCTGCGCCAACAAGACGCCAACGAGCCCTTTCGTGCCCTGCCCCCGGCTTTGGCACCGACTTCTGTCGCGCAAGCCTACGCCGCGCAAGACGCTTGGCTGGCGCTACAAACTGAGAAACGTCGCACCGAGGTGGGCGGCTACAAAATTGCCATCACCACACCGGCCATGCGCGCATTTGTGGGCTTTGACGACGCCATATCAGGATGCGTGCTGGCCGACACGGTGTTTGCCAGTGGCCAGCGCGTACAAGCCGCTGCCTACCAGCATTTGATTGTGGAGTTTGAGCTGGCCTTGCAGTTTGGCCAAGACCTGCCCGAGCGTGAAGATGATTGGGATGCCGACAGCATCTTGCCCTACCTGGAATGCGCTTATCCCTCGCTGGAAATAGCTGACGACCGCTTTGCCGACTACGCCTTGCTCAAACAGGGTTTCTACAGTTTGGTGGCAGAAAATGCTTGGAACCACGGTGTGGTTTTGGGTTCTGTCATCGCGGCCAAAGACTTTGAGGCTTTATGGCAAACACAGGCCACGGCCTTCATCAACGGTCAAGCGATTGGGCAAGGTCATAGCAGCGATGTAATGGGTCATCCACTCATCGCCATGGCGTGGATCGCCAACCACATGCGGTCGCGGGGGATGCGTTTTAAAGCAGGGGACTGGGTCACCACCGGCAGCTGGGTGGCCTCACAATTTCCGTTAGCTGGCCAAGATCTGCGATTTGAGCTGCACGGTTTGGGAGAGGTTACTTTGGCGGTTTGTTAAGCACACCTTCTTGGCGAAAATTAGGGCCACGCAAACAGGCAATTTGTTGCAAACTTTTCATCAACGTACCGTAGTCCACCGCCACCCACTGACCGGGCTCCACCACTGTCATCAATCGCGCCCCACTTTGCATTTGTCCCTCGTAGCCATACAGCTGCACGTAGCGAACTTTATTTTTGTCGCAATCAAACTCCAAATGCGTGGCGAGTGACAGCAATTGGTTGGCTGTGACGGTGCTGTAGTTGGTCAATATCCACACCAAGGCATTGCGTTTTTTCAGCTCTATGGAGCTGCGATCGATCAAGACCGTGTTGCCATCGATATGGCCCATGTAGGTCCACGCGGCTTGCACGGTTTGGGCCGCCATGCCCAGCGCCACCACAAGGGTTGCTAACAGCAAGCGGCGCATGGCAAAGAGAAAGCGAAGCGGTGTCAGTGCGAGGCCACCGGCAGTGCCGGCGCTTTGGCGAAATCAGCCGGTACCTGACCGGTGAGGCTTTCCAAAAAGCTCACGATATCGGCCACTTGGGCATCGCTGAGTTGTTTGCCCAGTTGCAACTGCGCCATGATGCGCACCGCTTGGGGCAAGGTGGCAGCACTGCCGTCGTGAAAATACGGCGGCGTCATCGCCACATTTCGCAACTGCGGCACCTTGAACATGAACGCATCTGCCTCATTTTTGGTGTCTTGGAAGCGGCCTTTGTCGTAGCCCTTGAAAGCCTCTTTTTCGGTACTGCCTGTCAGCAACCAATAGTCTTGGGTGATGCCAAATTTTTGGAAGCTTTGACCGCCCACCGTCACGCCATTGTGGCAACCGGCGCAACCCGTGTCGATGAAGGTTTTCAGACCCTGCTTGGCTTGGGCGCTCAGGGCTTGGCTGTCGCCCTTGAGGTAGCTGTCAAAAGGTGCCGGCGTCAGCAAAGTTCGCTCAAAAGCGCCAATGGCTTTGCCCCAGTTGTCGGCGCTCAAGGTTTTGGCTTCACCTGCAAAGGCTTTGTCAAACCAAGGTTGGTAGCCGAGCTGTACCAGTTTTTTCTCAGCTTGCTCGTAGTTGGCATTGCCATAGGCCACGGGGCTGGTCAAGGCTTTGACGGCTTGCTCTTCCACACTGGCGCGGTTACCGCCGTAATGCTGGGCTACCAACAAAGCGGTGTTGAACACCGTGGGCGCATTGCGGGGCAGTACCTTGCCGTGGATGCCCATGGACAAGGGCAGGCTGTCGCCACCATGGTAAGCAGGATTGTGGCAACTGACACAGCCTTGGCGGCCGTCGCTGGACACGCGGGTTTCGTAAAACAGGGCTTTACCCAAGGCCACACGCTCAGGGGTGAGCGCGGTGTTTTCCAAAGCCGCACTGGCTGGCAAAGGCTTGAAAAGAGCCCGAGCTTTGTCGAGCAAGGCTTGGTCATCGCTGGCAGCACCGACCGAGCTCACACCCAACAGCGCCACGCTGCACAACGACGCTGCCGCCAACGAAGAAATCATCCATGTCAATTTACGCATGTCTTGCCTTCAGGAAAAAACAGATTAGAACAAACCGGTGATATTGCCCTGCGCATCGACATCAATAGCATGGGCAGAGGGCACTTTGGGCAAACCGGGCATGGTCATCACATCGCCGCAGACCATGACAATGAACTCCGCACCCGCGGCCAAACGCACCTCGCGGATGTTCATGGTGTGGCCAGACGGCGCACCCAAGAGTTTGGGATCGGTGGAGAACGAATACTGGGTTTTGGCAATGCAAATCGGGTAATGGCCATAGCCCTGCTCTTGCAATTTGTCGATTTGGCCACGGATTTTGGCGTCCGCTGAAATACCTTGGGCGCCGTAAATTTTTTGCGCCACGGTTTGCGCCTTCTCCCACAGCGTGGCGGATTCGGGGTAGACAAACTGAAACTGGCTGGGTTGTTCGCACAACGCGACCACCGCATTCGCCAGATCAACTGCACCAGCGCCACCCTCGGCCCAGTGCTTGGCCACCACCACCTGTGCGCCATAGGCGGCACAGGCTTTTTCCAGCAAGCTGATTTCGGCAGGGGTGTCTTCGGTTCGGTGGTTGATGGCGACCACACAAGGCAGGCCGTAATGGTTTTTGATATTGGCCAAGTGACGCTCAAGGTTGACCATGCCTTTTTTCAAAGCGTCGAGGTTTTCAGTGCCCAGCTCTTTCACGCCCACGCCGCCGTGGTATTTCAACGCTCGCACGGTGGCCACCAGGACCACGGCCGAGGGTTGCAAGCCCGCTTTGCGGCATTTGATGTCGATGAATTTTTCAGCACCCAAGTCAGCGCCAAAACCGGCTTCGGTCACCACATAGTCAGCGAGTTTCAAGGCGGTGGTGGTGGCGATCACCGAGTTGCAGCCGTGCGCAATGTTGGCAAACGGGCCACCGTGGATGAAAGCGAGGTTGTTCTCCAAGGTTTGGGCGATATTGGGTGCCAAGGCGTCTTTGAGCAAAGCCGCCATCGCGCCATGGGCTTGCAAATCGCTGGCCAACACGGCAGCGCCCTCGGTGTTGTAGGCCACGACGATGCGACCCAAACGGGTCTTCAAGTCAGCCAAACTGGTGGCCAAGCAAAAAATCGCCATCACTTCAGAGGCCACCACAATGTCAAAACCATCCTCGCGTGGCACGCTGTTGGCGCTGCCGCCCAAACCCACCACCATTTGGCGCAAAGCGCGGTCGTTCATGTCCATCACCCGCTTCCAGACAATACGACGTGTATCTATCTTTAGGGTATTGCCATGGTGCATATGGTTATCGAGCATGGCCGACAACAGGTTGTGTGCCAAAGCAATCGCACCAAAGTCGCCGGTGAAATGCAAATTGATGTCTTCCATGGGCACGACCTGGGCCATGCCGCCACCGGTGGCGCCACCCTTCATGCCAAACACGGGCCCTA
>CANGPV010000074.1 GCA_947455935.1 Comamonadaceae bacterium
CGATAGAGCGCAGCAAGCGGCGCATGATCTTGCCGGAGCGGGTTTTGGGCAGGTTGTCGCCAAAACGAATGTCTTTGGGCTTGGCGATGGGGCCAATTTCTTTGCCCACATGGTCACGCAAAATTTTGGCAATCTGCTTGGCTTCGTCGCCCGTGGGGCGTGAGCGCTTCAACACCACAAAGGCGCAAATGGCTTCGCCCGTGGTGTCGTCAGGGCGGCCCACCACCGCGGCTTCGGCCACCAAATCGGTGCAACTCACCAAGGCGGATTCGATCTCCATGGTGCCCATGCGGTGGCCCGACACGTTCAGCACATCGTCAATGCGGCCGGTGATGGTGAAGTAGCCGGTTTGAGCGTCACGAATCGCGCCATCTCCCGCCAAATAGTATTTGCCTTGGAAGTCATCGGGGTAGTAGCTTTTCTTGAAGCGCTCGGGGTCACCCCAAATCGTGCGAATCATCGAGGGCCACGGTTTTTTCACCACCAAAATGCCCGCTTGTCCGTGGGGCACATCTTTGCCGGTTTCGTCCACGATGGCAGCTTGAATGCCGGGGAATGGCAGTGTGCAAGAACCAGGCACCATGGGTGTGGCACCGGGCAGTGGCGTGATCATGTGGCCGCCGGTTTCGGTTTGCCAAAAGGTATCCACGATGGGGCAACGTGCGCCGCCCACGTGCTGGTAATACCACTCCCAAGCCGCAGGGTTGATGGGTTCGCCCACCGAGCCCAGCAAGCGCAAACTGCTAAGGTCATAACGGTCGGGGTGAACAGCGGCTGTGCTTTCTGCTGCCTTGATGAGCGAGCGAATGGCCGTAGGTGCGGTGTAAAAAATGCTGACCTTGTGGTCTTGGATCATCTTCCAAAAACGACCAGCGTCAGGGAAGGTGGGCACGCCTTCAAACACAATTTGCGTGCCACCCAAGGCCAAGGGGCCGTAGCTGATGTAAGTGTGGCCTGTCACCCAGCCAATGTCGGCGGTACACCAAAACACGTCATGGGGCTTCAAATCGAAGGTCCACTCGGTGGTGAGGGCAGCGTGCATCAAATAGCCGCCGGTGCTGTGTTGCACGCCCTTGGGCTTGCCTGTTGACCCCGAGGTGTAGAGTAAAAACAGCGGGTGTTCCGCGCCCACCCACTCGGGCTCGCAGGTGGTGGCTTGCTTGTCGGCAACGTCGGCCATCCACAGGTCACGACCGGCTTGCATGGCCACATTCGCACCCGTGCGTTTGACCACCAACACATGTTCAATGCTGTCGCAGCCGCCCAAGGTCAGGGCTTCATCGACGATGGCTTTCAACGGCAGTTGCTTGCCACCGCGAACCTGTTGGTCGGCGGTGATGACCATCTTGGCGCCGGTATCTTCGATGCGGTCACGCAAGCTTTGCGCTGAAAAGCCGCCAAACACCACCGAGTGGGTAGCGCCAATACGGGCACAGGCTTGCATGGCGGCCACGCCCTCGATGGACATGGAGATATAGATGATGACGCGGTCGCCTTTGTGGATGCCCAGTTGCTTCATCGCATTGGCGATTTGGCAGGTGCGCGACAGCAGTTGCGCGTACGTGGCACGGGTGACTTCGCCACCATCAGCTTCAAAGATGATGGCGGTCTTGTCGCCCAAGCCCTTGTCCACATGACGGTCTAAGCAGTTGTAAGAGGCGTTCAAGGTGCCGTCTTCAAACCATTTGAAAAACGGCGCTTGGCTCTCATCCAAGGTTTGGGTAAAGGGCTGTTTCCAGCTCAGCAAGCGCTTGGCCTGTGTCGCCCAAAAATCCGCGTAATCGTCCTCGGCGTGTTTGCACAAGGCGTGATAGGCGTCCATGCCTGCCACCGTGGCTTGTTCTACAAACGTTGCAGGGGGATGGTGAATGATGTGGTCGAACTGGCTCATGCTTGTCTCCTGAAAGTGGGGTGGCCGCTGAACGGCTCTGGGCGAATGGGCGCAACTTTCGCGGCAGGCTCTTACAAGGCACTGACTGGCTTGAAACTTACTGCATTCAGTCTTTGGGCATTCCCTAGAATGCCTGCTTGAGATTGGCCTATTGCTGCACAACCAAGGTTTCGCCCATGCGCTCAACATCTGCCCACCAAGCCAGTGGCTTGTCCCGCTTCATTTTTGCCAGCCGCTGGCTACAACTGCCTTTGTACTTGGGGCTGATCGCGGCACAAGGCGTGTATGTCTACCATTTTTGGGTGGAATTGCTGCATTTGCTCGAAGCCGTGTTTGGCAGCCAAACCGCTTTGCAAGCGCTGGTGAGCAGCATTGGTTACAAGGCGGAGAGCGTGCCCACGCAGTTGAACGAAGTGATCATCATGCTGGTGATTTTGGGCTTGATTGACGTGGTGATGATCTCCAACTTGCTGATCATGGTCATCGTGGGCGGCTACGAAACCTTTGTCTCACGCATGTACCTAGAGCAACACCCCGATCAACCCGAGTGGCTCAGCCATGTGAATGCCTCTGTGTTGAAAGTCAAGCTGGCCATGGCCATCATCGGCATTTCGTCTATCCATTTACTCAAGACCTTCATCAACGCCGCCAACTACGATGAGAAGGTGCTGATTTGGCAAACCATCATCCATATTGCGTTTTTGTTCAGCGCCATGGCGATTGCCTACACCGACAAACTCTTGAACCAAACCCGCGTCATCGGCCATGAAGCCGATGCGCACCACTAGCCTCTGTCTGAACCACCATGACCACCATCACCCAACACGACCTGATTGAATCCGTCGCTGCTGCGCTGCAATACATCAGCTATTACCACCCCGCGGATTACATCGCCCACTTGGCCCGTGCTTACGAGCGAGAACAAAGCGCCGCCGCCAAAGACGCCATTGCGCAAATTCTCACCAACAGCAAGATGAGCGCCACAGGGCACCGCCCGATTTGCCAAGACACCGGCATCGTGAATGTGTTTTTGAAGGTGGGCATGGGGGTGCGTTTTGAAGGCTTTAGCGGTGGTTTGGACGACGCCATCAACGAAGGTGTGCGACGTGCCTATAACCACGCCGACAACCGCTTGCGAGCCAGCGTGGTGGCCGACCCGCAGTTCGCCCGCAAAAACACCGGCGACAACACTCCGGCAGTCATCTTCACCGAGCTGGTGCCTGGCAACACCTTGGAAGTGACGGTGGCAGCCAAGGGCGGCGGCAGCGAAAACAAAAGCAAGATGGTCATGCTCAACCCCAGCGACAGCGTGGTGGACTGGGTTCTGAAAACCGTGCCGACCATGGGCGCGGGTTGGTGCCCGCCGGGCATGTTGGGCATAGGCATTGGCGGCACCGCTGAAAAAGCGGTGCTGATGGCCAAAGAAAGTTTGATGGATGACTTGGACATGCACGAGCTGCAAGCCAAGTCGGCCAAAGGCGAAAAACTGTCGCAGGTGGAAGAACTGCGACTGGAGTTGCTTGAGAAGGTGAATGCACTGGGCATTGGCGCCCAAGGCTTGGGGGGTCTCACCACGGTGCTGGATGTGAAGATCAAGATGTACCCCACCCACGCAGCCAGCAAGCCCGTGGCCATGATCCCTAACTGCGCCGCCACACGCCATGCGCATTTTGTGATGGACGGCTCGGGGCCGGTCTACCTTGACCCGCCCTCGTTGGACCTGTGGCCCAAAGTGAACTGGACGCCCGACACACAAAAAAGCCAGCGGGTGGACTTGAACACCCTCACCAAAGCGCAAGTGGCGTCTTGGAAACCCGGCCAAACCCTGTTGCTTAACGGCCGGATGCTCACCGGCCGTGACGCGGCGCACAAACGTATTCAAGACATGTTGGCCAAGGGCGAGAAGCTGCCCGTGGACTTCACCAACCGCGTGATTTATTACGTGGGCCCTGTGGACCCGGTGGGCGACGAGGCGGTAGGCCCCGCAGGACCTACCACCGCCACCCGCATGGACAAATTCACCGAGATGATGTTGGCGCAAACCGGTTTGATCGCCATGGTAGGCAAAGCCGAGCGTGGACCCACGGCCATTGAAGCCATTCAGAAGCACCAAAGCGCTTACCTCATGGCCGTGGGCGGCGCGGCATATTTGGTGAGCAAGGCCATCAAACATGCCAAGGTCGTGGGCTTTGCCGACCTCGGCATGGAAGCGATTTACGAGTTTGATGTGGTCGATATGCCCGTCACCGTGGCGGTGGATGCAGGAGGTACCAGCGCCCACATCACCGGCCCCGCTGAATGGTCCAAGCGCATTGCCAGCGGAGAGTTCAAGGGCATCGCGGTGAAGAGCCAGTGAACGCGCCTATCGGGGTGTTTGACAGCGGTGTGGGCGGCTTGAGCATTTTGCAAGCCTTGCAACTGCACATGCCTGCAGAAGATTTTGTCTACATGGCTGACAACGCCCATGCGCCTTATGGCGAGCGAGATGCCGCTTTTGTGCGAGAACGTGCAACGGCGATCTGGCACACGCTGCGGGACGAGCACCATGTGAAGGCCTTGGTGGTGGCTTGCAACACAGCCACAGCGCTGGCCATTCAGCACCTGCGTGATGCGCACCCCGAAGTGGCTTTCTTTGGCGTCGAGCCTGCCGTCAAACCAGCTGCTGCCCACAGCCAAACACACCGCGTGGGTGTGATGGCCACACCTGCCACCTTGGGCAGCGATAAATTTATCCAGTTGCTCAACAGCCTAAAGGGACAGGCCGAGTTTGTGCTGCAGCCTTGCGAGGGACTGGCTGATGCCATTGAGCAGCACTGGCGGGATGGCAAGGATGCGCCCGTGAAAGCTTTGTGCGAAAAATATGTCAGCGCCATGGGCGACTTTGGCAGCCAAGCGGGACAGATAGACACCTTGGTGCTGGGTTGCACCCATTACCCTTTTGCTCTGCCCTTGCTGCGCCCCTTGGTGGGCGAGAACGTCACCATCTTGGAGACTGGCGAGCCTGTGGCGAGGCATACCCAGCAGGTGCTGGCTGAGCGGGGTTTGCTGGCAGATGTGGCGCGCGTGGGCCGCGTCAACTTTCTTGCAACGGGGGACTCATTAATTGGGGTCAGATCCCAATTTTAATTGGGGTCAGATCCCAATTAATTTCAATGCAGGTGCCGCGGACGCCGCCCACCATGCCCACTGCCACCACCGCCCTGCCCCTTGGGCGGCTTGCTGATTTCGAGCGAACTGACCAGCGATTCAAAGCGCTTGCTGAACAGCTTGTCCACTTCGGTGACCACGTCTTCCAACTCAGAGGCTTCAAAGTGGCGTTCCATCAAATTGACCAAGTCCTGCACCAATAAATCGCGCTGCACTTGCATGATGGCCGCAGGTGTCGGGCCCACAAACAGCATGACGAAATCATCGCGTGAATCGCGGCCTTGCTGCTCGTCTTCTTCGTCAAACTCCGCGTCATAAAACGTGACTTCCAACGCAGCACCCGCAGAGGTGAGGTCATTCAGCGCCATGCACATCTCGTCCAAGGCTTGGCGAAAATCATCTTCACCCTTGACGGTCCAGCACATTTGCAGCACATGGTCGTTGGCATCAAAGCGGATGCCGGGTTCTTCTTCGTAAAAACTGTCGGCGCCTTCGCTCAGAGAACGAGCGCCCGCATACACCCAAATAGAGCGCAAGGCGTCTTGAATGTGCTCGAAAGTGACCTCTTCGCGCAGAGGGACGGCGCCATGCACATGGATCTCGAAGGTGGTAGTGAACTTAGACATGAAAGCATGATAGCAGTGGCATTAGCGTGCAGCAAAAGCCCTGTGGTGCCCGGGACCGGAATCGAACCGGTACGCCCCTTATTCAGGATAGCGGCGGATTTTAAGTCCGCTGTGTCTACCAATTTCACCACCCGGGCGGTGCGTAGAGGCCCTATTGTGGCAAATTTTATTTCTAGTGATTCAGTGCCTGCTCTTTAAGCACAATGCGCTGACCCGCGTCGGGCGAAATCAGCACCTTGGCCCCTTGAAAATACACCTGCAAAGCGGCCATGTCGACAGCGCCAATGACCCAAGGTGACGCGCCATGAATGCTCTTGCCCTCGCCCGCTTTGAGATTGACCACACTGCTGACACGCTTGCCGTCGTCCAGACACACTTGCATGTCTTTGCTGGCAAGCACATACACATAAGTGCCTGGCTTGTTGACGGACACGGGAGCGGCAGGTGTGGGCTCAGCTTTGAGTTGTTTGCAGTCGCTGACGCTTTCTTTCACGGGGGCTAAAACCGGTGCTACAACCGGTGCGGGAACCACCACGGGCGATACAGCTTCACTCACGGTCGCCGTCGCCTCTGACGGCTTGGCTTGCACAGGGGCGGGCTCTTGCGGCTTGGTGGCGGTGGGCTCCACCCATTCAGCAAACAACTTTTGCTGCACGGTTTGACTTTCTTGCCAGTTCAATAGCACAAAAACCAACACCAACAAAGCACCCAAACCCAAAGTGAGTTTCAAGGGGTTCCCTGAGCGACGTGCCAGTGAGGTGTCTAGGGTGGTGTGTTGGTTTTTTTCTGACAGTCGAATGATGTCGTCAATGACGTTGACCGACTTGGGTGTGGGTTCAGCCAAGCTTTGCGCCCACAGGTCTTGCGGACTGGGTTGGTTGTGCAACATGCGCAAGACCCGTCGCATGCTTTGGGCTTTGATTTGTGGCGAATAAAAGTTGGAGTCGCCACCCTCTTCCAGTTGACGCACCTGTCCCGGCGACAAATTGGCCATGGCGGCCAACTGCGCAATGTCCAAACCTGCTTCAGTACGCAGATTTTTCAGGGTTTGAGCCTCATCGAGGGCGGATTCATCCATGTTTAAACAGGGGGATTTATCAAATCTGTCGAATGTACTGACAATTTATGACTGCGTCTATGCGGTATTGTGCGGGTATGGAAGTTCTTCATATTCCCGGCGCAATCACCCTCGCCCCCTTGGTTTTCCTGCATGAGGGGCTGGGATCGGTCGCCATGTGGCAAGGCCGTCAGGGCAACTGGCCAGCGCAAGTTTGTCAAGCTGCAGGGCGAGCGGGTTGGGTGTATTCCCGCCGAGGTTATGGGCACTCGCCTGTCATCCCCGAGGTGCGGGGCAGCGGCCGCTTGGGCGCGGACTATATGCACCGAGAAGCGTGGGAGGTGCTGCCCGCTTTGCTACACGAGTGGGGCGTGGACAAGCCCGTGCTGATCGGCCACTCCGATGGCGGCACCATCGCTTTGCTGCATGCTGCGCGGTTTGCCGTGGCGGGCTGCGTGGTCATGGCGCCGCACCTGTGGGTGGAAGACCTCACCCTCAGCGCCATTGAAGCAGCCAAGCAAGCATTTGAAACAGGAGATTTACGCCAAAAGCTAGGGCGCTACCACGCTGATGTGGACTGCGCTTTTTGGCAATGGAACGACGTCTGGCTGTCGCAGGCGTTTCGCAGCTTTGATATTCGCGAGGAATGCCAAGCTATTACAGCACCCGTGCTGGCGCTGCAGGGGGTGGATGACGCGTATGGCAGTTTGCGTCATATTCATGAGCTACACACGGCTGGCACGGTAGAGCGCCATGTGCTGCAAGCTTGCGGCCATTCGCCGCATAAAGACCAAGCGCAACAAAGCTTGGATTGGGTGGTGGGGTTTTTAAAGGGGGTGGCTTGAGCGAATGGTTTGCGCCAAGCTTGCTATGTCAGCAGCGCTAACACCTATCCAACGTGGATGATGTGGGTCGGCCAACCACCACAGATAGAGCTTATCGTCCAGCGCCTCGGGTCTCATGGCGATACCGCGCTTTTGGGGCGACCACGCTGGGAGGCGACAGCCAATTCAAGATCCAAGGCGGCCATGTCTAACTCGGGTAAGGCCATACCAGCCAAAGCATCTGTGCGCCCCATCAACCAAAGCGCCACCGCGTAAATGCCCATGCCCACACCGGGATCGCCCTGTTCCATGCGCTGCACCGTGCGCACCGACACGCCCATGCGCTGTGCCCATTCACGCAAGGATTGCTTGCGCCGCTTACGAGCCAGCGCCAAATGCTCGCCCAAAGCCAGCAGCGCTTGCTGGGCCTGGGGCGGCAGGAATGCGTTGTGGGATGAGGACTTAGGCATGCCTTATTTTGGCATGAAAGTCGGTATTTGTGCTAAATAATGGCGTAATTTAAAATTGAGCCTTGGTACTTATCTAGCGTTGAGTTTTTCTTGCAACCATACCTTTATCAAGGATTGGTAGGGCACGTCTCTGGCGTTGGCGGCCACTTTGATGCTGTCCAGCAAATGCTGGGGCAAGCGCAAAGAGATAGTTTTAGTTGAGGGCTTGAGATTTGACAGCCTAACCTTGTGGGCTTGGGTCCAATCCACATAGTCTGTTGAATCATGACTTTGCCAAAAAGCGGTTTCCTCGGCTTCTGTTTTAAAAACAGGAAGCTCTTTAATCGGCTTGCTCATAAACGATCCTTTCTTTGGCGCTCATATCTCTTACTGAAATCACTCGAATCAATTGCCCGTCATCCCTTAATGTGAAGCTCACATGTAAAAACCTGTTGCTGTCGGTGACGCCCAGCGCATGGAACCTTTTTTCAATTTGACTGTGTCTGATATCGGCAAGAAGCAAAAGAGGATCATTGAAAAATACCTGCTCAGCTTCAAAACGCTCAACGCCATGTTTAGTATTTTTTTCAGCGTTTCCGCTATCCCACTGAAAACCGGTGATTCGCGCTAAGTTCAAATCAAGCATTTTTGTATATTATAGAAATATACAAAAAAAATCAAGCCAGTGCACTTAAATCGCCCTGCCCCAACCACCGCCACTGCCCGGGCAATACATCAGCAGGCAATACAAGCCCCCCTATGCGCGAGCGGTGAAGTCCCACCACCTTGTGACCCACAGCACCCAACATGCGTTTGACTTGGTGGTATTTGCCCTCGGTCAGGGTCAGGTGCAGTTGGTGGGTGCCAACTTGTTCGCAAGCCGCCGCCTTGACAGGCTGAGGGTCGTCATTCAGCACCACACCCGCCAACAGCTTTTGGCACACCTTGTCGTCCAGCGCGTCAGAAGTGGTCAGTTCGTACAGCTTGGGCACATGGTGCTTAGGTGAACTCATACGGTGGATGAACTGGCCGTCGTCACTGAGCAGCAATATGCCGGTGGTGTCTTGGTCTAAGCGCCCTACCGCTTGCACGCCTTGCAAGCCGGTTTTGGCAGGACGTTGGCGCAAAGGGGCCGGCAACAAGCTGTACACACTGGGCCACACAGAGGGTTTGTGCGAACACTCGGTACCCGCAGGTTTGTTCAGCAGAATATAGGCCTTGGTGTGGAATTGCCAAAGCACGCCCTGCACTTCATAAGACATGCCCTCGAGAGGGGTGATGTCAAGGTCCTCGTCAACCAGTTGCAGACCGCTGCCTGTATCGATTTTGACGAGACCTTGCTGGACCAATCCCGCGCAGATGCGGCGGGTGCCAAAACCTTGGGAGAAGAGGAGATCGGGGGGGGACATAAAGGAGATTATCTTTGGCTGTAGGAATTAGCTAGCCGGCAATACTCCACTTTTGTAACTAAAGAGGGCGAAGAGTCAAACACCGCTGGGGAGATGACATCTGGCCGTGGCTGCACAGTAATTCTCGGGAGGTGTCGGTAGCAGACCGATCAACACCGCAACGTACCGTAAATTATTGGTGGGCAGGCGACCGTGATCGAGCTCACTCTCCACTGCCGTTAGCAATGGCTGAGGATAGATGGCAATCGCTGCGGGTTTGGCACCAATTCCCGCTCTGGTCGTCAGTGTGATTGGTCGTTGGCAGGTGGGATGTGCCTTGCTAAGTCCATGCTGTCGTGCAACAGCCGCAGGACATCGATGTATTGATCTATAGCCTCACTAAACGCAACAAAGTGGCGCCCACTTCTACCCTGGCGAGCCACGTGCAAGGTGCGGATGCCGGGCCCGATGTCGTCTCGCGCTTTGGCAGCCAGCTGCTCTGGCCCGTCATGCAAGGCCTCAATGGCCAGGGTCAGCGTCTCAGCGTCTCAGCGTCTCAGCGTCTCAGCGTCTCAGCGTCTCAGCGTCTCAGCGTCTCAGCGTCTCAGCGTCTCAGCG
>CANGPV010000075.1 GCA_947455935.1 Comamonadaceae bacterium
AATGGATGTGATTGAACTCAACGAAGCCTTTGCCGCCCAAGGCTTGGCGGTGTTACGCATGCTGGGCTTGCAAGACGACGACCCCCGCGTGAACCCCAACGGAGGGGCGATTGCTTTAGGCCATCCACTGGGCGCATCAGGCGCTAGGTTGGTCACCACTGCCACCAACCAACTTCAACGCACCGGTGGACGTTACGCCCTGTGCACCATGTGCATAGGCGTGGGGCAGGGGATTGCCGTCATCATTGAGCGGGTTTAAGGCAGGATTTAGATTGACGACTTCCGTTTAATGGCGATCTGATAAGCCTCATCATGGTCTCGCCTACCAATGGCAATCACCACGACGACCAATCGTTGATCAATCACTTCATAAACCAAGCGGTATCCCAGTTCGCGTAGTTTTATTTTGTAGGTGTTATGTAGCTCGCCACGCAATTTGGCGGATGGCACATGAGGCGCTTGAAGACGTTTGGTTAGCGCTTTCAGTAAGGGGGCTTTGATTGACCCGTCTAATTTTTTCCATTCTTTCAGCGCAAGCTCGTGGAACTCAAGCTCATAGGTCTTCAAGCTTCACCTTAACTGTTGGACCGCCAGAGCGGGCTTTGACGGTTTTGGTCAGCGCGGCGTCCTCAAGCTGTTCCAGCATGTCTTCATAGGCGGCTGCGGAAATCAAATAAGCAGCTGGCTTGTTGTGGTTCAAGATGGCAACCGGCGAATGGTTGGCCACTTCGATGACCTCAGACGGATTGCGCCGCAAGTCCGTCATGCTGACTGTTTGTTGAGCAAAAATAGTTTGGGTGATGGACATCATTGACACCTAAAAAAGCACATTATTAAGTGCTTTTTTGGGTGTGTCAATGAAGCATGCTCAGACTCAAGGCTTACTGCTCGACGAAAGCCCGCTCCACCACAAAGTCCCCTGGCGTGGTGGTATTGCCTTCTTTAAAATGGCGTTCTTCCAGCAAGGTTTTCAGGCTTTTCAGCATTTGCGGGCTGCCGCAGAGCATGACGCGGTCGGTTTCGGGGTTGAGCGCGGGTAGGCCGAGGTCGGCAAACAATTTACCGCTCTCCATCAACTCATTGATGCGTCCTTGATTGCGAAAGGCTTCGCGTGTGACGGTGGGGTAGTACAGCATTTGGGCACTGACCATTTCGCCCAACAACTCATGCTGGGGCAATTCTTGGGTGAGGTAGTCGTGGTAAGCCAACTCTTTCACCTCACGCACACCATGCACCAGAATCACTTTTTCAAAGCGCTCATAGGTCTCTGGGTCGCGGATGACGGACATATAGGGTGCCATGCCGGTGCCAGTGCCCAGCAAATACAGGTTTTTACCGGGCAGCAAATAGTCAATTAGCAAGGTGCCCGTGGGTTTACGTCCCACCACAATCTTGTCGCCTACTTGGATGTGTTGCAGCTTGGAGGTGAGGGGGCCATCGGGTACCTTGATGCTTAAGAACTCAAGGTGTTCTTCGTAATTGGCACTGACGATGCTGTAGGCGCGCAGCAAAGGCTTACCGTCTACCCGCAAACCGATCATGGTGAAGTGGCCATTCGAGAAGCGCAAAGCCATGTCACGGGTGGTGGTGAAGCTGAACAAGCGGTCGGTCCAGTGGTGGACGGACAACACAGTTTCGTCGTTGAATGCGCTCATAGCGGGTAAATTGTTTTTGATAAAACCGTCGATTTTAGTTGAGCCGTTCAGACTGCTTGCGACGAGGCGCTAGACTGAGTCACCTTTAGACAGACAATGCAGGTCGTTTCATGAAAATATTCAATGCTTTACAAGACTTGATGGCTTGCGTGGGGCAAGACGTGGCGGTCAGCGATTGGGTGACGGTCACCCAAGACCAAATTAACTTGTTTGCCCAAGCCACGGGTGACCACCAATGGATTCACACCGATGCTGACAAAGCGCAAAGCGGCCCCTTTGGCAGCACCATTGCCCATGGATTTTTAACCTTGTCGCTGTTACCGCATTTTTTTGAATCAGCTTTTGATATTCAAGGTTCTCGCATGGGTATCAATTACGGTTTGAACAAGGTGCGTTTCACCGCGCCTGTGCCGGTCAACAGCCGCTTGCGTGCCCATATGCATTTGCTGGCTTGCGAAGCCATCGACAACAATGGCATGCAGATGACGTGGAAGGTGAGTGTGGAGCGTGAAGGCTCAGACAAGCCGGTGTGCGTCGCGGAGTCTTTGGTGCGCCGCTACCCTTAAGGCGTGTGCTGGGCAAAGCCGTTTTGCCGCCACGCTTCATACACCGTGATGGCCACAGCATTTGACAGGTTCAAACTGCGTTGCCCGGCCAGCATTGGCAAACGCAGTACGTTATTCGCTGGAAAAAAAGCCCTTACTTCGGCGGCCAAACCACTTGTTTCCGAACCAAATACCAGCCAATCGTCTGCTTGAAAAGTACTTTCAAAGACTGATGCCTTGCCGTGGGTGCTGAGCGCAAAACAGCGAAACACCTTGGGTTGTTCGCTCTCGACAAAGGCTTGCCAACTGGCGTGGCGTTTCACGCTGGCGTACTCGTGGTAGTCCAAGCCAGCGCGGCGCATTTGCTTGTCTTGCATGGAAAACCCCAGTGGCTCCACCAAATGCAAGTGACAACCCGTGTTGGCGGCTAAACGGATGATGTTGCCTGTATTCGGTGGAATTTCAGGCTGAACCAAAACGATGTGAAACATGAGGACTTTCTGTGAAGCCCGCATTGTGGCTTGGTGCTAAGCCGGTGTTCGGGCCAGCACCACTGCTTCCACCTGCTCCAGACCCACCGACTGCAATGCCTGTGTGCAAGCGTTCAAAGTGGTACCCGTGGTGGTGACGTCGTCCACCAGCACCACCTTAGAACCACGCAACATCTGCACATGCGCGGGGTTGACCATGAAAGCATGGTCAAGGTTGAGCAGTCTGTCTTGACGTGACAAGCCCGATTGCGCTGGCGTGTCTCGCAAGCGAATCAATCCCTGGGCCACCGTGCGTTCGGGGCAAAGCTGCTTAGCCAGCAACAAGGCCTGGTTAAAGCCACGCTCGCGCAAGCGTTGCGTTGACAAAGGCACGGGCAGGACAAAGTCAGCGTTATCCAAGCGTTGGGTGATGGCAGGGGGGATACGCATTTGCTGGGCCAAAAAATGCGCCAAACCCGCTTGCCCCTGAAATTTGAACGCGGTAATGAGCTCTTTCCATGGCGAGACATACATCTTTGCCGCCAAGCAAGCCTGAGAACTGTTGTGCGTGGAAATAGAACCTAGACGGGCGCATGGAGGACACAGAACTTGCCAAGCCCATTGGCCACAGGCATGGCACAAACTGGGCAGGGAAATGCGGGGCCATCCCCATTGCAAACGCCGGGTTCGGTATGCTGAAGGGATGAAAGCCATCGTGCCATCAGAACAAATTCAACTCACCATGTCTGCGAACGCTGCACAGAAAAAAAGTGAACTGCTTCCCCCACTGGACCCTGTGGCGGCTAAGCGCTGGGCCCGTGTTGCTGCCAAGCGAAGTGCCGCGTGGCTGCATGACGAGGTGGCGCAACGCATGGCTGAACGATTGGTGTTGATGCGCACGCCACCAAAGCATTGGGTGCATTGGCAGCCGAGCATGGGGGGATGGGCTTCGCAAGTGTTGGTGAGTCAGCACTACCCACAAGCGCGCTCTTTGGTGATCGAAGCAGACGAACAACTTTTGTCGCAAACGCGACAAAAGTTGGCGGGGCCCTGGTGGCGACGTTGGCAAGGCACTGCGCCTCGCTTTGGGCTGTCGGCTCATCAAGCTGCTGACATGCTATGGGCGAATATGGGCTTGCACATGCAAGCCGACCCCCAAGCCTGCATGGCGCAGTGGCACGGTGCACTGGCGCCTGAAGGTTTTGTGATGTTTTCGTGTTTGGGGCCTGATACCTTGCGAACGCTCAAAGAGGTGTTCTGCCAACGCGGTTGGCCTACAGCGGCGCATGACTTCACCGATATGCACGACTGGGGCGATATGTTGATTGCCGCAGGTTTTGCCGAACCGGTGATGGACATGGAACGCATCACCTTAACCTATCCCAACGTCGAGGCCTTGCTGCTTGAGTTGCGTAGTTTGGGGCGTAATTTGCATCCGCAGCGCTTTACAGGTCTGCGTGGAAAACAGTGGTTGGCCCACATGCAAGAGGCTTTGCAGACGGGTTTGATAACCCCACAGTCTTCAGGCCGTTTGGTCCTGGAATTTGAGGTTATTTATGGCCATGCCTTTAAGGCCGCACCCAAGCAATCTGCGAGTGATACCACGCATATTTCGGTACAAGATCTGCGCTCTCAATTGCCTAGTCAGAGAAAACCCTGAGTCTGAAAGATTGGTGTCAGGCTCTCCACAAGCTAGGGTGGTTAGAATCGTGCGGTTTTGGTAGTTTCACCCCTTGTTGAATCTTTACAAACATGATGAACAACATTTACAAAAAATTTGAAAAAGCAAGCATTGCTTTGTTTGCCTTGGTATCCACCATGGCGTGGGCAGTCAACGATTTACCTGGCGGCCCCGCTGTACGTCAATTGAATCTGCATCCCCCTGTTACCAAAATTGCTGAAGAGCAAGTCTGGTTGCACTGGTTCATGCTGATCATCTGCACGGTGATTTTTGTCGCAGTGTTTGGCGTCATGTTTTATTCCATTTGGAAGCACCGCAAATCGGTAGGTCACCAAGCGGCTACCTTCCACGAGTCACTCAAAGTTGAAATTGCTTGGACTGTGGTGCCGTTTGTCATCGTCATCTTGATGGCCCTGCCAGCTACCAAAGCCGTGGTTGCCAGCAAAGACACCTCCAACGCCGACCTCACCATCAAAGCCACGGGTTATCAGTGGAAATGGGGTTACGACTACATCAAAGGCGAGGGCGAAGGTATCGGCTTTATCTCCACCTTGGACAACGCGCAGCGCGAAATGTCCAACAGCGGTCATCCCGAACCCACTGACGACTACCTGTTGAAAGTGGACAACCCTTTGGTGGTGCCGGTCAATAAGAAAATTCGCATCATTACCACCTCGAATGACGTGATTCACTCGTTTGCTGTCAACTCCTTTGGTATCAAGCAAGATGCCATCCCTGGTTTTGTTCGTGACACTTGGTTCCGCGCTGAAAAAACCGGCGACTTCCATGGTCAGTGTCAAGAGTTGTGTGGCAAAGAGCATGCTTACATGCCCATCCACGTCAAAGTAGTGAGTGCCGAAGAGTACACCGCATGGGTGGCTGAGCAAAACAAAAAATTGGCTGCCAAACAAGACGATCCCAACAAAGTATGGACCATGGCCGATTTGATGCAAAAAGGCGAAAAAGTCTATGCCGCCAACTGCCAAGCCTGTCATCAACCCAATGGCAAGGGTGGTGGTCCCATCAAGCCACTCGACGGCGCTGCGGTCGTCTTGGATGCCGACAAGACCAAACAAATCAAAGTTTTGCTCAATGGTCAAAACAACGTCATGCCTGCATGGAAGCAACTGTCTGACAGCGAAATAGCTGCAGTCATTAGCTTCACAAAAAACAACTGGTCTAACAAGACCGGACAAATGGTTCAGCCTGCCGAAGTGCATGCCGCCCGTCAGTAACCCCGTTTAAATCGAAGGAATCTTCTATGAGCGCTGTACTTCACCCCCATGGCCACGGGGCCGACCACGCACACGACGACCACCATGGCGCACCTCACGGCTGGCGCCGTTGGGTCTACGCGACCAACCACAAAGACATCGGTACCTTGTACCTGCTGTTTGCTTTCACGATGCTCATCATCGGCGGCATATTGGCCCTGGGTATTCGTGCCGAGTTGTTCAAGCCAGGTTTGCAGTTAGTTAATCCTGAGTTGTTCAACCAGCTCACCACCATGCACGGTTTGATCATGGTGTTTGGCGCCATCATGCCGGCCTTTGTGGGCTTCGCTAACTGGATGATTCCGCTGCAAATTGGCGCAGCTGACATGGCCTTTGCGCGCATGAACAACTTCAGCTTCTGGTTGATGATTCCTGCAGCCCTGATGTTGGCGGGTTCTTTCTTCATGCCCGGCGGTGCACCCGCAGGCGGCTGGACGATTTATGCGCCCCTGACCCTGCAAATGGGACCTTCCATGGATGCAGCCATTTTTGCGCTGCACATCTTGGGTGCTTCGTCCATCATGGGTTCAATCAACATCATCGTCACCATCCTCAACATGCGTGCCCCTGGCATGACGTTGATGAAGATGCCCATGTTTGTGTGGACCTGGTTGATCACCGCTTATTTGCTGATTGCTGTCATGCCTGTGTTGGCTGGTGCCATCACCATGACTTTGACCGACCGTCATTTCGGCACCACATTCTTTAACCCTGCAGCCGGTGGCGACCCCGTCATGTTCCAGCACATCTTCTGGTTCTTTGGTCACCCTGAGGTGTACATCATGATTTTGCCGGCCTTTGGCATCATCAGCCAAATCGTGCCGGCTTTCTCGCGCAAACGCCTGTTTGGCTACGCCTCCATGGTGTACGCCACTTCGTCGATTGCGATTTTGTCTTTCATCGTGTGGGCGCACCACATGTACACCACCGGCATGCCGGTCACGGGTCAGCTGTTCTTCATGTACGCCACCATGTTGATTTCCATCCCCACCGGTGTGAAGGTATTCAACTGGATCGCCACCATGTGGAAAGGTTCCATGACGTTTGAAACTCCCATGTTGTTTGCGGTGGGTTTCATTTTTGTGTTCACCATGGGTGGCTTCACTGGGCTGATTTTGTCCATGGCCCCTATCGACTTGCAATTGCAAGACGGTTACTACGTGGTGGCCCACTTCCACTATGTCTTGGTGGCCGGTTCCCTGTTCACCATGTTCGCTGGCTATTACTACTGGTCGCCCAAGTGGACGGGCGTGATGTACAACGAAACACGCGGCAAGATTCACTTTTGGTGGACCCTGATCTCTTTCAACGTCACCTTCTTCCCCATGCACTTCTTGGGTTTGGCAGGTATGCCCCGTCGTTATGCCGACTACCCCATGCAATTCGCTGACTTCAACGCCTTGGCGTCTGTGGGTGCGTTTGCCTTTGGTTTCGCGCAGGTATTCTTCTTCTTCTTCATCGTGTTGCCGACCATGCGTGGCAAGGGCGAGCCCGCACCTCAGCGTCCTTGGGAAGCTGCCGAAGGTTTGGAATGGGAAGTGCCTTCACCCGCGCCATTCCATACCTTTGAAACACCGCCTAAGCTCAACAGCGATGCCACTCGCATCGTGGCCTGATGTCCAACAGCGTGTCCGCTTCAGCCATGACGCCTGAACAGAAAAAAAACAACCTCCGCCTTGGCCTGATCTTGGCTTCGGTGGCGGCGGTTTTTTTCCTCGGCGTGGTGGCCAAAATCACCTTTCTTAACCATTAAACCAATTTCATGGGCCTGCGCCACGCCAACCTGCTGATGCTGCGCAAACTTGCCGTGGTGGCTTTGGCTATGTTTGGGTTCGGCTATGCCTTGGTGCCTTTGTATTTGGCTATCTGCGAGGCTACCGGCATCAACATCTTGGCTTTGGGCGAAAAAGAATTGCCCGGTTCAGGTAACGCGCGCATGGCTTCACCGCAAAACAGCCAAATTGATATCAGCCGAACGATCACAGTCGAATTTGATGCGAATGCACGTGGTCCTTGGCAGTTCAAACCGATGCAAAACTCCATTCAGGTGCATCCAGGTGAGATGGCCACGGTCATGTACGAATTTCAAAATGTGCAAGACCGCACCATGTCTGCGCAAGCCATTCCCAGCTATGCACCCCATCAAGCCGCAGCGCACTTTAACAAAGTGGAATGTTTTTGCTTTAACCAATACACCTTGGCCCCTGGAGAGAAAAAGCAGTGGCCCGTGGTGTTTGTGATCGATAAAAAATTGTCCAAAGACGTGACCACCATCACGCTGTCTTACACCTTTTTTGAGGTAGGTAGCCGCACACCACCTGCGCCCAGCGCGACAGCCCCTGTGGCTTTGAAACAGGTGGGTGCATGAGTCTAGACACCACAGCTTTGGACAAGCCGGTTGCGGTCAAGCGCCCGTTTTGGCGCTCTATCGTGGCTGTGGCTTGGTCATTTATCGGTATTCGAAAAAACAGTGAATTTCAGGAAGATCTTGCACACATCACCCCATTGCATATTTTGGGCGTGGGGTTGGTGGGCGGTCTGTTGTTTGTGATCGGATTGATCGTCGTGGTCAATCTGGTGGTTGCGAAATAAAAGGAGTCGAGATGAGCAGCACATCCCATGGCGCTACGCCACACTATTACGTCCCCGAGCCCTCGCCGTTTCCGGCATTGGCTTCGTTCGGACTGTTTTTCGTCATTCTGGGTGCTAGCCAGTGGATCAACGATATTGCCTGGGGCAAGTACTCCTTGCTCGCTGGCATGGTCATTTGGCTTTTCATTCTTTTCAAGTGGTTCAGTGCCACGGTTTCTGAGAGTGAAAGCGGCCAATATGGTCGCAAAATTGATTTGTCTTTCCGTTGGAGCATGAGCTGGTTCATCTTCTCTGAAGTGATGTTCTTCGGCGCTTTCTTCTCAGCGCTGTGGTGGGCCCGTGTGCATTCGGTTCCTGCTTTAGCCAGCTTAGACAACGGTTTGTTGTGGCCTGGTTTCAAAGCCGTATGGCCCAGTGTTGCGGCAGGTGTGACAGCATCTCCCGCTGGCATCATTGAACCCTTCCAAACCATGACGCCTTTTTGGTTGCCCACTATCAACACTGCGTTGCTGTTGAGTTCCGGTGTCACCATCACCATTGCCCATCACGCATTGATTGCCAATGAGCGGGCCAAAACCATAGCCTTCATGTGGCTCACTGTGGCCTTGGGTGTGGTTTTCCTGTTTGTCCAAGGCTATGAATATTTTCATGCTTACCACGAGATGAATCTCAAGCTCAGCTCTGGTGTGTATGGCTCAACCTTCTTCATGCTGACAGGTTTTCACGGCTTTCACGTGTTTTTGGGTATGCTGATGCTGTTGTTCATTACCTTGCGTTTGCAAAAAGGTCATTTCACCCCAGAGAAGCACTTCGGTTTTGAAGGCGCTGCGTGGTACTGGCACTTTGTGGACGTGGTGTGGTTGGGCTTGTACATCTTGGTGTACTGGCTCTGATCAACCCATGTGTCAACAAGGGCCGCTTTTGCGGCCCTTTTGTTTCCAAGCTCAGTTGGGAGTTAAAGGTATTCCGCTGGGTTGGATCCAACCCAGTTTCCATGACACCAAAATGCCGATGAACAACACCACAGAAATGCCAATCCGAAACGCCAAGGCTTTGGCCATGGGCGAAGCCTTGGGCTTGTCTGGATTGTCATCGTCGGGGTTGCGTACCATGAAGAACAGGGCAGTCGCCAAGCTTGCCAACACACCTAAGAAGGCCAAAGTTATAAACAGTGTCATGCGGGTGATTATCCTTTGACTTCAATTCCCTCTGCCTCCTCTGTTTCTCCTTCGTGGCAAAGCCGTTTGGCATGGGCCTTGTTGGCGGCTGCGCTGGTGGCGCTAACCCTGCGTTTGGGCTTTTGGCAACTCTCACGGGCCGAGCAAAAAATACAGTGGCAGCACAACATTGAGACCCAAGCCAGTTTGTCGGCGCTGACGCTTGCGCAATTGCGCGATAAGCCTCAAGCTTGGCAACAAACCCACCGTCGTGTGGTGTTGCAGGGTGAGTGGTTGAACGACAAAACTGTTTATCTAGATAACCGAGCGCATCTAGGCCGCATGGGTTTTTGGGTGATGACTCCGTTGCGTGTGCAACGTGGACAGGTGGTGTGGGTGCAGCGTGGCTGGGTCGAGCGTGATGCAAACGACCCACGCCAAATGCCTGCATTGCCGCTTCCCTTGGACGCTGAACCTATCGAGGGCCGCATTGCACCGCCCTTGTCACATATGGTTGAACTGGGCGAGGGGCCTGCTTTGTCTGCCCAGAACTTGCCCCAGATAAGGGCAAATTTGGACTTGCCACAGATGCAATCGCTGGTG
>CANGPV010000076.1 GCA_947455935.1 Comamonadaceae bacterium
AACCATGATGGTGTTTGGCGACGCCAAGAAGGTGGTGGAAGACATGGTCAAGGCGGTGGAATAAGCCACCCGTCAATTCCATGACCATGCGACCTATTGCCATCATGGGGGCCATGCAAGAAGAGTTGCTGGGTTTGAAACACGCGGTGCAAGGCGCTCACACCATCAACATGGGTGGGCGTCAAGTCACCACAGGCAACTGGCACGGGCATCCTGTGGTGTTGGTGTTGTCGCGCATAGGCAAGGTGGCCGCAGCCACCACCGCCACAGCATTGATCGAGCGCTTTGATGTCGCTGAAATTGTGTTCACCGGTGTGGCTGGGGGTTTAGCCCCGGGTGTGCATGTGGGTGACATGGTGGTTGCCACCGAATTCTTGCAGCACGACATGGACGCATCTCCACTGTTTCCACCCATGGAAGTGCCTTTGTATGACCGAGCGCACTTCCCCACCGACACCACCATGACCCAGCGCTTGAAGTTGGCAGCAACTGCTATTTTGAAAAATCCGGCTCAGTGGATAGACATGGAGGTGTTGCATGAACTGCAGGTGCATACACCCAAAGTGCATTCGGGTTTGGTGGTAAGCGGCGACCGTTTCATTTCAACGTCGCAAGAAAGTCAAAGTTTGCAACAACGTTTGCCGCAAGCCTTGGCTGTAGAGATGGAGGGCGCCGCGGTGGCGCAGGTGTGTCACGACTACGGCGTGCCTTTTGCTGCGGTACGCACCATCTCCGATCGCGCGGATGACACAGCCACTACAGATTTCACCCGCTTTATCCATGAAGTGGCCAGCCGCTATACCTCGGCTTTGCTGGGTACGTGGATGGCTAACCGCGCAAGCGCTTAGCGCAGCCAGCCCTTTTTATAGCAGTACCACATGGGCAAGGCTGCACTTAAAAACATGATGGAAACCACATAGGGATAAGCCAAGTTACCCAGCAAAGCAAATTCTGGAAACTGTAAATTCATGCCATAAATACTTGCAACCAAAGTGGGTGGCAACAAGGCCACACTGGCTACGGAAAAGATTTTGATGATCTTGTTTTGACTGATGTTGATGAAACCCACGGTGGCGTCCATCAAGAAGTTGATTTTGTCGAACAAAAACGCCGTGTGGCTATCCAAAGAATCGATGTCTCGCAAAATTTGCCGTGCATCATCAAATTGTTCGGCGTTAAGCATACGCAGGCGCATGGCAAAGCTCAAAGCGCGGCGTGTGTCCATCATGTTGCGGCGTATGCGGCCATTCAAATCTTCTTGACGAGCTATGGCACCCAAGACCTGTCCGGCAAGTTCATCTGACACCTCGCCCGACAACACCATCTTGCTGACTTTTTCTAGCTCGTCATAAATGCCCTCTAGGGTATCGGCCGAATACTCGGCGTCAACAGAGAACAGTTCGAGCAACACATCTTTGGCGTCTTCAATCAACCCCGGCGCACGTCGGGCGCGCAAGCGGAGTAAACGAAATACGGGCAAGTCTTCGTCATGGATAGAGAACAATACCCCGTGGCTTTTCAGTGCATCGTTATGCTGATTCAAAATGAAAGCAACACGCACTGCGCGGGGTTCATCGATATCGGCTATCAAGAAGTCCGAACGGATATGCAATTCGCCGTTGTCTTCTTCGTAAAAGCGTGCTGATTCCTCGATGTCCTCGTCCATGGCATCTTCAGGAATATGAACGCCAAAGTGCTGGTTGATCCAGCGCTTTTCTTCTGACGTGGGGGACTCCAAGTCCACCCAAATGGGGCGGAAATGAGATAGCTCTTCTTGGGAAGAGATCTCTTCTTGAAACAAGCGGCCATTGGCCAGCGAAAAAATATTGAGCATGGCAATCTCAGTGCGGAGTTGAGCGGGTCGAAAGGGATATAAGTTCGCTTTCGACTCTGCTCGGCTGGATGCCAGGATGAATCGAAAGCTACCGACTAGGGTAGGTTTCCAAGGAGGGTTCTCCAAGAGTGTTAACGGGAGAATTATGGCACTGACAGATCGCATCTGGGTGACACACTGTTAGAGTGTCGGGTTTGTCGCCACACTTATTTATGCAAACAGTTTTGACGCCACGTCGCGAATTTTGGTTATTGCTGACTTTGGCAGGCATTCAGTTCACCCACGTGCTGGACTTCATGATCATCATGCCTTTGGGGCCGCAGCTGCGCGAATTGTTTGCCATCAACGATGCGCAATTCGGATTTTTGGTGTCTGCCTATACGTTTGCGGCAGGTATTTCTGGTTTGTTGGCCGCATCGTTTGTCGACAGGTTTGAGCGCAAACGCTTGGTGGTGCTGCTATACGCCTTGTTTGGCTTGACCACCTTGGCCTGTGCCTTAGCGCCCAGTTATGCGTTGCTGATGGTTTCACGTATAGCTGCCGGCACCTTTGGCGGCATTTTGTCGGCCATGACCCAAACCGTGATTGGCGATGTGATCCCGTTTGAGCGGCGAGGACGTGCCACCGGTTTTGTCATGACCTCCTTTGCGATGGCTACCGTGGTTGGCGTGCCCAGTGGCTTGTTCTTGGCCAACCGTGGGGGGTGGCACAGCGCTTTCTTGGCCATTGCCGTGATGTGCCTGCTCGTTGGCGCTATGGCCGTGGTATGCATGCCTAAGCTGGATGCGCATGTGGCCAAAGCGCAAGGACAGAAGGTGTTGTATGCCATGCGTGAGGTATGGGGGGATGCCAATCACCGCAGAGCCTTGTACATGTCGGGTGCGATGATGTTTGCAGGTTTCACCATCATTCCCTACATCACCATCTACACCCAAGCCAACCATGTGTTGGCGCCGGATGAAATTCCATATATCTATTTATGCGGTGGTACCGTGACCCTGCTCAGCGCTCGCTGGATTGGCCGTTTGAGCGACCGTTTTGGTAAACGCAAAATGTTTCAACGTATGTTGCTGCTTGCCATGGTGCCTATGACGATAACGACGGTGATGCAACCTGCCCCTTTGCCTTTGGTGCTGATGGTGTTCTCAGGTTTCTTTTTTTGCATGAATGCACGCATGATTCCAGGCATGGCATTGCTCACCTCTGCGGCGCAACCGCAATGGCGCGGCACATTCATGTCCTTGAACGGCGCGGTTCAATCGGTCGCCATTGGCATGGCTTCTTGGCTCGGGGGTTTGCTGATTCAGCGCGACGCCACCGGCCTGGTAACCCATTTTTGGCTCTGCGCTGTGTTTGGGATAGCGGCAACATTGCTGGCTTTTGCGCTATCTAGGCATGTGGAAATGCACAGCGCCCCGCAGACGGCTTGAGCTTAAGTATTCATTTGCGTCTAAGCCTGAAAGATTTTCTGCCCTGAACATGGCATGGATTGATTTTTCCCCCAACTCAGCGCATAGTGGGGATACCTGTCTTTGGTCAGGCATGTGGCTTGGCTTGAATGACGGGTATTTTCTGGAGGAGTCGTATGAATTTAACGATCAGCGGTCATCATCTTGAAGTTACCCCAGCCTTGCGCGGCTATGTCACCCAAAAACTCGATCGCATCAACCGTCACTTTGACCAAGTGGTTGACGTTCGCGTGATCCTCAGTGTGGAAAAGCAAAAGGAAAAAGAGCGGCGACAGCGCGCGGAGTGCAATATCCACGTCAAAGGCAGCGATTTGTTTGCCGAGTGTGCCAGTGAGGATCTGTACGCTGCGGTGGATGAGTTGGTCGACAAACTAGACCGCCAAGTAGTGCGACACAAAGACCGCCTACAAGACCATGGCCATGCCACGGCCAAACGGGTTGAAATGATCTGAGCCTATCCCGCCTTGATGGCATCGACCGCCTGTGTTCCAGGCGGTTTTTTGTGGCCAAAACCCCTAAATTGAAAACTAAACAATTAAATATATACCCTAGCTTGACACGTGTAAGCGGTGCATAATCAGCACCCCAATATGAACAGACTCGCTGCCATCTTGCCTTCTGCACAAGCCCTTGTGCAGGTAGACGTCACCAGCAAAAAACGTGCTTTTGAAGAGGCCGGTTTGCTGTTTGAAAACTTGCATGGCCTTAACCGTGCTTTGGTGGCCGACAGTTTGTTTGCCCGCGAGCGTTTAGGCTCCACGGGCTTAGGCCACGGTGTGGCCATTCCCCATGGCCGCATCAAAGGCATGAAGACCCCTCTCGCGGCTGTGTTTCGTTTGACCCAAGCGATTGGCTTTGACGCACCCGACGAGCAACCTGTGTGCTTGTTGTTCTTTTTGTTGGTCCCTGAGGCGTCTACCCAAAAGCATTTGGAAATCCTTTCTGAAATTGCCGAAATGCTCAGTGATACTGCACTGCGTGAGCGCTTAAAGAAAAGCAATGACGCGCAAGACCTGCACCAACTGATCGTGTCTTGGCAGTCAACCCTCACGGTTTAAGCCCCGCCTTTGAAGCCCACCGCAGTCAGTGCCGACGTCTTGTTTGAAGATTTCCGAGCCAAGTTGGAATGGCAATGGATAGCAGGACAAGGCGCATCTGAGCGCCATTTTGATGAAGTGGCTGTGCGTATGGCACGCTCAGGCGCAGATCTGGTGGGCTACCTCAACTACATCCACCCCTATCGACTACAAGTGTTGGGTGAGCGAGAAATCCGCTACCTCAACAGCAGTCCCTTGGTGGACACCGAGCGTCGCATTGCCCGTATCGTGACGCTGGAGCCCCCCGTGCTGGTGGTGGCCGATGGCCAAATTGCACCACCCTCTTTGCTCAAGATGTGCGAGGAAGCGCAAATTCCTTTGTTTGCTACGCATGAATCTTCTGCCTTTGTGATTGACTTGCTCAGGGCCTATTTGTCCAAACATTTTGCGGACCGCACCACTTTGCATGGCGTGTTTTTGGATATCTTGGGCATGGGCGTGGTCATCACGGGTGAGTCGGGTCTGGGGAAAAGCGAGCTGGGTCTGGAATTGATTTCGCGAGGACACGGCTTGGTGGCCGATGACGCTGTGGACTTGTACCGCATCAACCAAACCACGATCGAGGGTCGCTGCCCCGAGTTGTTGCAAAACCTGCTCGAGGTACGAGGCATTGGCTTGTTAGATATCCAAGCCATCTTTGGTGAGACTGCCGTGCGTCGCAAAATGCGCCTCAAACTCATTGTGCATTTGGTGCGTAAAGAAACCTTAGAGCGCGATTACGAACGCCTGCCGCACGAACCCTTGACCCAAGACGTGTTGGGTATTCCGGTCCGCAAAGTGGTGATTCAGGTGGTGGCGGGTCGCAACATTGCGGTGTTGGTTGAAGCGGCTGTACGCAACACGATTTTGCAATTGCGCGGCATCGATACCTACGATAAGTTTGTTCACCGCCATCGCCAAGCCATGTTGGCAGATCAAAAAAATCAAACCGATTTGTAAGGACAGGCTGATCGTTTGCAGTGTGCGTAAAGACTAAGCGCATGGTCGGCTAATTCAAACCCTTTGGACTCAGCTATATCGTGCTGACGCTGCTCAATGCTGGCGTCAAAAAACTCCTCGACCCGACCACAATCTAAACACACCAAATGATCGTGGTGTTGCCCTTGGTTGAGCTCATACACCGATTTGCCACCTTCAAATTGACTGCGCGACAAAATACCGGCTTGTTCAAACTGCATCAGCACACGGTAAATGGTGGCCAAGCCAATATCGGCGCGATCGTCTAACGCCAATCGGTAAACATCTTCGGCACTCATGTGGCGCAATCCGCTTTTTTGGAAGAGTTCCAAAATTTTCAAACGCGGCACCGTTGCTTTGAGTCCGGTATTTTTCAAGCCGTCAATCGAAGGCATGTGTGCTTTCCGTAGGGGGAGTGTCTGGGGGGCTTGGGGCCCATCGGTACAATGATTCCATCATAACTTGCCCTATTCCACCATGACTCTTTTGCGCCCGACAATGGCTGTGTGCGTGTGTGCTGCATCTTTGGCGATGACAGCCTGTTCCACCATTGAAGACCCTGTGGCGCGTGCGATTCGTAAAGTCACGCCTTACCGTGTGGAAGTGGTGCAAGGCAATTTCGTGTCCAAAGAGCAGGTGCAAGCTTTGCGTGTGGGCATGAGTCGTAACCAAGTCAAAGATATTTTGGGAACCCCCTTGATTGCCAGCGTATTCCATGCCGATCGCTGGGACTATGCCTTCACCATCGAGCGCAAGGGAACGCAACCCCAGCAACGTCAGTTGTCGGTGTACTTCAAAGACGATCTGTATGTGCGTTTCGAAGGCGACGATTTGCCCAGCGAGTCCGAGTTTGCTGAGCGTATTGCTGTGCCTGAAGACCGCAAAGTTGCGCCCCGCCTAGATGCCACCCCTGCCGAATTAGAGAAGTTCCGCAAAAACGCGCCCGAATCCGCGACAACCGCTGTCAGACCTTCTGTGCCAGCGGACAAAACCTATCCCCCGCTTGAAAAACCCTGACTATTTATGAACCCAACGACCTCCCCTAACCATCGTGTGGCCATTGCCGGTGCCAGTGGCCGCATGGGCCGCATGTTGGCGCAGGCGGTGGCCGAATCTGCCGATTGCCAACTGGCTGGCGCCTTGGATGTGGCCGACAGCGTTCACATTGGCAACGATGCCACAGGTTTTTTGGGTCATGCCAGCGGTGTGATGATCCAGTCAGACTTACATGCAGGCTTGAAAAATGCCCAAGTCTTGATCGACTTCACGCGTCCCGAAGGCACCTTGGCACATGTCAAGGTGTGTCGCGAATTGGGCGTGAAGATGGTGATCGGTACCACGGGTTTTTCTGACGAAGAAAAAGCGCTGATTCAAGCCGCCAGTCAAGACATCGCCATCGTCATGGCCCCCAATATGAGCGTGGGCGTGAATGTCACCTTGAAGTTACTGGAAATGGCGGCAGTCGCCTTGGCTACAGATTACGACATTGAAATCATTGAAGCCCATCATCGACACAAGGTTGATGCGCCCTCGGGCACAGCGTTGAAGATGGGCGAAGTCATCGCCCAAGCCTTGGGCCGCGATTTAAAGGAATGCGCGGTGTTCGACCGTCAAGGCCACACCGGTGCTCGGCCCGACCAAGCCATTGGGTTTTCCACCATACGCGGTGGCGATATCGTTGGCGATCACACTGTATTGTTCGCGGGGACGGGCGAGCGTATTGAAATCACCCATAAGTCGTCCAGCCGCAGCACCTACGCCGATGGCAGTTTGCGGGCCGCTCGGTTTTTGGCGCAACAACCGCGCGGTCTGTTCGACATGTTTGATGTCTTGGGCTTGAGAAAGGCCTAGGCATGAGCCTGTTGCATTGGCTGAGCCAAGCCGATTTGTTGAGCCAAATGGTGGCCTTGGTTTTGTGTGCCATGTCGGTGCTCAGTTGGGTACTGATTGTTTACAAAAGTTGGTTGCTCTTTGTGGCCCAGCGCGATGTGAACCTGTGTCAAGCCGCATGGTCGCAAGCCCAGGATTGGAAACATGTGCAATCCACGTGGCCTGCGTTGGACAGTCAACAGTTGTTGGGCGGTTTGTTGCACAACCCCTTGTTGCACAGCGGCAAGGGTGTTGCCAGCAAAGCAAGTGCGCAAGACCGCGTCAGCAGTGGTTTGCGCCAAGCTCTGCAAGGCATTCGCAGTCGCTTGCAAGCAGGCCTCGATATGTTGGCCACCATAGGTGCTACAGCACCTTTCATTGGTTTACTGGGCACGGTGTGGGGGATTTACCATGCCTTGATCAGCTTGGCGCAAGCAGGGCAGTACACCTTAGACAAAGTGGCGCAACCCGTGGGCGAGTCCTTGGTGATGACCGCGGCGGGTTTGGGTGTGGCCATACCAGCCGTGATGGCCTACAACTTATTGGGTCGGCGTATGTCCAGTATCAATGCCGCCTTGGATGCTTTAGCGTTTGACTTGCGTGCGTATTTTTTGGCTGAGTCCGATGCGCATCGGTGAATTTGAATCACCCTCGGCGCATTCGCCCATGAGCGACATCAACGTCACCCCTTTGGTGGATGTGATGTTGGTGCTGCTGGTCATCTTCCTCATCACAGCACCTTTGATGGGTCAAGCTTTGCGTTTGGATTTGCCCAGCGTCGATGCGCCTGTAGCCGCTGTGACTGGCACCAGCATGCAATTGAGCATCAACCCGCAAGGCGATATTTTTATTGACGATAAGCCAGTGACCACGCAAGAGCTGCCAGCCGCTTTGGCCTTGCAAGCCAGCACCGATGCGTCTGTCGATGTGCAGCTTCGCGCAGATCAAAATGTGCCGTATGGCCGTGTGGCCGAGGTCATGGCTTTGCTGCAAAAAGCGGGACTGACCAAGGTGGCTTTAGCGGTGCAGCCCCCTGCGCCTAAAATCAATCCCACATCCCCGGCACCTCGCCCCTGAGCTTGGACGGGGTTTCTCATTGAGCCCCATGCAAGACACCTACCAACCTTCTGCCATTGAATCGGCCGCCCAAGCCGAATGGGTCTCGCGCGACGTTTACCGCGTCAGTGAAGACACCAGTCGCCCCAAGTACTACGCCTGCTCCATGCTGCCTTACCCCAGCGGCAAACTGCACATGGGCCATGTGCGCAACTACACCATCAACGACATGCTCACGCGCCACTTGCGCATGAAGGGCTACAACGTGTTGATGCCCATGGGCTGGGATGCGTTTGGTTTGCCAGCCGAAAACGCAGCGCTCAAGAATGGTGTGCCACCTGCCAAATGGACCTACGAGAACATCGCTTACATGAAAAAGCAGATGCAGGCCATGGGCTTGGCCATCGACTGGAGCCGCGAAGTCGCCACCTGTGATGCGACGTATTACAAATGGAACCAGTGGCTGTTTTTGAAGATGTTGGAAAAAGGCGTGGCCTACCGCAAGACCCAAGTGGTGAACTGGGACCCGGTGGACCAAACCGTGCTGGCCAACGAGCAAGTCATCGACGGCAAAGGCTGGCGCACCGGTGCGGTGGTGGAAAAGCGCGAAATCCCTGGCTACTACCTGAAGATCACCGACTACGCGCAAGAGTTGCTCGACCATGTGCAGGTCGGCAACCCCAAAGCCACCTTGAACGGCTGGCCCGACAAAGTGCGGCTGATGCAAGAAAACTGGATCGGCAAGAGCGAGGGTGTTCGCTTTGCCTTTCCCCACACCATCCAAGGGGCCGATGGCCAGTTGATCCAAGACGGCCGCATGTACGTGTTCACCACCCGCGCCGACACCATCATGGGCGTGACGTTTTGTGCGGTCGCCCCTGAACACCCCTTGGCCCTGCATGCGGCGGCCACCAACCCCAAGCTGGCAGCCTTCCTAGAAGAATGCAAAGAGGGCGGCACGACAGAAGCCGAGTTGGCCGTCAAAGACAAAGTGGGCATGCCCACGGGATTGCATGTGACGCACCCTTTGACGGGCGCACAAGTGGCAGTGTGGGTCGGCAACTATGTGCTGATGAGCTATGGCGACGGCGCGGTCATGGGTGTGCCCGCGCATGACGAGCGCGACTTTGCATTTGCACTCAAGTACCAGTTGCCGATCACGCAGGTGGTTGCGCTCAAAGACCAAAGCTTCAGCGACCAGGCTTGGCAAGAGTGGTACGCCACCAAAGACGGTGTGTGCGTCAACTCGGGCGAACTCGACGGCTTGAGCTTCAAGGCGGCGGTGAGCAAAGTGGCCGACTTGCTGCAAGCCAAAGGTTTGGGCGAGAAAAAAATCACCTGGCGTTTGCGCGACTGGGGCGTGAGCCGCCAGCGCTATTGGGGCACGCCGATTCCCATCATCCATTGCGATGAGCATGGCGCGGTGCCGGTGCCTGAAAAAGACCTGCCGGTGGTGTTGCCGCAAGACTGCATTCCCGAAGGCTCGGGCAACCCGCTGCACAAGCACGAGGGCTTTCATGCCGGTGTGGTGTGCCCGATCTGCGGCAAACCCGCGCGGCGCGAA
>CANGPV010000077.1 GCA_947455935.1 Comamonadaceae bacterium
AGGGGCAGTTCATCGAGTTGCAGGGCCTCATAGCTTTGGCTGAACTGAGCCACATGCTCTGACAGCTCGCTCAAGGTAGCCACAAGCCAAAACACAGCCACGATGACCAAGACAAGCAGCAGATCGGCAAGGGTTTTAGGGGATTTCATCGCTTAAGGGCTGACATAGCCTCATTCTAGTTAGCGTCAAAACCTAGGGTTTTCACTAGCCTTAAGTTTAGGGAAAATCCCAATCGAATTCTGAATTCAGAATACTACATTCATGCATATGGTAATTAAAAGTATTGCAAAGTATTCCATGGATGATCAAAACCCACTCCCTTCTCAGTGCGCAGACTGCAGCAGCCACCCCGAATGCGCTTCTTTAGATCGACGCCAGGTGTTGGGCAGTGTGGCCATGGGGGGACTTTTAAGCGCCTTCCCTTTCATCGCTGCGCAAGCGCAGGACGCAACTCAAAACCCCGCTTTGCTGGTAGATGCAGATGCGGAAGCGGACTACAAACCCTTGCGACCCGCAGATCTGCCCATGGGCAAACCTTTGTTGGTCTTTCCTTTCGATAGCAAAGCAGGTTTGCCCAAAAACGAGTCTCGTCTCAACAAATTGGTGGTCGTTCGATTACCGGAAGACCAAATGACACCCGAGACCTTGGCCCGCTCTGCTTCTGGCGTGGTGGCTTATTCCGGTATTTGCACCCACCAAGGTTGCGAAGTCAAGACTTGGATTGCCAAAGAAAAAGTGTTGGCCTGTTATTGCCATGCTTCCAAATTTGCTTTGCTCGATAGCGCCAAAGTTGTGAGCGGCCCCGCGCCCAAACCCTTGGCCGCTGTGGCCTTGGCCATGAATGGCGAATTTCTCGCCGTGGTACCCAGTCCCCCCCCAACCGCAGGGCAATAGCCTTGCTTTTTTCCACAACTCACCTCTAACAGGAGAAACGTTTCATGCGACATTTACTGAAGGCAATTTCCATTGCCGCCATTTCTGCATGTGCTGTGATGGCGCATGCGGACAGCAAGCTCGGGGCTTATTCCCCCGTCACGGATGCCCGATTGAGCAGCCCAGAAGCCAGTAACTGGCTGATGTACCGCGGTAACTACCAAGGCTGGGGCTACAGCCCCTTAGAAAAAATCAATGCGGGCAACGTCAAGAAACTCAACTTGGCATGGTCGTTCGCAACTGGCGTGACCGAGGGCCACCAAGCCCCCCCCATCGTCAACAACGGCTATATGTATGTCACCACGCCCAATGCGCAAGTGATTGCTTTGAACGCCATCACTGGCGAAGAAATTTGGCGCTACAAAAAAGAGATCCCTGCTGATTTGCTGATGTTGCACAACACCAACCGCGGCGTGGCGCTCTACGGCGACAAAGTGTTTGTGGGCACGGTTGACTCTCACCTGATCGCTTTGGACGCGGTCACTGGCAAAGTGGTGTGGGATGCCACCGTCGGCGACGTCAAAGCCTTGTCTTACATCACACTCGCACCTTTGGCTGCCAAGGGCAAAATTTTGGTAGGTTCCTCGGGTGGCGAAACAGGTATCCGTGGCTTTGTGGCCGCCTTTGATGCCAACACCGGCAAAGAAGCTTGGCGCACCTACACCACGCCCAATCCTGGCGAGCCTGGTAGCGAAACATGGCCAGCTGGCGAGGGTTATAAAAACGGTGGCGGCAGCGTATGGATCACAGGTACCTATGACTCAGCGACCAACATCGCTTACTGGGGCACGGGTAACCCTGCACCTTGGCCCACCGAAGGCCGCCCTGGTGACAACCTCTACACCACTTCCACTATCGCACTCGATGTGGATACTGGCAAGATCAAAGGTCACCACCAATACCACTACAACGATGCATGGGACTGGGATGAGGTGAGCGCCCCTGTGCTGATCGACACCAACATCAATGGCCGCAAAGTCAAAGGTGCTGTGCATGCAGGTCGTAACGGTTATCTGTGGATGTTGGACCGTCAACCCAGCGGCAAGATCGATTTTGTCAACGGCATCAACTATGTCTATAACGACGTGATCAAGAGCTTGGACAAATCCACCGGTCGTCCCACTTACGACATGTCGAAAAAACCTGGCATGGGTAAAGCAGTGAGCTTCTGTCCTTCCTTGTGGGGCGGTAAAGACTGGCCGCCAGAAGCTTGGAACCCTAAGACCAAGCTGTTCTACATTCCTGCCAATAACCACCTCTGCTCTGAGTTGCCTGCCGCTGACACCAGCGCCTATAAAAAAGGTGACCTTTACATTGGCTACCCTATCGACGGCGTGTTGGGCAGTTTGCGCTACCAAGGTGGCAAGAAGCCTGAGAGCATCGGTGAGTTGCAAGCCTGGGATTTGAACACCGGCAAATTGGCTTGGGTGCACAAGTACGACCGTGCCATTTGGGCACCGCTCTTGACCACAGGTGGCAATCTGGTGTTCACAGGCGGTACCAATGACCGTCTGTTCCGTGCATTTGACGCCACCAACGGTAAAGTCTTGTGGGAATACAAGATGCCTTCCGGTGTGACTGCTGTGCCTTCATCCTTTGAAGTCAACGGTGAGCAATACATCGCGGTGCAAGCCGGCTGGGGTATTGATGCCGAGCGTATGCAAGCTGGTATCAACACACTTAACAACACCAAAACAGCTGTCCCTCAAGGTGGTACTGTGATGGTCTTCAAATTAGAGAAATAAATCTCATCCTCAGAAGAGGGAGCAAGCATAATCGCGGACTGCTTGCTTCCAAATCTTTAAGGCTGCTTCGGCAGCCTTTTTTTATGCCGAGAGGAGTGTCTTCCATGTATCAATTTGCATGTTTTCTCTCTAGATTCGCTGTAGCGTCAGCGATGCTGCTGTGCCTGTCGTCCCATGCCTTTACTTTGTCCAGCGGTGAGGTCACCAGTTGCCCCATCACGCTCAACGGCAAGACAGGTGTGGCCACAGAGATTTGGAGCACCTACACCGATATCAAAGACCGTCATCCCGAACTGGGCAGAGCTGTTGCAGTCATGCGCTTGGACGACAACGACTGGCCCACCATCATCATGGATGCGCAGGCTTATGAACGCACAGGAAAAGGCTCTCCCACGCTGTGGGACTTTGTGTATTTCCATGAATGTGCCCACGCCCAGCAACCCGCGCTGAGTGAAATTGGCGCCAACTGTGATTCGTATTTGGCGTTAGATAAGCGTGGTTTGATGAATCACCAGAAGATGAAGGAGTTGGAAGCTTTTCACTTTGCCATCATCAGCTTGCCCATGGAGTATGGTGGAACCGGTGCGCAGTTTTGGCACCAAACCATGCAATGCGTCAGAAAAGCACGCGATCAGTAGCGAGTGTGCTTAATGCACAGCCTGCTCAGGTTGAGGCTCTGTGTATTTTTGCTTAAGTAAACGGTGCACTATTTTTCCTGTGGCTGTGCGGGGCATGTCGTTACTTTGTACAAACACAAACTGACGGGGGCGTTTGTAACCCGCCAATTGAGACACACAAAAATCTTGTAACTCATCGCTGTTCACGGTTGCTTCAGGGCGCAGCACCACCACGGCCATGACCGCCTCGCCCCACTTAGGATGGGGCATACCTACCACCGCCACTTCTTGCACCCCAGGGTGGCGCGACAACACGCCTTCGACTTCGCTAGGATAGACGTTTTCACCGCCGCTGATGATCATATTGCTCTTGCGATCGACCAGCCAGATATAGCCGTCGGCATCACGTCGCGCCATGTCGCCTACCGATACCCAAGCGCCTGCAAAAGCTTCTGCGGTTTTTTGCGGTGCTTGCCAATAGCCTTCAAAGGCATACGGTGTGCATGAGAACAGCTCTCCTACCTCGCCATCGGCCACCTCTTGGCGTTGTTCGTTCATGATTTTGATGTGCCCACTGCCCGCCCACTCCCTACCGACTGAACCCAGTTTGGTGAGTTGATCTTCGGGGCGCAACAAGGTGACCCAACCGGCTTCGGTGGAGCCATACAACTCGTACAAGCTGCCGTTTTGGAACAAGGCCATGATGTCACGCTTCAAGCTTTCGCTGGCAGGTGCAGAGGAAATGAGCAATCGCGCCACGCTGGCCAAGGCGTATTGCTGTTTGACTTCAGCAGGCAAGCCCAACACCATGATGTAGTGGGTCGGCACCAAAGAAGTAAATGTGATGTGGTGTTGCGCCAGCAACTTCAACAAACCTTCGGGATTGAAACTGCTGCTGTCATCGATCACACAGCAAGCTCCCAAATGCATGAAGGTGGTGGCGAAATACAAAGAGTTGGCATGGCACATGGGCATGACCAACAGCGCTTTGTCTTGCCGTGTGAAACCCATCTCCATGGCCGTGCCGTAGGCGATGAGCGTACTGGCCTCGTGACTACGCAATGCACCCTTGGGCTTTCCCGTGGTGCCAGAGGTGTACATCAAGGCACATATGTCTTGTGACTTCACCTCGGGCCATTGGTTGTCACTAAAGGTGGCTTTAACTACCTCTTCGTAGCCAAGCCATGCTGCGGGCGCAGGCCCTCCAAACACCACCATGGCCTTGAGCGATACGTGGCTTTGAATTTCTTGGATGTTGTGCACCAAGTCATGACCTGCAATCACGGCGCTCACCTGAGCGTCTTGCAAGATGTAGAGCAATTCTTTGGGAAGCAAACGGAAATTCAGTGGCACAGCAACCAAACCCGCTCGGGCCAAGGCAACGTAAATTTCCATCCACTCCACACAGTTGTAGGCCAACACCGCTACGCGTTCGCCCGCTTTCAAGCCTTGCGCCATCAAACCACTGGCCAAACCACTGGCGCGTTGGTCCCACTGTGCAAAACTCAGTGACCTGCGTGAATCCAAGGTGCCCGTGGCTTGAGGGTTTAACCTCGCATGGGTACGAACCATGTCAGAAATAGTTAACAGTTGCCGCACGTTAGAGATCCTTTTGGTGGGAAACAAAGGGTTTGTCAGGGTTGCCGCTATCATAAGAGAAAATATAGTATTCTGAATTCAGAATTCACTTAGTAGTTTCCCGAAAACAGCATCTCTTGGGGAAAATTTGTTGAAACCGTCAATAAATGTAAGGAAAAACATGGAAGTAGCTACTTCAGTTGAACATTCGGTCGCTGACCTGATTGCAAAATATGTGGTGAGCCAAGGTGTGAAAAGGGTTTATGGCTTGTGCGGCGGTCACATCATGCCTATATGGATGCGGTTAGACGCCCATGGCATCCGCTTGATCGATGTGCGTGATGAACGAGCTGCGGTTTACATGGCGCATGCGGAGGCTGAGTTGACACATGGCTTAGGTGTTGCATTGGTGACTGCAGGCCCAGGTGTGACCAACGCCATCACGGGCATCGCCAATGCCCATGTTGCCCGCGCCAGCGTGCTGGTGCTCTCAGGCACCTCGCCTACCGCGCAAGACAACCGTGGCGGTCTGCAAGACTTGAACCACACCGACATGGTGCGGGGCATTACCCGTTATGCCCGTAGCGTGCGTCACCCTGCTTTGGTGTTGCAAGAGCTCAATGAGGCGGTATCACGTGCCCTGGGTCATGGCACAGAGAGCGGCCCTGCGTATTTAGATTTTCCTGTGGATACGTTACGCAGCGCAGTACCACCAGCGGTGCAGTTGCCAGAATATTTTGTTCAACGCCAAGCCCCGCACAATTCACCCCCAGCCAACGATGTCGCAGCAGCGGTAGATTTACTGTGGAATGCCAAACGCCCTTTGTTCATTTCGGGCCGCGGTGCACGGGGTGCGGGGCCCGCGCTGCAACAACTGCTCACCCGTTTGGGTGCGGTGTATTTAGATACCGGCGAAAGCAAGGGCTTGGTGCCTGAAGACCACCCTGCCGTGGTGGCTGCCATGCGTGGCAATGTGATGAGCCAAGCCGATCTGGTTATCACCTTGGGCCGCAAGCTGGATTTCCAACTGGCCTATGGTTCGCCCGCAGTGTTTGGCGAAGCAAAGTTTTTACGCTTGGCAGACAACACCGCCGAGCTGCGAGACAACCGACGCGGCACAGTGGAGTTGCTGGCTGATGTGAACCAATCCTTGCTGGCTATCCTGCAAGCGGCGCCCACCCGCCCACCCGCCACCGATATGACATGGTCCCAAGGCTTGCGTGAACAGCATCTGGCTCGTGCTAACAAACTTCAGCAAAGCATGCAGCAAGCGCCCGCTGGCAGCGATGGATTGATGCACCCCAACCGTTTGTTAGCAGCCTTGCGCAAAGCCTTGCCTACCAACAGCGTGGTGGTGGCTGATGGAGGAGACTTTTTATCCTTCACGCGAGTGGGCTTACCTGCCACCACTTACCTCGACCCAGGCTCCTTGGGTTGCATTGGCGTGGGCACACCCTTTGGCGTCGCAGCAAGTTTGGTGCATCCCGACCGCACTGTGGTGGTAGCCACTGGCGACGGCGCGTTTGGTTTCAATGCCATGGAGATTGACACTGCCGTTAGGCATCAAGCACCGGTGTTGATCGTGGTGGCCAACAACGGTTCATGGGCCATCGAGGTACGTGATCAACAAGAAACGCATGGCAAGGTGGTGGGCACCCGTTTGCAGTTCGCCGACCACGCGGCGATGGCCCGAAGTTTTGGAATGCATGCCCAACGTGTTGAACGGGAAGAAGACTTGGACGACGCCATTGCCAAGGCCTTGCAACACCGTCCGGCGTTGCTGGATGTGCTGGTCACGCCCGAGGCGGCCTCATCTGACGCAAAATCGGGCTTGGCGTGGGTGCCAGATTTACAAGCCCTCAGCGCCTGGGACGATGCAGAGCGCCGATGGCGAGATGCATCGCCGAGCCAAACATGATCAGAACAACAGGTGTCATTTGTGAAAATTTTGTCTGTACAACCCAACCTTGTCGAGCAGGTGCATGAGGCGATCCTGAAAGAAATTTCGTCTGGCAAACTCGCCCCCGGCACACGCATCATCCAAGAGCAAATTGCCACTGAATTGGGTGTTTCGCGCCAACCTATTCAACAAGCCTTGCTGTTGCTGCGCAACCAAGGGCTGCTGCGCGATGCCCCAGGCAGGGGTTTGATCGTCGCCCCGCTAGACCCCGATCACATTCGACAGATGTACGACGTGCGTGCCGTCATTGAGGGTTTGGCGTTTCGCAAAGCCGCTCTCGCCAACGCAGCTGCCGCTCAGCGTGACGGCCCTGACTTCATCACCAAAGGCCGAGAGGCCGCCAAAAACGGCTCAGTCAGTGACCTGATTGCCGCTGACATGGCGTTTCACCATTTTGTGTATTCCTTGTCGGAAAACCTGCTGGTGGCTCCCGCCATGGACACGCACTGGACCTACACCCAACGTGTCATGGGTGAGGTGCTGATGCGCGACGAAAAACCGCGCGATATATGGGATCAGCACGAGGCTTTGCTGCAGTCCATCATCAGCGGCGACGGTGACGTTGCCGAAGCCCATGCCAGAGAACATATCTTGGCAGCTGCCAACTTCATCATTGAGCGCATCAGCCCGTCCTAAGTTGTTACCAACGGTTACGCAATTCCCGCAGTTTGGCGAACACCGTCGCTGCATCAGGCTGCGCCGCTAAATCGGGGAATGCGCTTTTCAGTTCGGCAATCACCTGATGACTTTCCAAACGGAAAAACGTGTTGACCTCTCGCTCGATAGCTAAGCTAGACACATACGCCTTATTCACATCTTGCCCGCTGACCTGCGTTAGTAACTGCTGCGCTGCGCTGTTGCTGGGTTCTCGGCTGAGGGTGAAACGCAAATTGTTCTCGATGTAGTCGTGCCCTGGGTAAATCAAAGTGTTGTCAGGCAAGCGGTTCAGTTGCTCATCAAAGGTGCGGAATAAATCGCGGACATTGCCCCCGTTGTGGCAATTACCCGCCCCTGCGTTGAACAAGGTGTCACCCGAAAACAAAGCCGGTTGATCGGTGTGTGAGCGCAAGCAGATATGACACAGGGTATGGCCTGGGGTGTCCAGCGCCTCCAATTCCACTGTCTTACCCACTTTGATGATGTCCCCCGCGATCAGACCACGAAACAGACCGGGGATGGCGCTGGCCGCCTTGGCATGGGCCAACACCTTGGCACCTGTGGCGTCCACCACGGCTTGGTTGCCACCGATATGGTCATGGTGCTCATGGGTATTCAAAATCTGGGTGATCTCCCAGCCCTCGTCTTTGGCCGCTTGCAAGCACTTCGCACTGTCCAAAGGGTCAATCGCCAAAGCCTCGCCAGTTTGCGGGCAGGCAATGAGGTAGTTGAAATTACGGTACGCGTTGGCAGTCCAGATTTGTTTGACCAGCATGGCAAAGACCTTGGTTGGGGCGGTGTAAGCCTGTGTAAATGGAGTTGTTCTAAACTGAAATCACTCTATGACTGATTTAGCGAGGAAATGATGAAGCAATTATGGTTGATCTTGGTTTTGTCCATGCATTCTTTGGCCTTCGCCCACTGCCCCGGCCCCGTGCCCTGTGAAATGAAATACGTGGACAACGCATTTGGCAAAACCACCCTCACAGGCGCTGAGCTTGAAAAAGCCAAGGCCATGCGCGAAGAGGGCGAACGTCTTTTCAAAGAAGGTAAAGAAGACGAAGCTTTGAAGATTTTGAAAGAAGCAAAAAAGCTGTTGTTAAATTAATTTATCTATCACAACGGTCAATCAATTCGTTTGACCGTTGGCTGCTCGGCAGCGTTGAATATCACACGCTGTGGGTAACTGGGAACGGTACTCTATATTTGTCGGTAGCACCCCATTGTTTCGGATAATAAAAATATGGCGGAAAGAGAGGGATTCGAACCCTCGGTACAGGTAAACCTGTACGCCGGATTTCGAATCCGGTGCATTCGACCACTCTGCCATCTTTCCTGACTGTCGACTCAGCTGAAATTCTAAGGCTTAGGGATCGCACTGCGTGGCGACAAGGTCAAAATCACCACCGCTGCACCACCCGCCAGTGGGTTGCCCTCTTGAATTTCAATCGTCACATTACGCTCGTCTTTGCTGAACACCAAGACGCTGGACTTGGCTCGCACCGCAGACAACAAGGTCCACCCTTGGGCGGGGTAGTTCTCTAAAAAATAACTGTAAGCCGAGGTGGTGTCGCGGGCAGAATCCATCACCACACGACCTACCCAGTTTTGACCCGTACCGATCACCAACGATTGCTCATGCAAGATGCGCGCACCTGGGGGCAACTGGGTTTGGCCCAGCAAGTCGGCGCCGGACATGTCCACGCTGGTCGATGTTCTGCCAGCGCCCATAGGCATATTGGCGCAAGCTGCCAGCGTAAGCAACACAGTACTGACAACAAGGTGCATGAGGCGCATGGAAAGTCCCTTTAAATGGTTGAAGGTGAAAGACGCTGAACATGGCCCATATAGGGTCGAAGAACCTCGGGTACCACCACGCTGCCATCGGCTTGCTGGTAATTTTCAAGCACAGCAACCAAGGTACGGCCCACAGCCAAACCCGAGCCATTCAAGGAGTGCACCCATTCGTTTTTACCTTGCGCATTTTTATAACGCGCTTGCATGCGGCGTGACTGAAAGGCTTCACAGTTGGAACACGAACTGATTTCACGGTAGGTGTTTTGCGCAGGCAACCAGACTTCCAAATCATGGG
>CANGPV010000078.1 GCA_947455935.1 Comamonadaceae bacterium
AGCCATTGGCCGAGAAATTGTGCGAGGCGTTTTAGGTAGTTTGCTGGGCGGCGGTGGCCGCAGGAGATAAGCATGAAGCTCAATGATTCCCCTTTGACAAGCGCCCCCATTTACGACCAAGCGTTTTTGGAAGCCCACTGGATGCCCTTCACTGGCAACCGCAATTTCAAAGCCAATCCACGTCTCATCGCCAGTGCCCATGGCGTGTATTACACCGATGTGCATGGCCGCCAAATTTTGGATGGTTTGTCCGGTTTGTGGTGTTGCGGTTTGGGTCATGCACGCCCCGAACTGGTGGAGGCGGCATCGCGTCAAATGGCCACCTTGGACTATTCACCTGCGTTTCAACATGGCCACCCCTTGTCCTTCGAGTTGGCCAACCGCTTGAAATCCCTGACGCCCGAAGGCTTGGACTATGTGTTTTACACAGGATCAGGCTCTGAAGCGGCAGACACCTCTTTGAAAATGGCGCGTGCTTATTGGCGAGCCAAGGGCATGGGCAGCAAAACACGTTTCATTGGCCGAGAAAAGGGCTACCACGGCGTGAACTTTGGCGGCATATCTGTGGGCGGCATCCCCGGCAACCGCAAAACCTTTGGCCAAGGGGTAGAAGCCGATCACCTGCCCCACACCCAATTGCCCGAAAACGCTTTCTCTAAAGGCATGCCCACGCATGGCGCACATCTGGCCGAAGAGTTGCTGCGCCTCATTGCATTGCATGATGCCTCCAATATTGCAGCCGTCATCATTGAACCGTTTTCTGGTTCGTCGGGCGTGGTCATCCCACCGGTGGGCTATTTGCAGCGCATCCGCGAGATCTGTACCGCCCACAACATCTTGCTAATCTTTGACGAAGTCATCACCGGCTTCGGTCGCTGTGGCAGTTACACGGGTGCGGAGTCTTTTGGTGTCACCCCCGACATCATGAACGTGGCCAAGCAAATCACCAACGGCACACAACCCTTGGGCGCGGTGCTGGCCAAAGCGGATATTTACAACACCTTCATGGCGCAAGGCGGCCCCGAGTACATGCTCGAGTTCGCCCACGGCTACACCTACTCGGCCCATCCTGTGGCTTGCGCTGTCGGTTTGGCTGCATTGGATGTGTTGGTAAAAGAAGACATGCTTTCGCGGGTGAATGCTTTGGCACCTTACTTTGAAGCCGCAGTTCACAGCCTGAAAGGCCTACGCCACGTCACCGACATACGCAACTATGGTTTGGCTGCGGGCTTCACGCTAGAGGCCGTTCCTGGCGAACCCGCCAAACGCCCCTATGAGGTCGCCATGAAATGCTGGGACAAAGGCTTTTATGTTCGCTATGGCGGCGACACGATTCAACTCGCTCCACCCTTCATCATGGAGCGAACGCAGATTGACAGTCTGGTGCAAGCGCTTGGCGAAGCCTTGCAGGAAACCAACTGACATGACACAACTTTTGACCCGCTTGGTTTACATCAGCCGCGCCGTGGGACCCCAAACCACCACCGTCACCACCCAAATTTTAGAAACTGCACGTGCTTTCAACAGCGCCCACCACATCACTGGCGTGCTGTGCCAAGGCAAGGGCCTCTATGTGCAAGTGCTGGAAGGCGAGCGCAGTGTGGTCAACAGCCTGTATCGACGTATCGTCGCTGATAACCGCCATACGGACACGGAGGTCGTGTCGTTCACAGACATACCCGCCAGGCAATTCCAATCTTGGTCTATGGCACTGGTGAGTTTGAATATCGATGACCCCATGGTGAGCATGAAGCACCCTGAGTTCGACCCTTACTCCGCCACCAGCCCTGCCATTCTGAGTTTGATCAACGACTTGCTGTCATCCGGAACAGCCATACAAGACCCCGCTTAAGGGCGGGAACTTATTTGTTGCGGAAGTTGTCGTGACAGTTTTTGCAAGTGCCTCCTGTTGCACCCACGGCTGCCTTTAAATCATCTAGCTTGCCGGTTTTGGACGCCGCGCTCAGCTTGGTCACCTCGGCTTGCATTTTGTCTGCAGCATCTTTGAATTTGGCGTTGTCGCTCCATACCTCGGGCTTGGCCTTGGTGTTGCCGCCTTGGTCTGTGCCTTCGCCAAACGCCGTCCAAGGCAATTTGGACATGAATTCCACGACCGCTGCATTGTCGGCGGCAGCTTTGGCATCGTAAGGAATTTTGCCTTGGGCCATACCCGCCAAACGACTGAAATGGATTCCCATCACCGCCAAAGCGCTTTGGCGGTACTTGATGGCATCCTCGGCCTTGGCAAACTGTGCGTGTACAGGTAAGGCGACAAAACCGCTGATCAGTAACATGGTTGCAAGCGTGAAAGATTTCATGAAAGGCCCCTTAAAAATGTCAGACCAGTTTAGCGTGAAGGTATGGGATCTCCCGACACGGGTTTTCCATTGGGGCTTGCTGGCCTGCGTTGCAGGCGCCGGCTACAGCGTCTGGGTAGCACAAGAGATGGTGTGGCATAGCCGGTTTGGTTATGCGGTGTTGACGTTGTGCTTGTTTCGTTTGGTGTGGGGCGTGGTGGGCGGTCATTGGTCACGCTTTAGCACATTTCCCCCATCTCTGCGGCGAACCCGTGACTATTTGGCATCCTCTGAACTTTCTGTTACCAGTCTAGGCCATAACCCCTTGGGTACGTGGTCGATCTATGCCATGCTGTTGTTTTTGTTGTTGCAAGCGCTGAGTGGCTTGGGCAGCGACGACGATGCGGGATTTAACGGGCCTCTGACCCCCATGCTTTCCTCAAACTGGGTGTCGTTGCTGACCCGTTACCACGCAGAGCTAGGGAGATGGGTGTTGATATCACTGATGACTGTCCATATCTTGGCCGTGCTGTGGTTCACCGTGGTCAAGCGCCAAGCCTTGATTCAAACCATGTGGCACGGTGTGCGTCAGTGGCCTGTGCCGGTCACCCCCAGCGCAGACCACTGGCGCAGTCGCCTTGGCGCTTTGCTGTTGGCGGGCTTGATAGCCACATGCGTGTACCTAGGACTTGGGCTTTTGCCCATCTAACCCCTGCGTTACTGCGAGGGGCTTGCCCCCAAGCCATCAAGCCTTTTCCAAGTGGGCTTGCAAACCTCGTCGCGGTGAAGGTCCGACCTCTGGCGCATAACCCAAACGGGTCCACATTTGCACCGTGTCTGCACCATCCTTGCCGCCCAAGAGTTGGTGAATGGCTTTGTAGTTTTGCGCCTGCTCGGGGTACTCTTGCAAGGCCTGCGACAAAGGGTGCATGCGCAAGCCCAGGGCTGTCGCGGCAAGTTGCAGGCGCACATAAGCGCGGCCACACAGCATTTGGGTTGTGCGGCTGTTGTCTGAGGTGCTGAGCCACACACAGGCGGGTGTGGCTGCCATCTTCTCGTTGAACTCGCTGATTTGACCCTTGACAGCTGAGCTGTCCGGCTCGGAAGGCTTGCTTCGGTCAAACAAGCCGAGCGCCACCAAGCCCCGGACCATGGGCGTGTTGATCGTGAGCCCGTCGCGGTGCTGGGCGATTTCCTGCGGGCCGACCCGCAACACTTTGTAGGACTCCAGCAAAGTGCGCGGGGTTTGCATCTCGATGCGCCAAGCGTCCATGGCGATTTGCCGGTGTTGCAGCATGCTGGCTTCGTCCGCCGTGACCAGGCCGAACTTGACCGGCAGGCCTTTGACGCTGTCGGCCAAGGCCTGGCGAGCCTGGGCATCGGGGATGCGGTTTTCATACAGACCACGGTGGGTGTGGCGGTGGAAGATTTGAGCAAACAAGGGGTCGGCTTTCACCGCAGCGTCTTTCACCAAGCGGATGCTGGCGGTGGGGCGGCCATCGGGTGCCTTGGCGTCGAATTCACCCTCGGGGAACAGGGTGATGTCGGCGCGGTAGCCTTTTTCTTTGGCGGCCAAGTCCAGCAGCTCCAGAAATGTCCCTTGGCTGATGACCAACTGGCGCGACCAGGGATCGGTGTCGGGCAGTAGGCGGCGCAAGTCCATGCGCAGCACGATGGTGTCTGGCGTGTCCAAATCCACCAACCACGATTGCAGGTTGTGCGCGTTGGGCGCCAGCAAGGCGTGCGACAAAACCCAGCGGCGAATGTCCAGGTCGGCGGCGGGCGGCTGCCAAGCGGCTATCGCCTCGGGTGGCAAGGCGCTGCTGCAGCCCGGCAGGCTGCTGAGGGTGGCGGCGGCGATCACGCCACCACCGGCGATGCGTAAAAATTGGCGCTTATTCATGCTTTTCTCCCTTTGAAAGTGTTGTGGATGTATGAATTGTGTTTAGATCAAGGACAAAGCACAATTGCATAAATTCAATCATCAGGTATTCATATATGAATGACAAAAACTTCAATTGGTCGTTGATCCCATCGTTTCTGGCGGCCTTGGAACACGGCAGTTTGATGGGCGCGGCACGGGCCACTGGGGTCAGTCAACCGACCTTGGGGCGGCATATTGCCGAGTTGGAACAACAGTTGAATGTGGTGCTGTTTGAGCGCACAGGCCGCGGTTTGCAAGCCACGCCCAACGCCTTGGCATTGGCCGAAGCGGCCCAAACCATGCACAGCGGCGCAGCCAGTTTTTCGCGCTTGGCCAGTGGCAGCACCGCCAGTTTGCAGGGCGTGGTTCGCATCACCGCCAGCCAACCCGTGGCGTGTTTTTTATTGCCGCCCATCTTGGCAAACATGCGACAGGCCTTGCCCGAGGTGACGGTCGCGCTGGTGGTCAGCAACGATGTCAGCAACTTGCTGCGCCGCGAAGCCGACATTGCCCTGCGCATGGTGCGCCCCGAACAAAGCAGCCTGATCGCCAAGCGCATCGGCCACATCGCCATTCGGGCCTGCGCACACGCAAACTATCTGCAACGCAAAGGCACGCCCTTGCAAGCCGCCGATTTGGTGAGCCACGACCTGATCGCAGGCGACCACAACAGTGATGTCGAACTGGGCTTTGAAGCCCAAGGTTTTGCCAGCCAAGACCTGCGCTTTGCCTTGCGCAGCGACGACCTGATCGCCCAATGGGTGGCGGTCAAAGCGGGTTTGGGTGTGGGCTTTATGGCCGACTACTTGCTGCGCAGCGAGCCTTCAGTTCAAGCGCTGCTACCCGCGTTGGAACTGCCCCAATTCCCCATGTGGCTCACCGTTCACCGAGAGCTGCAAACCAGCGCTCGCATTCGGGCTGTGTACGATTTTTTGGCCCATGAAGTTGCGCACACCTTGGTTGGAACGCTGACTGATCCGTCGCAGCCTGAATCCAATATTGCAATCATAAAGTGATTGCAAAATCAGATATTTTCAGATATCTTCTCACCATGAACAGCAAGCACCTCAAAACCCTGAAAGCACTGTTTGCAGTTCCCACTGCAAGCAATATCAAGTTTTCAGACATTGAGGCACTGGTCACTGCTTTAGGTGGCGAGGTTCACGAGGGCCAAGGCTCCAGGGTGGCTTTGCATTTGAGCGGCGGGGTCAAACATGCCCACCGCCCGCATCCGGGCAAAGAGGCCAAGCCTTATCAAGTCAGAGAAATCAAAGAATGGCTCACCGCCATAGGAGTTGAGGTATGAGCAGCATGCACTACAAGGGTTATACAGCTCGCATTGAGTTTGACGAAGCCGACGGTATTTTTTGGGGCAAGGTTTTGGGTTTACCCAACCACACCAGCATCAGTTTCGAAGGCCAAACCGTTGAGCAGTTGACCAACGACTTTCACCAAGCCATCGATTTTTATAACGATGACTGCGCCCAAAGCGGCAAACAAGCCCTCAAACCTGCCAGCGGCAAACTGATGCTTCGGGTGGACCCCGAAGTTCACAGCGCTGCGCTGATTGCCGCCGAGGCCAACGGCGTCAGCCTCAATCAATGGGCAGCCAAAGTTCTGCGCGATGCTGCGCGGGTGTAATCAGTGGTTTTGGTACACCGCTGTTTCAAAGTCGTAGAACAAGGGCAGCGATTTGCTGTCGGCGAAGGGGAAGATTTGCGTCATGTACACCCCAGCTAAACCGTTCGTCTGATCGACCCAGTAGTAAGAGTTAGCCAAGCCCGCCCACATCATGCCGCCTGCTGGGCGTCCTGTAGGTGTTGCTTCATGGTTGATCTGAAAAGCCAAGCTCCAACTTTTCGGATTACCAGGGAAAAACTCTGCATCATTGGTGAGGGGAATGGCTGCCTTGAGGTTGTAGACGCGGCAGTCGCCCATGTGGTTCAAACCCAGCGACACCACACCCTCGGGCGTCAAGACACGCTCGCCACCCAGTTGCCCATGGTTCAGCACCATGCGCAAAAACTTCAGGTAGTCGCCCACCGTGCCGTACAGGCCACCGCCGCCCATTTCAAACTCGGGTTGTTGCGGAATTTCAAAGGGGAACACGGCCAAATTACCATCAGGGCCACGCAGATGGGTGGTGGCCACGCGTTGGCGCATATCGTCATTGATGTGAAACGCAGTGCTGCTCATGCCCAACGGATCAAACAAGTTGTGCTTGAGGTACTGGCCCAAGGTTTGGCCGCTGACTTTTTCAATCATCTTGCCAGCCCAATCGATGTTGATGCCGTACTCCCAACCCTCACCTGGGTCGAACAACAGCGGCAAGGTCAACGCCTTGTTTTTGCATTCAGTGACGCTGGGGATGTCCAGTGCCGCCTGCACTTTTTGCATGTCTGTGTTCCAAATTTCATAGCTGAAACCAGCTGAGTGGGTCAGCAACTGACGCAGCGTGATGTCACGCTTAGGCGGGCGGGTTTGCGGCTTGCCGTTGGCATCAAAGCCGGTAAGTACACCCACATGGCCCAATTCGGGACAGATGTTTTTGGCGGGTTCGTCGAGCTTGAGGTGACCGCGTTCCACACACTGCACCGCAGCTACGGAAGTGATGGCCTTGGTCATGGAGGCAATCCAGCCCACGGTGTCGTTGGTCATGGCGTTCCCCGAACCCAAGGCTCTTTCACCAAAAGCACCTTCATACACAACGCCCTCGCGGTCAGCAACAGCGGCAACAACACCGGGCACGGCACCGGACTTCACACCGGCGCTGAGCACGGCATCAATTTGGGATTTCAGGGTCATGGCGGGTCTTTCAATAGAAGTTGCAAATGCTTTTGCACATTAATATTGAATTCTTTGGTTAACAATAAGAAAAAACCCTAAAGTAGTCCAACTTTCAGCTTCTCGAAGTTTTGACCATCACCATTTCAAACAAAGCATGATTCAGCCACCCTGCCAGCCAAGCCTGCACCTTGGGCAAAGGCAAGGCCTCAAACCAAGCGGGGTCCACCGCCGCAAATTGACGCACAAAGGGAAATACGGCGATGTCGGTCGCGCACGGCTGATCGCCCCCTAAGTACGCTTGGCTGTGCAAGGCCTTTTCTAGCGGTGTGAGTAACACCCTCAAAGCTTGTTCGCGGTGGTGGTCACCACCTTGGGCATCGCTGTAACGCTGCGGGTATTTGGTTCTGTCCAGATGGTGTTTGAATTCGCCATCGCAAAACGCCAACAGCGCTTGGTTTTCAGGGGTTTGCGCCCTCGCCCACCACCTGTCTTTGTCGCCGGTTTGACCATAGGCCCAGCGCATGATGTCCATGCTTTGTTCCAGCACCTCGCCATTCGCTAAGACCAGCACCGGCACTGTGCCTTTGGGCGACAAAGCCAACATCTCGGCGGGCTTGTCACGCAATGAGGTCAATTCATGCGCATGGTAGGCCACGCCCGCTTGCAACAAAGCCATGCGAGCCCGCATGGCGTAAGGGCAGCGGCGGTAGCTGTAGAGAAGGGGTTTTGACATCAGCCGTTCTAGGCTTGACTAGGCTACTTGCGTGCTGGCGGCAAATCCGTGCAACTCCCATGCGCCACTTCCGCCGCCATGCCGATGCTCTCTCCCAGCGTGGGGTGGGGGTGGATGGTTTTGCCGATGTCCACCGCGTCTGCGCCCATCTCAATCGCGAGTGCAATCTCGCCAATCATGTCGCCCGCATGGGTGCCCACGATGCCGCCGCCCAAGATGCGGCCATGACCATGCGCCTCAGGGCTATCGTCAAACAAGAGTTTGGTGAAGCCTTCGTCCCGGCCATTGGCAATGGCGCGTCCTGAAGCAGCCCAAGGGAACAAGCCCTTTTTCACCTTGATGCCTTGCGCCTTCGCTTGGTCTTCGGTCAAGCCGACCCAAGCCACCTCGGGGTCGGTGTAAGCCACACTTGGGATAACGCGGGCATCGAAAACAGCACAAGCCAGTTCGTGCTTCTCTTGCAATTCACCGGCAATGACTTCGGCAGCCACATGGCCTTCATGCACCGCTTTGTGCGCCAACATAGGCTGCCCCACCACATCGCCAATGGCGAAGATGTGCGGCACATTGGTGCGCATTTGTTTGTCCACGTTGATGAAACCTCGATCGGTCACGTCCACTCCGGCTTTGTCTGCGGCAATTTTTTTGCCATTCGGTGTACGGCCCACGGCTTGCAACACCAAGTCGTACAACTGCGGCGCAGGTGCGCCCTCGCCTTCAAAGGTCACTTCAATGCCCTTGGCCATGGCGCGGGCAGACACGGTTTTGGTTTTCAGCATGATGTTGTCAAAGCGTGGCGCATTCATTTTTTGCCACACCTTCACCAAGTCGCGGTCCGCGCCTTGCATCAAGCCATCCATCATTTCCACCACGTCCAGTCTTGCACCCAGCGTGCTGTAAACGGTGCCCATCTCCAAACCGATGATGCCGCCGCCCAGCACCAACATGCGCTTGGGTACCTTGGCCAATTGCAAGGCGCCCGTGCTGTCCACCACTCGGGGGTCGTCGGGCATGAAAGGCAAATGCACCGCTTGGCTGCCTGCGGCAATAATGCAGGTCTTGAAACTCACCACTTGGGTTTTGCCGGTTTTGTCTTGCGCTTTACCACTGGTTTCTTCCACCGACACATGGTTGGCATCGACAAACACACCATAGCCACGCAGCACCGTGACCTTGCGCATTTTGGCCATGGCCGCCAAGCCGCCGGTGAGTTTGCTAATGACTTTTTCTTTGTGGCCACGCAAGGTGTCGATATTCACCTTGGGTTTGCCAAAGTCAATGCCCGCCGCAGACAGGTGGCTCACCTCGTCCATGACGGCTGCCACATGCAGCAAAGCTTTGGAGGGAATGCAACCCACATTGAGGCACACGCCACCCAGCTCGGCATAACGTTCGACGATGGCGACTTTCAAGCCTAAGTCAGCGGCACGAAACGCAGCGCTGTAACCGCCTGGGCCACCGCCCAAAACCAGCAGGTCGTAGTCGCGGGGTTCGGTTGCCACTGCGAGGCCAGAGGCCGAAGCAGTCTGAGCTTGCTTCGCTTTGCTCGCAATGACCGGCGCAGCAGTCGGCATGACAGGCGGTGTCACTGCATGGCTAGTTGCGGGCGTGGCAGTTTCCATGGTCAACACCACAGAGCCCTGCTTAACCTTGTCACCCAACTTCACTTTCAAAGCGGCCACTACGCCAGCATGTGACGAGGGAATTTCCATGGAGGCTTTG
>CANGPV010000079.1 GCA_947455935.1 Comamonadaceae bacterium
GGTGATGCTGTCAAGCAAATCTTGGTGGTTGCCTTGGGGAAAATCGGTGCGGCCAATGCTGCCGGCAAACAGCACGTCACCCACAAAGGCCCGCTTCAACTCGGGCGAATAAAACACCACGTGGCCCGGCGTGTGGCCAGGGCAATGACGCACTTGCAAGGTATGTGCACCTAAGGTGACGGTGTCGCCGTCAGCCAACCAGCGGGTGGGTGTGAAAGCGCGTGATGGCGGGAAACCATAGTTCGCCGCAGCGTCTTTCAAACCATCAATCCAAAACTGATCGCCCGGGTGCGGCCCGATGATGGGCAATTGCATGGCCTCAGCCAACTCGGCGGTGCCACCCGCGTGGTCAATGTGCGCATGGGTGATCCAAATCGCCACCAACTTCACACCCAGTTGCTTGCAAGCGCTTTGCAGCATGTCCAAGTCACCACCTGGGTCGATGATGGCGGCGGTCATGCCCTCGTCCTCCCAGACCACCGAGCAGTTTTGTTGAAAGGGCGTGACGGGTATGGTTTCGTAGTGGAGCATGGGAGGTATCAAGATGAACGAGCAGGGTTATGGGGCTTGAACCCTTGGCATAACTGCAACAAACTTGCTAGATTATCCACCTGCATTTTTGACAGAACGCTGGCACGGTGTTTCTTCGCGGTATCAGCCAGCACGCCGGTTTGCTCGGCAATGTCTTTGTTACCCAAGCCTTGCAACAGCAAAGGAAACAGTTCTTTTTCTCGGGAGCTTAAGCTGTTGTAAAGGGTTTGCACTTGGGCCCATTTGTGTTGCTGCACCTGTTGTCGCGTATCCAAAGCCAAGGCTTTTTGGATGGCTTCCAGCAACACGTCCAGCTCAAAAGGCTTCCACAAAAACTCCACTGCACCGCCCTTCATGGCATCAATGATTTCTTGGCTTTGGCTTTCCCCGCTGATAAAGATGATGGGCATATTGCGCCCCTGCTGCTGCAAGCTGCGTTGAACCGCCAACCCGTTCATCTCGGGCATGCGCATATCCAGCACCAAGGCTGCAGGGTAGGGCCAATGAGGGAGACTTAAAAAGTCTTTGGCTTGGGCAAAGACCGAAACCGCCCAGCCGTGCTGACGCAAGGCGTCCCCCAAATGCAGACGTATATCGTCGTTGTCGTCCAACAGGTAAACATGGCTCATGGCGTTGTTCATGTCCGCGCCACAGGAATACGGATTTCCACCTCGGCGCCGCCACCCTCTAGGGGCGAAAGATTACGCGCATGCAACTCGCCTTGCCATTGGCGCAGCATCACATTGGCCAGCGCTAAACCCACGCCCACACCGTCTTCTTTGTTGGTTTGCAAGGGTTGGGCGATGGAGGACAGTAACTCGGGTGCAATACCGGGCCCGTTGTCTTGTACCCGCAAGCACCAATGTGGTTTGCCAGCGATGTCTTGCAAATAAGTATGAAGCACCAAGCGTGGCCAAGAGGGACGAACGTGCTTGAGGGCATCCAAGGCATTGGCGACCAAATTCAAAACCACACGCTCGAGCAAAATTTTGTCCAACTGAACCCCTACTGGCTGACTTAACAAGCGCTGCTCGAACTGCACCTGGTTGCGATTGCACTCGACCTGCACGATAGGCAAGAACTCTTGCAACAACTCGCTGACATTGACTTGGCTGGGGCGCTCTTGCTGCGAGGCCATCAAATTGCGTAAAGCTGATACGGTGTGGCCCAACTTTCGCACCAGACTCATGGCACGATCTAATCCGGTTTCCAGCTCTTGCGTGGTCTGTGCAGCGGGACGTAAATTATTCAAGCACAACTGAACCGCTTGGAGGGGTTGGCTGATCTCATGCACGATGGCGGTGTTGAACACCGCCAAGCTGCTGACCGCTGCAAAGCGTGAATTCAATTTCACCATTTGATCGCGGTTTTTTTCCAGCATGAAGCCCCAGTAACCAAAGCTGTAGCAAATCGTTCCCAAAAAAATGCTCATTAAAAACGCATTGGACAGCGCACTGAAGGTGAGCAAGGGCACGGTGTCGCCGGTGAACACAATCATCAAAGCACGTGTGCTGTTGATGCCCAAGGACAAACAAAAGGCAAAAGCCATCACCCAGCAAGCGCGACTTTGAAAATGCTTTTGCAAGCGCAAAGCCATACGGAGATTAAAAAACGCCAAGACAGAAAAGGTGACCGAGTGAATGAAAAATCCCAGCGTTGGGCGCAAGCCCACATAGTCCACATAGCCATACAAAGCACCAAAACTCAGTGTCAATGTGAACATCGCACCCCAGCGAGCGGGGGCCTGGGAAATTTCCCGCCGCATGGCCTCGTGCATCAAAAAGAAAAACACCACGGTGGAGGTGGTTCCCACATCAAAGGCTAGCCATGCGGGCACTTGGTATTGCAAGCTGAACAGCACGGCGGTGAATGCGTAAAAACCCGTACCCGCAAACCACAGATGGGCTTTGGTGTCTCGATGGCCGTGTAACAGCAACCAAGCCAGCAAAGGCAGGACCACCAGCACCATCAGGCCGAAGGCAAACAGCAAGGCAATGGCGGGGTGGGGTGCGTTAAACATGCGGTCTTATTTTGACGGCAAATTAAAAATGATCTTTTCCCCAATTAGGGATGGAGGTTTGCTCAAAAAAGTGGCAAATTTGTCAATTATTAATTGAAGCAACGTCCCAACCCCATGTTTCTGGCTGCCACATTCAACGCAAACGACGCAAAAGCCTTTGGCGAGCTGTTGCGCATGACCCGTGAGCGTGGAGGTTGGAGTTTGATCGCCATGGCCAAAAAAACAGGATTACGTGAAGCCCAGTTATTGGCCTTGGAAGAATGCGACTGCGCCATCTTCAGAAGAAATAACCAAGAAATGCTTTGGGCTGCACGTTTATATGCACGCAAGTTGGGCTTGGAAATGCCGCCAGGCATCTGTTTTGCCATGAAGCCCCAAGTGAAAGTCAGGGCCAGCGAACAGCCTCTAACCCCTACAGCCATTCCCGCCTTTTTGATGAAGGCGCCATGAGGCGTTTATTTCATTGGCTGTCGACCGATCTGGCCATCGATCTCGGAACCGCCAATACCTTGATTTATGCCAAAGATATGGGCGTGGTGCTGGATGAGCCATCTGTCGTGGCCATCAAACATGAAGCAGGTGTCGCTGGCAAAAAAACCTTGATCGCCGTGGGTCACGAGGCTAAGGGCATGCTCGGGCGGGTGCCCTTTAATATCGAAGCGATTCGGCCCATGAAGGATGGCGTCATTGCTGACTTCACTGTTACCGAGCAAATGCTGAAATATTTCATTCGCAAAATCCATGCGAATGCATGGTTGCGAGCCAGTCCCCGTATCGTCATCTGTGTGCCGTGTGGTTCTACCCAAGTCGAGCGACGTGCCATCCGGGAATCAGCCTTGGGCGCTGGAGCTTCCCAGGTGTATTTGATTGAAGAGCCCATGGCTGCTGCCATTGGCGCAGGTCTGCCGGTGGCGGATGCCTGTGGGTCGATGGTGGTGGACATTGGCGGTGGCACCACCGAGGTCGGCATCATCTCCTTGGGTGGCATGGTTTACAAAGGCTCGGTACGCATTGGCGGGGATAAATTTGACGAGGCCATCGTCAACTACATTCGCCGCAACTACGGCATGTTGATCGGTGACCAAACCGCCGAGATGCTGAAAAAAACCATCGGCGTGGCATACCCCACTGCCGAGGTGAAAGAAATGCAAATCACCGGTCGCAACCTTAGTCAAGGCACGCCGCAGTCATTTACGGTGACTTCAACCGAGGTTCTAGAGGCCTTGACCGACCCGCTCAATGGCTTGGTCACCGCGATCAAGATAGCGCTAGAAAATACCCCGCCCGAACTCAGCTCTGACATTGCCGAGCGAGGCATCATGCTCACGGGGGGTGGCGCCTTGCTAAGCGACCTAGACAGACTGATTTCTGAAGAAACGGGATTGCCTGTGTTGCTTGCGCAAGATCCGTTGTCGTGTGTGGTGCGGGGCTGCGGCATGGCGCTTGAGCGCTTGGACCGTGTGTCGGGGATATTCACCAACGATTGATGCGCTGAGCGCCGCGCATTCATCAAACCGACATAAACACGCATTAGCCTAAGGGCCATGCATTACCGCGCTGTATTTATTTCTGACTTGCATCTGGGTACCCCAGGCTGTCAGGCCGAGGCCCTGCTCGATTTTTTGAAATCTCACTCCAGCGACTACCTGTATTTGGTGGGTGACATCATCGATGGATGGCAGTTGCGCCGTAAATGGTATTGGCCGCAAGCCCATAACGATGTGGTGCAAAAAATCTTACGCCGTGTTCGCAAAGGTTGCCATGTGGTGTATGTGCCTGGCAACCATGATGAATTTGCCCGAGACTTCGTTGAACATCAATTCGGTGGCATTGACGTCTTAGAGGAAACTTCGCACACCATGCTGGATGGTCGACGTCTGTGGCTGGTGCATGGCGACTATTTCGATGCGGTGGTCAAGTACGCCAAATGGCTGGCCTACCTGGGCGACACTTTGTATGAATGGGCGTTGCGTTTGAATCGTCATTTCAACCGCCTGCGCCGTCACATGGGTTTGCCGTACTGGTCGCTGTCGGCTTATCTTAAAAGCAAGGTGAAAAAAGCCTTGAACTTTGTCACTGATTTTGAAAATGCGGTAGCTCATGAAGCCAAAAAGCGTGGCTACCAAGGCGTGGTGTGTGGTCATATCCACCGCGCTGAAATTCGCACCATCGATGGCGTGCTCTATTGCAACGATGGTGATTGGGTGGAGAGCCGCTCCGCCTTGGTCGAGCATGTGGACGGACGCTTAGAGTTGATCTTCTGGGACCAAATCATGGATGATTTACCCCTCCCTAAATCAGCCCAAGTCGTCACGCCGCCTGCATTGCCTGTTCCCGAAGTCGTTTGACGACCTCTTTATGGCGCAAGGGGTTTGTCCCCCTGATGGTCACGCAGTTCGTGTCTGCGCTGGCAGACAACGCCTTGTTATTGGTCGCCATGGCGGTGCTGATGGCGCAAGGCCAAGCGGCATTTTGGATACCGTGGCTCAAACTCATGTTCAACCTGTCTTATGTGGTCTTGGGACCCTGGGTGGGCGTGTGGGCAGACAACTGGCCCAAGCCTTACGTGATGTTGGTTGCCAATGGTGTGAAAGCCTTAGCTTGTCTTGGCATGTTATGCGGGCTAGACCCCTTGTTGGCATTTGCCTTGGTGGGCGTGGGTGCTGCCGCTTATGCGCCTGCCAAATACGGCTTAGTCACTGAATTAGCCGAACCCGAAGAATTGGTATCTGCCAATGCGTGGATTGAAATCAGCACCGTCAGTGCGGTGTTGTTGGGCGTGGTCTTGGGGGGTGCCTTGGTCAGCACCGCATGGTTGCAATGGGCAGGTGGACTGCATTGGCTGAGTACCCATTTACCCACCAGCACCTACAGCGCATCCATGGCTGCCCTGCTGTGTTTGTATGGCTTGGCTAGCGTGTTGAACGGCTTGATCCCAGGCAGCGGAAAACACTATGAACGTGTGGAGGGGGCCTGGCTGTCGGTGTGGCGGTCGTGTTGGCAGGATCAACGCACCTTGTGGCGTGACCCTTTGGGCAGCGTCAGCTTGTCCGTCACCACCTTGTTTTGGGGCGTGGGCGCAACCTTGCAATTGATTGTCTTGGCGTGGGCGCAGCAGCAGTTGCACCTGAATCTCTCGCAAGCAGCCTATTTGCAGGCAGCCACGGCGGTAGGTGTGGTCGTGGGTGCAGCGCTTGCGGCTAAAACCGTGTCATTGCACAAAGCCACCAGCGTGTTGGGCATGGGCATCGTTCTGGGCGTGTTGTTGCCGCTGATGCTCTGGGTCACCGAGTGGCAAACGGCGGCAGTGCTGACGGCTGCCATCGGTGTGGTGGGAGGATGGTTTGTGGTCCCCATGAATGCCCTGCTGCAACACCGTGGTGTGACCTTGCTCAGTGCAGGCAGATCCATTGCGGTGCAAAACGTGAATGAAAACGCCAGCATCTTGCTGATGATGGCGGGCTACAGTTTGATGTTGTATGCACAGGTTGAATTGAGCGTGTTGGTCACCGTGTTTTCTGTGGCGGTCACGCTGGGCATGTCGGCGGTGGTGTGGCGCTATCGCCGCTTGGGTAGCCCAAGCCTTTAAGCTGCAGGTGTGGTCTTGTTTGGCAGGTGCATCAGCGCTTGTCCCATGCGTAACGGCGTGCCGTCGTGTAAGTCTGCGGCAAAAGTGAAGCCCTTGGGCGCAAACACCAAAATGGTTGAGCCATGTTGGAACCAGCCCAGCTCTTGCCCCTTTTGAAACGAATGATCACAGGTGATGACCTGCGGTCCTTGGTAGCGGGTGTGCAGCAAAGTGTCTATGGCGTGTAAACGGATGCTGGCCACCAGCACGGCTGCCACTGGCACCAAAGCCACGGGATAGCGCTGCTCGCCTATCTCCACCTCCAGCAAAGCACGTTCGTTTTTGCAAAACAATTTTTCAACCCGCTTTAAGGCGATGGGGTTGACGTTCCATGTGTCACCGGAAAAATATTGCACACGTTGCAAGCGCCCATCAAAGGGGGCGTGAAAGCGGTGGTACATGGACGAGGTGATGCGAATCGTCATGAACACGCCATCCTGCCACGGCGAGTTCAGTGCCCTGTCTCCCAGCAAATCGTGCAATGTGTAGGGAAAGCCTTTGGCTTGGAACAACTGCCCGTCTTTGACCTCGCCCATGGCACCCACGATGCCATCACATGGGCTCACCAGCGTATTCGGGTCGTTATCAACGGGGCGAGCACCAGCTTTGAGTTCGCGGATAAAACAGTCGTGCAAGCTGTCAAAGCGCTGCGCTTTGGCCTCGGACAAATCCAAATCCGCAAATTGTTGCCACACCCAGATGGAAGCCTTGGCCAGCCAAGGATGACGCAATTGGCTGAACCAACCCATGAAATGGGTGAGCGCGACGCGGGGAATACGGTTGGTTAACAAGAAGTTCAAGTCTTCTTGGCTAACAAGGCGTTGAATAAGTTCACGAACAGTCATCATTTTTTAACCTGAGTGTCATACAAAAGGGGTTTTCGAAAGGTGTCAGCATGGATGCATATGAAACAGCGGTGTCAGTGGTGTTAGCTGGAACCGCTTTGATGGTGGGGGCTGTGTTGTTGCAACGTGTGGTGCAGCGTTTGCAACTGTCGTTGGCCAAACACCCTTCCTTGGGCGGTCATTTGCGCATGTCTAAGCGCTTTGCCCATTGGCTTCCTGCTTACAGTTACAGCGAGGATGCGTGGTTTTCGGTGGATGGCGCACCCAGCGAGATTGCCCAGCAGCGTCGTGCGGCACTCCAAACTTTGGGCGACACATTGACGGCACGCAGTCCTTTGACTTTGGCGCATACCCAAGCCGCCAAGCCCATGGTGTCGGACATGCAGCTCACCAGCCAGTACCGTGTGCCCTACCAATTTCGCGCTTTGTTGTCCAAGCACCTGAACATGGGCTATTTTTGGGAGAGTAGCCAAGGCGTCACCTTGCGCGACATGGACGGCAATGAGTTCATCGATGTGACGGGCTCCTACGGTGTCAACCTGTTCGGCTACGACTTCTACAAAGCTTGCATGGCCGAAGGCGCTGCTTTGGCGCACGAACTGGGCCCTGTCTTGGGCGGCTACCACCCTTGTGTGTTGGACAACGTCAAACGCTTGTGTGTTTTGTCGGGCAAAGACGAGGTGTCGTTTCACATGTCGGGCACCGAGGCGGTGATGCAAGCCGTGCGCTTGGCCAGGTACCACAGCAAAAAGAGAAAAATTGTGCGCTTCACCGGCGCTTATCACGGCTGGTGGGACGATGTGCAACCGGGTCCCGGCAACCCCATGCCACCGTCTAGCGACACCCTGACCTTGAACGATATGCATGCCAACACCCTGCGTGTTTTGCGCAACCGCAACGACATTGCGTGTGTGCTGATCAACCCCTTGCAAGCCATGCACCCCAACCGTGCAGCACCCACCGACAGCACCTTGATCGACGGCGCTCGTGCGGTGCATTTCGACAAAACTACTTACACCGCTTGGCTGCATGAATTGCGACAAGTCTGTACAGACAAAGGCATTGCCCTCATCATGGACGAGGTGTTTTTGGGATTCCGTTTGGGCAAGCACGGCGCGCAAGGGTATTTCGACATAGAGGCAGATATGGTCACCTATGGCAAGACTTTGGGTGGCGGTTTGCCCATTGGTGTGGTGTGCGGCAAGTCGGCTTGGATGAAGCGATTCCGTGACAACCGACCAGGCGACATTTGTTTTGCACGCGGCACTTTCAATGCCCATCCCACCGTGATGGCCACCATGAATGTGTTTTTGCACAAACTCGACAGCCCTGAAGTGGCACAACTGTTGGCCAACGCCAGTTCCTTGTGGTCGGCTCGCATGGAAAAGCTGAACCAGCGCCTGCGCCAAGCCCAATTGCCTGTGCAACTTGCTGGCATGGAAACCGTGTGGACGGTGTTGTATGACTTGCCCGGACGCTATCACTGGTTGCTTCAATACTATTTGCGCGAACAAGGCATTGCTTTGAGTTGGGTGGGTTCAGGTCGCATGATCATGAGTCTGAATTTCGATGATGCACAGTTTGAATTGTTCTGTGATCGCTTTGTGAAAGCTGCAGAGCACATGCAACGCGATGCTTGGTGGTGGACGCCGCCGCTGGATCAGCAGCGTCCCATCAAGCGGCAGGTGTTCAAGGAAATGCTCAAGGCCCGTTGGGCCTAAGCGAAAACACCAGGCGCTTTAAGCGCCTGAGTGCCTCACATGGTCCATGGGGTCAATGCGCTCGCCACGCAGCAAATGCAAAGGTGCTTTGTGGTACAGCTTGATGTCATGGATGGGGTCGGTGATGATTTTGAAACCCCATGCCAAACCGGCCACCAAGCTGTCTTGCTTCCACAGTTGCAACACACGAAACACCAAACCTGCCACACCCAAAAACAGCCAAGCCATGGCGGTGATGCGAACAGGCGTGTCTTCATAAGCTTGCGGTACGGCCCAAGTCAAATAGTCGGGCATCCAAAAAGCCAGCACGGGAACGGCCGCGCAAATGCTGAGCA
>CANGPV010000080.1 GCA_947455935.1 Comamonadaceae bacterium
AAGCCGATTTGGCCATCGGGGTCAGCGATATGTACACCAACACCACAGGCCTGCGCTTTTCTCCCTTGGGTGATGTGCCGTTTGTGTTTGCGGTAGCACCTCAACACCCCTTGGCCAAAGTTCCCCAACCCCTGAGCGACACCTTGATTCAAGCGCACCGCGCCGTGGCCGTGGCCGATTCCGTCCCGCAAGGAATGGGACTGACCTTTGGCCTGTTGGCAGGGCAAGATGTGTTCACCGTGCCCAGCATGCAAGCCAAACTCGATGCCCAGCTACGTGGTCTGGGTTCAGGCTTTTTGCCCGCCCCCTTGGCCCAGCCCTATATCGACAAAGGCTTGCTGTGCGTGTGCGAGGTGATGCAACCCTTGCGCATCGCCACCTTCAGCTTTGCTTGGCGGGACAACCCCACCCCCAAGGGACAACCCGCAGGTGACAAAGCCTTGCAATGGTGGCTGCAACAACTCACCCATGAAAACACCCGCAAAGCTTTGTTGCGACAAGCCCCCTAAAAGCCTCATCTCGGTGTAGAGTCGAGCCCATGAGACACATCGCAGTTATCGGTGCCGGCATGGCGGGCATCACCGCCGCAAGAACCTTGGTCCAAGCAGGCCATCGGGTCAGCGTATTTGAAAAAAGCAAGGGCGCAGGGGGTCGCATGGCCACCCGTGACACACCTTACGGCGGCTTTGACCACGGTGCCCAATATTTCACGGTCCGTGATGAACGCTTCATGAAAGCCTTGAACGAGGTGCCAGGCACCCAAGCTTTGTGCAAACCTTGGAGCGCCAGCTCAGTCCAAGTACGCGACCCCTTGGGTCGGGTCGTCGAAGTACCCCCCCGCTCACGCGAGCTGCATTTTGTGGGTACACCTGCTATGAATGTTGTGGTGCGGCATTGGGCCCAGCCCTTGGCCGATGCGGGTGTGCTCCACTGCAACACCAGCGTCAAAGCTTTACGCCGACAGGGTAAGCAGTGGCAATTGATCAACGCTGAGGACAAGCTGCTGGGCAGCTTTGACAGCGTGGTGTTGGCCATCCCCAATGTGCAAGCAGCCTATTTGCTGCGCCAGTCCGGCGCTCCTGCAGCCCAGTTCAATGCCTTGGCTGCCACCGAGGCCGTGAGCGTCGCCCCTTGCTGGACTTTGATGTTGGCCTACCCTTTGGTGCAACCGGGCTTGGCACAAATGGGGCCGCAGTGGAATGTGGCGCAAAGCACCCACCACCGCATCGCTTGGGTGGCGCGTGAATCGTCCAAACCGGGTCGCAGCCCCATAGAGCGTTGGACAGTGCAAGCCAGCGCCGAGTGGTCGCAAGAGCATGTGCAAGACGATGAGGCCCGTGTACAGGCCAAACTGTTGAAAGCGTTTGCGGAGTTAACAGGCATCAGGGCAGAGCCAGGATTCAGCCAAATCCACCTGTGGCGTTATGCCAAAACCCTAAAGCCTGCGGGACAGGCTTTTTTCTGGGACCAGGACCTTCACATAGGCCTGTGCGGCGACTGGCTGATCGGTCACCGCGTTGAAGATGCTTTTGTCAGCGGTTTGAGTTTGGCTCTCAGTCTCTGAGCGCCAAACTGCCTTACGCAGCGGTTACTTTTTACGGGGCTGGTTGTACCAGTTGGCCAGCATAAAGAACAACACAACGATCCACATGAGCAAGAGGATATGGTGAATTTTCATAGCGAGTCTCCTTGGGTTGAAAGTCAGGGTTGAGATTTAACGAAGTTTCTTGGCAATCAGAGGGTTCATGGCGTAAAGGGTGATGAGCAACAACACCACTTCCAGGCAATAAACAAAGGCATACGCACTGCCTGAGTCGACCACCCAGGCCATCAAGTCTCGGATGATACCGCCCAAGCCCATGGCCAAACCAGCGGCGGTGGCTTGCACAGCACCCCAAGCGCCCAAGGCCAAGCCCGCTTGGCCTGCAGGTGCATGGTTCATGGTGGCAGTCAAGGTGCCGTGACCAAACAAGCCCGCTCCTAGACCAATGAACAGCGTTCCCGCTGCAAACAACAGCAAAGAGGCATTCGGCGCAGATACCAACACGGCCAAAAAAGCCGGTATGCCCACCCACACGCCCGTGCAAGCCATGCGAAATGGGTCCGCCCCTCGACTCAGCACCCGCGAAGCCCAAGCAAAGCCGGTTAAGCCACCCAAAGCTAACAGGGCTGTGAGCAAGGTAGTGTCTGACACCGCCAAATGCAATATTTCACCGCCAAAGGGTTCAAGCAGCACGTCGCCCATGCTGAAAGCCATGGTGCCCACGCCCACCGCCAGCAAGCGTCTGAGCGCTTGGTCGCCCTGAGTGAAGTGCTTCAAGGCAGCTACAAAGTCGACGTCCTCTTCGTGCGGGTCGCCTAATCGACGCGTACGGGCCTCTTGTTTCCACAAGGCGGTGATGTTGAGAACCAAGGTCAAGACCGCGGCGGCTTGAACCGATCGAATCAAGGCACCGGGTGAAAAGTCTCGCAGCCAATAGCCAAACAACAAAGCGCTAAGAATCATGCCAACCAACAGCATGAAGTACATGAGGCCCACCACTTTGGGACGGGACTCGGGGGGAGATAAATCGGTGGCCAAGGCCAAGCCAGCCGTTTGGGTGGTGTGCATACCCGCCCCCACCAGCAAGAACGCCACGCCAGCCCCCAGATGGCCTACCCAATCAGGTGCGTTGGCAGATTGCCCCAAGCGACCCAGCACCAACAAGGCAAAAGGCATGACGGCAAAGCCGCCAAACTGCAGCAAAGTGCCCATCCAGATATAGGGAACACGACGCCAACCCAGGGCCGAGCGGTGGTGGTCAGAACGAAAACCAATCAGCGCACGAAACGGCGCGAACAAGAGCGGCAGTGCCACCATGGTGGCGACCAGCGCCGCTGGCACTTTCAACTCGACAATCATCACGCGGTTGAGGGTGCCGATCAGCATGGCCAAGGCCATGCCCACAGATATTTGAAACAGCGATAAACGTAGCAAGCGCCCCAGCGGTAATTCAGCGGTGGCGGCGTCCGCAAAAGGTAGAAACTTCAGGCTGATCTGAAGCCAACCACGAGAGATTTTGGGGGACGCATTCATATTAAAAATGGACCGGAAAGACAAGCAATCCGGCCCACCTTAAAAGAAATGACTGAACTTAAGCCGTCGGGGTAGCGACGGTCTGTGTGACCGCTGCTGTCGCCGCGTTGCCATTCAGGAATTTCTTGACCCATGTTGTATTGAGGGTAAGCGCCAAATGAACCGAGAACGATCCAATAGCTACCGCCGCAATAATGATGGGAATGCCCACGGAGGGCTTGACCACTGTCCAAATTTTTCCGTAGATCATGTGGTGCTCCTTTTATTTCAGCCAAGGGGAATAGATGTACGCAAGCAAATGCGCCAGCGCGGCAATCATTCCAAAGATTTGAGTTCCCTGGATGAGGTGCCGATGAATCTCTTCTGACTCGGCTTCTGTAAGGCCTGTAGGCCCGACTTTGTCTGACATGTTGTTATCTCCTTGAAAGATCTTCACGTCCGTGCTGAACCCGCACGAGGGTTATTTATGACCCCCATGGCCACAAATTCTTAAAACCCTTTTGTCCTAGTGTTATTCTAAGTTTACACAGCGTCATGTCAATGTAAATTTACATATTTAAGGGTTTACCATTGGAATAAAGTCTTGGACAAGCCCTAAACCCTTGAAAATAATGACAATTCCATGTACATAGGACGCTTCGCCCCCTCGCCCACCGGCCCCTTACACGCCGGATCGCTGGTCGCTGCGCTGGCCAGTTGGCAAGATGCAAGGCAGCACGGCGGCCAATGGCTGGTGCGTATAGAAGATGTGGATACGCCGCGTTGCATAGCAGGTGCTGACAAGGACATCCTTCAACAACTCGCCACCTGCGGTTTGCAGTCTGATGCACCGGTGCTGTACCAATCCAGCCGAAACTTGGCCTACCAACATGCCCTAGACACACTGGTGGCCAAGGGCTGGGCTTACCCTTGCGCTTGCTCTCGCAAAGACATTGAAGACGTCCAAGGCGAACGAGTTCGCCACAGCGCAGCGGTTTACCCGGGCACTTGCCGTGACGGCTTGAAGGGCAAGCCTGCACGGGCATGGCGGCTGAATGTGTCACAAGTGCTTCATGATTTAAAGCTAAGCACACCTTGGCAATGGCAGGACCGGCGTTTGGGAACCCAAACCCAAGACTTGGCACAAGAGGTTGGCGACTTTGTGCTCAAGCGTGCTGATGGGCTCTGGGCCTACCAATTGGCTGTGGTGGTGGACGATGGTTTCCAAGGCATCACCCATGTGGTGCGCGGCGAAGATTTGGCCGACAACACGCCCCGTCAAATGCTGTTGCAACAAGCTTTGGGTTTGTCCACGCCCATTTATATGCACACACCTTTGGTGCTGGGCGAAGATGGCGAAAAGCTCAGCAAACAAAACGGTGCGCAAGCGCTGGACTTGAGCGACCCCTCGGCGGCTTTGAACCAAGCGGCCTGGGTCTTGGGTTTGCCCCGCCGATAATCCTTGGCATGACCGCCCCACCCCCGCACATCAGCCACCCCAAAACCATCAAAAGCTTTGTCACCCGCGCCGGTCGCACCACCACCGGCCAAGCCAAAGCATTGGCTGAGTTAGGGCCAAGGTTTGTCTTGCCATTTCAGCAACAAGCCTTGGACGCCGCCGCTGTTTTTGGTCGCTCGGCGCCGCTGATCTTGGAGATTGGCTTTGGCATGGGCGACGCCACCGCGCACATTGCCGCTGTCAGGCCTGAAGACAATTTCTTGTGTTGCGAAGTCCATGAGCCAGGCGTAGGCGCTTTGCTCAAGCGTGTGGGCGAGCAAGACCTGGGGAATATCCGCATCCTGCAACACGACGCGGTAGAAGTGTTGGAACACATGTTGGGCGAGCACAGTTTGGACGGGGTGCATATCTTTTTTCCCGACCCTTGGCACAAGCTGCGCCACCACAAGCGCCGCCTGATTCAAGCGCCTTTTGTGCATCAGTTGTTGCTGCGTATGAAAACGGGCGCCTATCTTCATGTGGCCACCGACTGGCAGCCTTATGCTGAGCATATTTTGTCGGTGTTGCAAGAAGAACCCGCTTTGGCCAACGCCAGCATCCGACCCGACGGCTATGCCGATCAACCCAGCTACCGGCCCTTGACCAAGTTTGAAAACCGCGGCCTGCGACTAGGCCACGGCGTGTGGGACTTGGTGTTTAAAAAAGCTTAAAGCCGCTCGCTCACCCACCCCTGCACACTGGCCAGCGCCGCATCCAAGCCAGCAGGCTGTGTGCCACCGGCCATGGCCATGTCGGGTTTGCCGCCGCCCTTGCCGCCCACTTGCTGGGCGACAAAATTCACCAACTCACCGGCTTTGACTTTGCCGAGGGTATCGGCAGTCACTCCGGCAGCGATTTGCACCTTGTCGCCATCGACGCTCGCCAAGACCACCACCGCGGTTTTGAGCTTGTCTTTGAGCTTGTCCAAGGTTTCGCGCAAGGCTTTGGCATCCGCGCCGGGCAGGCGTGCCGCCAAGAGCTTGACGCCGTTGACATCGACAGCTTGGCCGCTCAATTCGTCGCCTTGCGAGGACGCCAACTTGCCTTTGAGGGCGGCGAGTTCTTTCTCCAAACCCTTGACTTGGTCCAGCACTTGGTGGATGCGCTGGTTGAGCTCTGCGGTCGGTGTGCGCAAGCTGCCCGCCGCCTCTTGCACGGTGCGCTCCAAGGTTTGCACATAGGCCAAGGCATTGACGCCGGTGACCGCTTCGATGCGGCGCACCCCTGCGGCCACGCCGCTCTCGGACACCACTTTGAACAGGCCAATGTCACCCGTGCGCTGCACATGGGTGCCGCCGCACAGCTCTCGGCTGGAGCCAATGTCGAGCACCCGCACGGTTTCGCCGTACTTCTCGCCAAACAGCATCATGGCGCCGGTTTTTTGCGCCGACTCGATGTCCATCACCCGTGCTTGGGTGCTGGCGTTGGCCAAAATTTCATGGTTCACCCGCGCTTCGATGTCGGCGATTTGCGCGTCTGTCACCGGTGCGTTGTGGGCAAAGTCAAAGCGGGTGCGCTCTTCGTTCACCAGCGAACCTTTTTGCTGCACATGGTCGCCCAGCACCTCGCGCAAGGCCTTGTGCATCAAATGGGTGGCGCTGTGGTTGCGCACGGTGGCGGCGCGAACGCCAGAGCCCACCGTGGCTTGCAGGCTGTCGCCCACATTCAGCGTGCCTGTGCTGAGCGTGCCGTGGTGGCCAAACACATCGGCCTTGATCTTCAAGGTATCTTCCACCGCAAAGCGTGCCGATCCGCTGACCAACTCGCCCTCGTCCCCCACTTGGCCGCCGCTCTCGGCGTAAAAAGGCGTGTTGTCCAGCACCACCACGCCGCTTTGGCCGTGGTTCAAGGCTGCGACCGACACGCCATCGTGGTAGAGCGCCAAAATTTTGGCCGACGCTTGCAAGCTCTCGTAGCCCACAAACGCGGTGGGGGCGCCGCTGTAGTCCAGCGCCTTGTCCATCTTGAACTTGCCCGCTGCACGGGCTTGGTTTTTTTGGCGGTCCATGGCGGCGTGGAAACCTGCTTCGTCCACTTGCAAAGCACGTTCGCGGCAGACGTCGTTGGTCAGGTCCAGCGGAAAGCCGTAGGTGTCGTGCAGTTTGAAAGCCACCTCGCCCGGCAAGACCTTCACGCCATCGGCCAAGGCCTCGTCCAAGATGTGCATGCCGATTTCAAGCGTCTCGTAAAACCGCTCTTCCTCGGTTTTCAAAATCGCGGTGATGCGATCGGCCTGCGCCGCCAAGCTGGGGTAGGCCGCGCCCATGAGGGCGACCAAATCGGGCACCAGTTTGTGGAAGAACGGTGTTTTTTGGCCCAGCTTGTAGCCGTGGCGGATGGCGCGGCGGATGATGCGCCGCTGCACATAGCCGCGCCCTTCGTTGGAGGGCACCACGCCGTCGCTGACCAAAAACGCAGTCGCCCGCAAATGGTCGGCAATCACCCGCAGCGATGGCGTCGCCACATCGGCACAGCCGGTTTCACGGGCAGCGGCTTTGATGAGGGTGGCAAACAGGTCAATTTCGTAGTTGCTGTGCACATGCTGGAGGATGGCCGCCAAGCGCTCGAGGCCCATGCCGGTGTCCACGCAAGGTGCGGGCAGCGGCGTGACCGTCCCGTCTTCGTGCATTTCAAACTGCATGAACACGTTGTTCCAAATTTCGATGAAGCGGTCGCCGTCTTCCTCGGGGCTGCCGGGCGGGCCGCCCGGGATGTGGTCGCCGTGGTCGTAAAAAATCTCGCTGCACGGGCCGCAAGGGCCGGTGTCGGCCATCATCCAAAAGTTATCGCTTTTGTAGCGCCCACCCTTGTTGTCGCCAATGCGGATGACCCGCTCGGGGGGCAAGCCAATCTCTTTTGTCCAGATGTCGTAGGCCTCGTCGTCTTCTTGGTAGACAGTGGCCAGCAAGCGTTCTTTGGGCAGCTTGTACACCTCGGTCAGCAACTCCCAGGCCCATTTCAGGCTTTCGCGCTTGAAGTAGTCGCCAAACGACCAATTGCCCAGCATTTCGAAAAAGGTGTGGTGCCGCGCGGTATAGCCCACGTTTTCCAAATCGTTGTGTTTGCCACCGGCTCGCAAGCAAGCTTGCACCGAGGCAGCGCGGACATACGAGCGTTTGTCCGAGCCCAAAAACACGTCTTTGAACTGCACCATCCCCGAGTTGGTGAACATGAGCGTCGGGTCATTGCCCGGCACCAAGGGGCTGGACGCCACCACGGTGTGGCCTTTGGTGGCGAAAAAATCGAGGAAACTTTGCCGAATGTCGGCGACAGAAACAGGGGCTGAAGTCATAAGGAATTTTATGCCATGATTCGCATTGACCTTTCAACGACAACGGCTCTGCCATGGACATGCAAACCTCTCCCCTCGCCCTGCTCAAAGACCCCAGCCTGCTCAAAACTGATGCACTGATCAACGGTGAGTGGGTCAAAGGCTCGCAACGCTTCGACGTGCTCGACCCCAGCAACGGGCGCAAGTTGGCCGATGTGGCCAACCTTGGCGCTGATGAAGCCACCCGCGCCATCGCTGCAGCCGACGCCGCTTGGCCCGCATGGCGCAACAAAACCGCCAAAGAGCGCAGCATCATTTTGCGCAAATGGTATGACTTGCTCATGGCCCATGCCGATGACTTGGCCCGCATCCTCACCGCTGAACAAGGCAAGCCATACGCTGAAGCCAAAGGCGAAGTCATCTATGGCGCCAGTTTTGTCGAGTGGTACGCCGAAGAAGCCAAAAGGGTGAATGGCGAAACCCTGCCGCAGTTTGACAACAACCGACGCCTCATGGTGTTGCAGCAGCCCATTGGTGTGTGCGCCGCCATCACGCCGTGGAATTTCCCCTTGGCCATGATCACCCGCAAAGTCGCACCTGCGCTGGCAGCGGGCTGCCCCGTCATCATCAAACCCGCCGAACTCACGCCGCTCACCGCCTTGGCCGCCACCGAGTTGGCAGTACGCGCTGGACTGCCTGCGGGTGTGTTGAATGTGTTGACCGCCGACAGCGCCAACAGCATCGCTATAGGCAAAGTGTTTTGCGCCAGCGACACGGTGCGCCACATCAGCTTCACCGGCTCCACCGAAGTCGGGCGCATCCTGATGGCGCAGTCGGCACCCACAGTGAAAAAACTGGCTTTGGAGTTGGGCGGCAACGCACCCTTCATCGTGTTTGACGATGCGGATATTGACTCGGCGGTTGAAGGCGCCATGATCAGCAAATTTCGCAATGCCGGACAAACCTGCGTGTGCGCCAACCGAATCTATGTGCAAGACGGTGTGTATGAAGCATTTGTGCAAAAGTTTGCGACCAAAGTCGCCACGCTCAAGGTGGGTAATGGCTTTGCCAATGGGGTGACGCAAGGCCCATTGATTGAGGACGCGGCGGTGGAAAAAGTAGAGCGCCATGTGGCTGACGCTGTGCAGCAAGGCGGGCGTGTGCTGGCCGGTGGTAAAAAAATGCAAGGTCAGTTTTTCGAGCCCACCGTCATTGCCGACGCCAAGGCCAGC
>CANGPV010000081.1 GCA_947455935.1 Comamonadaceae bacterium
CTTGTCGATCAGCGACACCTTGATGTGGCGATGGTTCACCTTGCTCAGCTTCCAAAGTTTGGAGGCCATCGCCGCCTTGAAGGCCGAGGTCGAGGGTGGGCGCAACCCCCGCGACGCCAAGGTGATGTTGGCGAAAGAAATCACCACACGCTTTCACAGCGCCGCTTTGGCCGATGCCGCCGAGCAAGACTTTGTAAATCGCAGCAAGGGTGGGGTGCCCGACGTCATCCCCGAGGTGAATGTGAGCGGGGCACCCTTGGGCATTGCAGCGTTGTTGAAAAGCGCTGGTTTGGCGCCATCGAGCAGCGAGGCCAGTCGCTTGATCGACGGCGGCGGTGTGCGCATCGACAGCAGCGTGGTCAGCGACAAAGGCTTGAAGCTCGAAGCAGGAACATATGTGGTGCAAGTGGGCAAGCGCAAGTTTGCCCGGGTGCACCTTGCTTGAAACGCTTGTAGCCCCGGCCACCCTAAGGTTTGTTTATGAATTTTCTCAGTCGACTCCAACCTAAAACGCTGCTGTGGGCGTCCGTGGTGGTGGCCATCATCACCATCGTGATGAAAACTCTGGCTTGGTACATCACGGATTCCGTGGGTTTGCTGTCAGATGCGATGGAGTCGTTTGTCAATTTGGCCAGCGCCATCTTTGCCTTGGTGATGGTCACAGTGGCAGAACAACCTGCTGACGAAGAGCACCCCTACGGGCATCACAAGGCGGAGTATTTTTCTTCGGGCTTTGAAGGCATTCTCATCATGGGCGCTGCTGCAGCCATCATTTGGGCCTCGGCGCACCGAATTTTTGATCCGCAGCCTGTGGAAGATTTGGGCTGGGGTTTGGCGCTGTCGGTCGCAAGCTCTGCCCTGAATGGCTTTTTGGCTTGGGTGATGTTTGGCGCTGCCAAGGTGCACCGCTCCATCGCTTTAGAAGCCGACGCCAAGCATTTGGTCACCGATGTGTGGACGTCTGCTGGCGTGGTGATCGGTTTGACCATGGTGTATTTCACTGGCTGGTTATGGTTGGACGCCGTGGTTGCCATGGGCGTGGCCTTGAATATTTTGAAAGAAGGATTTGAGTTGATTTGGCGCTCTTCCCAAGGCTTGATGGATGAAGCGGTAGAACCCGAAGTGCTGGCACAAATCAAGGAAGTCTTGGATGGCTTTGAGCATCAACGGGGTGAAGTTCACATTATTCGGTTTGACCACGTCACCACACGCAGGGCAGGGCAGCGCCGCTTTGTCGATATGCATATGCACATGCCCGCGACTTGGTCCTTGGGGCGAGCGGCGGCTTTGCGTACCAGTGTCGAACAAGCCTTGATGAGTGCTGTGCCGGGCTTGCGGGCTACGATTCAATTGCTGCCCAACGATGTAGAAGCACACTTTGATGATGTGCGGGATTTGAAATAGTTTCAGAAATATTTAAACCAGCACTTCCAATTCTAAAAAACGCTTGAAATCATATGCATATAATATGCATAATGATGAATGACCATTGAATTCGATCCCATTAAAGCGGCAAGTAATTTGCAAAAGCATGGCGTGCACTTTGCAGAGGCGGAAATGGTTTTGCAAGACCCTGTGGCGCTCACCATAGAAGATCCTGATGCTGTTAATGAGCAACGCTGGATCACCATGGGGATGGATTCAACAGGAAGAATATTGGTGGTTGTTTATACCTACCGAAGTGATCAAATAAGAATTATTTCTATTCGAAAAGCAAGTAGACAAGAAAGAGAAAAATACCATGCGCAAAGCTTATAACTTCAGCAATGCCGTTAAAGGGGCGGTCCTTCCGGCCAAAGGAAAAACGAGGATCACCATCATGTTAGATGACGATTTGCTTTTGTTTTTTAGATCTCAAGCCGAGTCCCAGGGAGTAGGGTATCAAACGCTGATAAATACTGTATTGCGACAGGAGTTTCAAAAACCAAGTTCAAAGAAAAAGGAAACAAAACCACTGACGGAGGCTACATTGCGCAAAGTCATTCGTGAAGAATTAAATGCTGTCTAATTTTTCTCCAAGGTGTTCCATTCTGCTTACGGTGGCGCTTGTTTTGCTTTTGGTTGGATGCGATGAATCACATCAAGTTCTAATTCCTACGATTGCACAAAATAGTCAAACCCCCCCGGTTGATTTGGAGGTTGCTATTTATAAGCCCAAGGGGAAAGGGGTTTTCCCTGTGGTCATTTTCAACCATGGCTCTGCTGGCGGCAATCCAAAGCAAACGTATAAATGGCCGAAACAAGCAAAATATTTTGTTTCTAAGGGTTTCATCGTTATTGCTCCCATGAGAAAAGGAAGAGGGCAAAGTTCAGGTGCTTCGTTGGAGTCAGAAGACAAGAATTGCGATATTGCCAGTTGGGACAAAGGTATTCAGTCCGCGATGGAAGATTTAGATGCTGTTATCAAGTTTGCGGGATCAATGCCAGAAATCAGGCAGGATGAAATTTATTTGCTTGGACAATCACGAGGAGGATTTTTATCTGTGGCTTATGCTGCTGAAGGAAAATTCAAAGGAAAAATTAAATCGGTAATTAACTTTTCGGGTGGATGGGTTGCACAGAAGGAAGATCAATGTCCTCTAGACTTTAACGAAGTGGCATTTGCTCAGTATGCAGAAAAGTCAACCATTCCCATGTTGTGGCTTTATGGTGCCGGAGATCCTTATTACGGAGATGAGTCAGTCATTTCGTATCACTCTATTTTTAAGAAAAATGGTGGAGTCGCGGACTTTCATTTGATTAATGACGTCCCAAACAATGGCCACGAATTGATTGAATACCCTGATAAATGGAAGAGTTTGATAGATGACTTTTTAAATCATTTAATTTGAACCTATGCATAAATAATCGGTCGGGTTGATAATCCTTGCATGACCCAAGCCTTCAGCGCACTGCCTCTTTCCCCCGACACCCTCGCCAACCTCGACCAACTCGGCTACACCGAGATGACCGCCATTCAAGCGGCGAGTTTGCCGCTGGCGCTGGCAGGCAAAGACCTGATCGCCCAAGCCAGCACGGGCAGCGGCAAAACCGCTGCGTTTGGTTTGCCACTGGTTGAAAAACTCACCGCCAACTTTCACGCGGTGCAAGCGCTGGTGATGTGCCCTACCCGCGAATTGGCTGATCAAGTCACCACCGAAATTCGGCGCTTGGCCAGAGCGACCGCCAACATCAAGGTGGTGACGCTGTGCGGCGGCGTGGCCTTGCGTGGTCAGGAGCAAAGCCTGCAACACGGTGCGCATGTGGTGGTGGGCACACCAGGGCGCATCTTGGATCATTTGACACGTGGCAATTTACGTTTGGATTCGGTCAAAACCTTGGTGCTCGATGAAGCCGACCGCATGCTCGACATGGGTTTTTATGACGACATGAAGCAGCTCATTGCGCAGTGCCCCACGCAGCGACAAACCCTGTTGTTCTCCGCCACTTACCCCGAAGGCATTGCCAAGCTGTCAGCGCAATTCATGCGCGAGCCGCAAACCGTGAAAGTGCAAACCGTGCATGCGGCCGACAAAATTCGCCAAGTGTTTTACGAGGTGCGCGAAGACGAGCGCTTGCATGCGGTGTCTTTGCTGTTGAACCACTTCAGGCCTGAATCCACACTCGCGTTTTGCAACACCAAGCAGCAATGCCGTGAGTTGTTGGCGGTGCTGCAAGCCCAAGGTTTTGATGCGCTGGCGCTGTACGGCGAGTTGGAGCAACGCGAGCGCGATCAGGTGCTGGTGCAGTTTGCCAACCGTTCTTGCTCGGTGCTGGTGGCCACCGACGTGGCCGCGCGGGGTTTGGACATTAGCCAGTTGAACGCGGTCATCAATGTGGATGTCACGCCCGACGCCGAATTGCACATCCACCGCATTGGCCGCACAGGGCGCGCAGACGCCCAAGGCTTGGCGCTGACTTTGGCCAGTTTGGACGAGATGGGCGCGGTCGGGCGCATCGAGGTTTTGCAAGGCCAAGAATCGCAATGGGCCAAGTTGTCTGATCTCAGCCCTGCTGCCGGAGACAAGTTGCAAGCCCCCATGCGCACCTTGCAAATTGTGGGTGGCCGCAAAGAAAAAATCCGCGCTGGCGACGTGCTCGGTGCCATGACGGGCGAAGCGGGTTTTGAAGCGACGCAAATTGGCAAGATCAACGTGAACGAGTTTTCCACCTATGTGGCGGTTGACCGGGCCATTGCGCACACAGCTGTTGAGCGTTTGTCCAAAGGCCGCATCAAGGGCAAGTCGGTCAGGGTGCGTTTATTGGACGAAGAAGCATCTCAACGGTAAGGGTTGGCCAAGCCCAGACCTGCCAAGATGGCCACTTCCCGCGCTTCCATGGCTTGTGCGTCGGCCAAAGAAGTTTCATGGTCCCAGCCTTGGGCATGCAAACAACCATGTACCAGAAGATGCGTGTAATGTGCCGCCAGCGTTTTGCCTTGTTCTTTGGCTTCCTGAGCAATTACCGGCGCACACAACACCAAATCTGCCATGACCACCGGTGACTGCGCGTAATTAAACGTCAGCACATTGGTGGCGTAGTCCTTTTTACGGTAGTTGTGGTTCAGTGCTCGGCCTTCGTCCAAGCCGACAACGCGCACCGTGATTTCTGCGTCATGCGTCAATGCATGGCGCAGGCATCGGGCGACGGTATGACGCGCCAGGGCCTTGCGATGTCGTGCTGCATAAGGAATGTCAGCAAATTGCAGTGATAACTGAAGCTGTGAAAGCGCCATCTTCAGTCTGCTTTTCGGTGTTTGTCGTAGGCATCCACTATGCGAGCCACCAAGGGGTGACGCACCACGTCTTTGCTGGTGAAGTGAGTGATGGCAATACCAGAAACGCGACGCAATACACGTTCTGCATCCACCAAGCCACTGGGATTGCCTTTGGGCAGATCAATTTGGCTCACGTCCCCCGTGATAACGGCTTTGGCGCCAAAACCGATGCGGGTGAGAAACATCTTCATTTGCTCGGGGGTGGTGTTTTGCGCTTCATCCAAAATCACGAAGGCATTGTTCAAGGTACGGCCCCGCATAAAAGCCAGCGGGGCAATTTCCAAAGCACTGCGCTCAAAGGCTTTTTGCACTTTGTCAAAGCCCATGAGTTCATACAGCGCATCGTAGAGGGGGCGTAAATACGGATCCACTTTCTGTCCCAAATCGCCAGGCAAGAAACCGAGTTTTTCACCCGCTTCGACAGCCGGTCGGGTCAGGATGATGCGCTGCACCGCGCTGCGCTCAAGCGCATCCACAGCGCTGGCAACGGCCAAATAGGTTTTGCCGGTACCTGCAGGCCCAATGCCAAAGGTGATGTCGTGTTGAGCGATGTTCTCCAGATACAAGGCTTGCGTAGGGGTGCGGGCTTGGACATCGTTGCGACGCGTAGAAAGGCCTAAGGCCCCATCTTTGGGGTTGCCCATGTGCGCATCGCCAGCCAGCATCAGTTGTACCTGCTCCTTGGCAATGGGCTTGGCAGCTCGCTCGTACAAGGCTTGCAACACCTCCAAGGCGCGGGTGACTTTGGCTTTGTGGCCGTCGATTCTGAATTTCTCGTGGCTGTGGGAAATTTTGACGGACAGCCCGATTTCAATGGTGCGTAAATGCTCATCCATGGCACCACATAGGTGGCCTAGTCGGGTGTTGTTAGAGGGGCTGAAGGAGTGGCGCAGAATCAAGTTGATAATCCGTTGAAATTTCCCCAATGATAGGCATTTGATGATTGGCAAGTTGAGCGGCACGTTGAGTGAGAAAAATCCCCCCCAGGTTTTGGTGGACTGCCACGGTGTGGGTTACGAGGTGGATGTGCCCATGAGCACCTTCTACAACCTGCCGGCGGTGGGCGAGCAGGTGTCGCTGCTGACCCACTTTGTGGTGCGTGAAGACGCCCAAATTTTGTATGGCTTTGGTTCTTCTGAGGAACGCACCGCTTTTCGCCAGTTGATCAAAATTTCGGGTGTGGGCCCACGCATGGCCTTGGGCGTGCTCAGTGGCATGAGCGTGGCCGAACTGGCTCAGGCCATCACCTTGCAAGAGGCGGGGCGCTTGGTGAAGATCCCCGGCATTGGCAAAAAAACCGCCGAGCGGCTGTTGCTGGAACTCAAAGGCAAGATGGGCGTTGACTTGGGGCCGTCTTCGGCACCGGTGGGCGACAGCACGCAAAACGACATTCTGCAAGCACTGGTGGCACTGGGTTACAGCGACAAAGAAGCCGCCTTGAGCCTCAAAGCCTTGCCCGCTGGCGTGGGTGTGAGCGAGGGCATCAAGTTCGCTCTCAAAGCCTTGGCCAGGTAAGCAAAGCCATGAGCATTCAAACCGACAACTTTGGCGAAGACTTCAACCCCGCACCGAGGGTGGTGTCAGCCGCGCCGGTGAGTCCGCGCGAAGAGGCGATTGAGCGTGCCTTGCGCCCCAAGCTGCTGCAAGAGTATGTGGGTCAAGCCAAGGTGCGTGAGCAGTTGGAAATTTTCATTGGCGCGGCGCGCAACCGCGATGAAGCCCTCGACCATGTGCTGCTGTTTGGCCCGCCCGGTTTGGGCAAAACCACACTCAGCCACATCATTGCCCAAGAGCTGGGTGTGAACCTGCGCCAAACCAGTGGTCCCGTGCTGGAAAAGCCCAAGGACTTGGCAGCGCTGTTGACCAACTTGGAAAAAAACGATGTGCTGTTCATCGATGAAATCCACCGTTTATCGCCCGTGGTGGAAGAGATTTTGTACCCTGCGCTCGAGGACTACCAAATCGACATCATGATCGGCGAGGGGCCAGCGGCGCGCAGCATCAAGCTCGATTTGCAGCCCTTCACCTTGGTGGGAGCCACCACCCGCGCGGGCATGTTGACCAACCCGCTGCGCGACCGCTTTGGCATCGTGGCGCGTTTGGAGTTTTACAGCGCCGAGGAGTTGCAACGCATTGTGATGCGCAGTGGCGGCTTGCTCAAAGCGCAGCTCGACGAGCAAGGCGGCTTCGAGATTGCCCGTCGCTCACGCGGCACGCCGCGCATCGCCAATCGCTTGCTGCGACGGGTGCGTGACTACGCCGAGGTCAAGGCCGATGGGCGCATCACCCAAGCGGTGGCGCAAGCCGCATTGGCCATGCTCGATGTGGATCCGCAAGGCTTTGACCTGATGGACCGCAAGTTGTTGGAAGCCGTGATTCACCGCTTTGACGGCGGCCCCGTGGGCTTGGACAACATCGCCGCCAGCATCGGCGAAGAACGCGACACCATCGAAGATGTGATCGAACCGTTTTTGATTCAGCAGGGTTTTTTGCAGCGCACGCCGCGGGGTCGCATCGCCACTTTGGCCGCGTATCGGCATTTGGGGGTGGCTGCACCCCAGCGGGAAAGCGGTTTGTTTGGCGAGTGAGCTTTAAGCGCTGGACTCGTCTTTGGTTTGGTCTAAATGGGCCTCATCTGCCCAGCCCACCAATTGCAAACCTTGCGGCGTCCACAACAAACGGTTGATGGCTGTATTGCGCAAGCCCCAAGTACGCGGGGCTTGTAAGTTTTGGCCGCTGGCCAAGCGATACAAAATATCCAACACCCCACCGTGTGTGACCCACAGCACTTGTTGGCCTTGGTGGGGTGCAGCCAATTCGTCAATGAGGTGTTGGATGCGTTCTTGCATCATCACCAAGCTTTCGCCTCCACCCCTGGGCGTCCACTCAGGATGGCGCACCCGCCACTGTTCAGCTTCCTCTGGCCATTGGTGTTGAATATCGTCCCAAGTAGAGCCTTGGAACTCACCAAAATGGCGTTCGCGTAATCGTGTTTGTGGGGTGATGGTCAGACCGTGCACCTGCGCCACAGCTTGGGCGGTGTCAAAGGCGCGACTAAGATCACTGGCGTAGATGGCGTGAATTTCCTCGTTCGCTAAAACCTTGGCCAGTTGTTGTGCCTGCCAACGTCCATGGTCATTAAGAGGAATGTCAATTTGTCCTTGAATGCGGGTGTCCACATTCCAAGCGGTTTCTCCATGGCGAACAGCCAAGATACGGGTGATGTCCATGCCAAGCAGTTTAAGGGGCATTGTTCCCATATCAAGCCAAATAGTGCAAAATAGCACGGTCGTTCTATTTTTAATCTTCGCCCGTGAATGCCAGTTCTTCTCTGACCGAAACACCTGACACCGAAACCGGTGCTGGGCGAGGTCGTCTTTTGCAAAAGGGTCAGCAAACCAAAAGCGCTATTGTGGATGCCGCTTTGGGCTTGGCCACCCAAATTGGGCTAGAAGGCTTGAGCATAGGCGCGGTGGCTGAAGTGATGCAGATGAGCAAATCCGGCGTGTTTGCCCACTTTGGCTCACGTGAAGAGTTACAAATATCAGTGGTTAGAGAGTACCACTTCCGCTTTGAACTGGAAGTGTTTTACCCCGCCATGCAAGAAACCCGAGGATTGCCCCGACTTCAAGCATTGTTCGTCAATTGGATGAAGCGAACCTCGGCTGAAATTGATTCTGGATGTCTGTATATCAGTGGAGCGGCTGAATTCGATGACAGACCTGGTCCGGTAAGTGATGCCTTGGCCAGTTCGGTCAAGACATGGCTGAGCGCTTTGCACCGATGTGTGGTGCAAGCCCGTGAGGCTGGCCATTTGGCATCTGACACCGATGCAGCGCAAATGTCATTCGAGCTACATGGTTTGATACTGGCCTTGCATTACGAAGCACGATTTTTAAAAACCGATAAAAGCCTA
>CANGPV010000082.1 GCA_947455935.1 Comamonadaceae bacterium
ATAGGCTTTGGCGTACACATCTTTTCCATAGGCTCTGCGTATGATTTCTGCCTCTAAAAATGGAAAATTCATGACGCCCAGTACAACAGGTACCACATGGGCTGCTTGTGGCTTAGCAGCACCCAGTTTCAAGTCTTTGCTGAGGTTGTCGATCAGCGTTTGGCACAAGGCATAACTGGGCATGAGGAAATTTTCAAGCAACCATTCCGAACGAGTTCCGCCTTTGCCTGTTTCGTCAACCACGATGCGAACCAATTGCGGGTGGTTGGCTGCAAATTCCACCATTTTGTTGGCAAGCAGGGCAAGCGACTGCATGGGGTCTGAACGCGACAAGATCACTTGAAACTGTAGGGCCTCTGCCATCAACGCAGCCTGTGCATGGCTGACAGCTGATTGCCATAGTTCTTCTTTGGTGGCAAAGTGGTAATGGACCAGAGGTTTGGCAACTTGCGCTGCCTTGGCAATTTCCACAATGCTGGCTTTTTCAAAGCCGTTATGGGCAAACACATCCAATGCCGCCAACCGAATAGCCATGCTGGCATCTTCTTGATCACGTGCTGGACGACCGCGCCTTCGGGGTGTGCTGTTAATGGAATGGGTTGCCATAAGCCGCTGACTCTAACTGAATTACAGGTCTAGGGAAGACCCTAGCTTGCATTTTTATTATGCCAACTAGCATAATAAAAATATGAAAATGCCTCCCGCTCTTCATCTCGGCTACACGCCCACAGAGCAAGCCCAAAGCCCTTACGCAGCGTTCATTCGTGATGTCATGGCGCCCTTGCCCGACCATGTCAAAGAAGCCTTGCTGTTGGGTGGTCAAGCGTTTGAGCTATTTCCATTGGTCAACCAAGCGCCAAAGTTGCTAGACCCCGGTTACTGGCCTCTTGAAACTGGTTTTGGTTTAGGCCCCGATGGCTCGGTGCAGGTGTTCGCATTGACTCAGATGCCAGGGGTGACACCTGTCATGTGGGACTGGTGGTTTGCTTGGCACGGTAGCGAAGCGCAGCGCTACAAACTGTGGCATCCACGTGCGCATATCAGTGCCCAATGGGAGGATGGACGCAGCGATCTTGATCACTACATAGGAAGAACTTCTCATGTGGTGGAGTATGTCGGCCCAGAATTGCTCAGCCTCACGATTCGTTTTGTAGCTCCAGCGAGCATGGGTTTAGATGAAGACCGATTGAAGCGCCAAGGGGAGGTCGCCATCTGTGCCCGTGGTGGTATTGCTGGCACACCCATGGAGACGGGATGGTTAGTCCACCATCTGCGACCAACAAAGGATGGTTGTGAAATGAGATCAAGGTTTTGGCTAGGCGGCAGCAACGTGCGACCGCGCAGCATGAACAACCCCTTGGGGAAGTTGCTTGGCGGGGTAGCTGCACATTTCAATCCTCTAAGGGCAAACCAAGGTGCTGATTTATTGGTGCATTGCTCGCAGGAAATGAGCCACTTGGCCAGTTTTTTACCCAAACTTTATCAACAATTTGGCCCTGCTATCTGACAGGCCTAGCTAAGAAAGGTTCACCATGAAAAGCCATCCATCCAAAGGGCGAGTCTTTCGGCGCGGCGAAGCAGGGTTTGAACAAGCTGTCTTGGGTACCAGTTTCACGGTGCGCGACCCAGTGAGACGACCACATATCGTGGTGCAAGCCAATGATGTGTATGAGGTGATGGCTGCTGTGCGCCAAGCTGCGCAAGACGGTATGCATATCGGAATGTGCTCTGGTGGACACAGTTGGGCGCAAAACCATATTCGGGAAGGCGGCATGATGCTGGACTTATCTCGTCTTAAGGGAATTGAAGTTAATTCAGGCAACGCCACGGCCATCATTGGACCGGGCGTGTTGGCTGGGGAATTGAACGCTGAAGTGGTCAAGCATCGTTTGTTTTTTCCCACAGCCCACGCTTATACGGTGGGCATGGGCGGCTTTTTGTTGCAAGGCGGCTTTGGTTGGAACAGTCGCAATGTAGGCATGGGGTGTCAAAATCTGATCGGCATTGATGTGGTGTTAGCGGATGGCACCTTGGTACATGCCAGTGAACAAGAGAACGCAGATTTATTTTGGTCTGCCAGAGGTGCTGGTCCCGGCTTTTTTGGTGTGGTGGTGCGGTTTCATTTGAAGCTGCATAAACGACCCAGCTTCATTGGCTTGAAGACCCAGGTGTTTCGTATCCAACACCTAGAGCAGGTATTGCGATGGGCAGACCAGATAGGACCGCAGGTATCGCCCAAAGTAGAGTTTCAAATCGTCATGAATCCCAAAGCCTTGCTGATCAATTCGCATGGCATGGAAGTGGTTGCCCCTGTGATGGCCGACAGTTGGTCTGAAGCCCGTGAGTTGGTCAGTTTCATGACCCACAGTCCTGTTCGTAAGTTGTCAAGTTTGCACCTGCCCTTGATTCCCATGTCGCTTGAATTCATGATGAAAGCTGGCGAGAAAACTTTGTTCCTCTCCAACACCCGCTGGAGTGCAGACAACATGTGGATGAACGATCCCATAGAGCCACTTCTACCCGCCATTCGACGAATTGCAGATACCCAACCGCCACACCCCAGCCATGTGTTGTGGCTGAATTGGAATGGACCGGCGAGCAGACCTGATATGGCGTTTTCAGTGGAGCAAAGAACTTATTTGGCGCTCTATTGCGGTTTGGGCAAAGGTGTAGATGAAAACAAGCATGTCAATTGGGCGACCGACCACATGAAAGCATTGGAATCATGGAGTCGCGGTATTCAACTGGCCGATGAAAATTTGGCGCGAAGGCCCGCCAAATTTGTGTCGGACGCCAACATGACTAGGCTTGATCAAGCCCGTGCAAAGTACGATCCACAGGGACGTTTTCATCCTTGGATGGGACGCTTGGCGACACAAGGTACCTGATCATGGTCAACGAAGTTGATTTGAAGGGTGTGTTCGTCCTTTGGGGTACGCCTCACTCGCTCTACACAGGTAAAGCACGCTCATGTCTGATCAAGAAAGGACTTTCTTTTGTCGAGCGATGCCCTTCGCACACAGACTACAAAGCCCGCGTACGACCGGCTGTTGGGATGGTGACCTTTCCTGTGCTGCAAACGCCGCAGGGTCAATTTATCCAAGACTCCACCGACATCGTTACCTATCTGGATGCGCTCGACAGTTCTACCTCCCTGACCAGCATGACCCCATCCACACCGTTGCAGACGGTTGTGGCAAGACTGATCGACGGTTTTGGTCTGGAAGGAATGTTGCAGACCGCCATGCACTACCGCTGGAGTTACCGTGATGAGCAAGAACTCTTTTTGCAGACCGAGTTTGGGCGTGGACTGTATGCGGGTGCAGACCGCGAAGCACGACGTGCAGCAGGTAGGAAAGTCATGGATTTCTTTAGTTCGAGTTTGCCTGCACTGGGTATCCATACGCAGACTGCGCCTTTGATTGAGGCTGCCTACGAAGAATTATTGGAAGTACTTGACGTTCATTTTCAGAATTACCCTTACGTGATGGGGTACAGAGTCAGCATTGCTGACTTGGGTCTCATCGCACCCATGTATGCACACCTCGGGCGAGATCCTTACCCATCTGCGTTGATGAAGAAACGAGCGCCGAATGTGGCTCGTTGGGTGGAGCGCATGCAATTACCCAACACGCCAGATGGTGAATTCCCAACCTACGACGCTGAGTGGTTAGCTGATGACGCTATTCCCGCCACGCTAGAGCCCTTGCTTGCGTTGATATTCAAAGATTGGGGGCCTCAGCTCCATGCTGATCTCGCAAGCTATGCGCAATGGCTAACGTTGCATCCTGACAAACAAGTCGGCGATCTCATCAATATCAACGACAGCCGCATGGTGCATCCCACATTGGGGATGGTGAACTACGTATGGCGAGGTGTAGAAGTTCAACGTGCCAGCGCAGTTCACGGTTTGTGGTTGTTGCAAAAGGCCCAGGGAGCAGCACGGGGGATGTCTTTCGAAGCTGAGAAAAAACTGTCCGAGCTTTTCAAGCGCACGCTAGGACAGGAGGTGATGAATTTATCCCTTCCTCGTGCGATAGACAGACGCAACAACGTGCTGGTTCTTAAGTAACAGGAGACATATCCCATGAGCATTTCATCGGACATGCTGGCCCTGCAACGGCTTTACCACTGGGAGGCGACTGCGCCCCACCGCGTCTGCTTCACGCAGCCTGTAGGGCAGGGCGTGGTCAAGACATTCACGTGGGCTGAAGTTGCACATGAAGTGCGCTGCATGGCAAGCCATCTGCAAACGCTGAACTATCCGGCCGGCAGTCGTATCGCTATTTGGGGAAAAAATACCGCGCACTGGCTCATGGCCGATTGGGCCATTTGGATGGCTGGCCATGTTTCTGTGCCCTTGTATCCCACTTTGGCCATCAAGACCGTTCGACAAATTTTGAACCACAGCGGGTCATGCCTGTTGTTTGTTGGCAAATTAGATGATGCAGAAGCCATGAGGGCAGGTATTCCTGAGGATTTACCTTGCATCAACATGCCATTAGGGCCTCAGTGGTCTGGCGGGGAGTGGTCTGAGATAGTGGGCAAGCAAGCCCCCATGCTAGGCCAAGTTGTGCGACCTGCAGCAGATCTGTGTACGGTGATGTATACCTCGGGCACCACAGGCAACCCCAAAGGCGTGATGCACAGCTTTGGCACTTTGCAGGCCATGATTGAGCAAGGACTCAAACGTATTCCCTTGGGTGAGAACGACAGAATGCTGTCTTATTTACCGTTGTCGCATATCGCCGAACGGGGTCTTGTTGAGCACATGCTGTTAGCCACAGGGATGCAAGTTTTTTTTGCAGAATCACAAGAAACATTTGCGCAAGACATGCAACGTGCGCGACCTACATTTTTCTTTTCAGTTCCTAGGTTGTGGCTTAAATTTCGAGAAGGTGTGCATACCAAAATGCCTCCTCACAAATTGCAGCGCTTGCTCAAAATCCCACTGCTTAACCGCTTGGTCAAGAAAAAAATCTTAACTGCGCTGGGTCTGGACCAGTGCCGCGTGGCGGCAGGGGGCGCAGCCCCTATGCCGCCTGAATTGTTGCGCTGGTTTAGCGCATTGGGTTTGAACCTCATCGAGTTGTATGGCATGACTGAAAATGGATGCACCCACTCGACCGATATGAATCATCCAATGCCCGGCAGCGTGGGTCAAGTGCTTGATGGTGTGCAGTGCCGACTGGACCCACATAGCAATGAGGTGCAGGTGTTATCCCAGGGACTGATGCTGGGTTATTTTCTAGAGCCTGAATTAACCGCCCAAGCCTTCACCTTTGATGGTTGGCTGCATACCGGCGACAAAGGCACGCTGGATGCGCAGGGCAATCTCAAACTCACGGGGCGGGTGAAAGATTTGTTCAAAACCAGCAAGGGCAAATATGTTTCACCTGCAGGCATTGAGGCCTTGCTGGCAGTTATTCCTGGCGTGGAAGCTTGTTGTGTGGTGGGTGCGAATTTGAACCAACCTTTGGCCATACTGGCGCTGACACCTGACTTGGTCAAACATGCGATTCAACCTCAAGCACGTCAGCAACTGCAAGATTTCTTCGCGAATGAATTGGTGAATCTGAATCAGCAACTGGACCCGCATGAACGCTTGTCTTGCTTGGTGCTGGACGCAACACCATGGACTGTCGGTTCCGGCTTCGTCACGCCTACCCTCAAAGTCAAACGCAACCAAGTTGAAGCTACGTACGGACCGCTATTTGAAATGTGGACTGCACAAAACACAGCCATCATCTGGACCAAGGAATCCATCACATGAACCAGCAACAAACCCAAACCCCTTCAGCGTGGGATCGGACCTATGAATTCAAGGTGGTGGCTTTGATGACCATTGGTTTTGGGTTGGTGGGCTTGGACCGATTCATCATCAACCCCTTGTTTCCGGTGATTCAAAAAGAACTGAACTTAAATTATCAAGACCTGGGTTTGATATCAGGCATCTTGGCACTGGCATGGGGCTTGGCGTCGGCGATGTCCGGACCCTTGTCAGATCGTTATGGTCGAAAGCGGGTGTTGGTGCCCGCAGTGCTTGTTTTTTCACTGCTGGTGGCAAGCACTGGGTTGGCCACGGGCTTGTTCAGCATGTTGCTCTTGCGTGGTTTGATGGGTTTGGCTGAAGGTGCTTATGTGCCTTCCAGTATCGTGGCCACGATCGAAGCCTCCAAGCCCAGTCGCATGGGATTGAACATTGGCATTCAGCAAATGGCTGCCCCCTTTGTGGGCTTGGGTTTGGGGCCTGTCATTGGCATAGCTTTGCTGGATGTTTTGCCCAGTTGGCATTGGGTGTTTGCTGTGATTGCGCTGCCAGGTTTGGTATTGGCATATGTTTTGTCCAAGGTGATGCGCGACTCCCAAGCAACGGTTCAAACCATTCAAGCAGCAGATCAAGTCTCATTCAAAGACATCTTGCCCATCAAGAGTGTGTGGGTTCATACCTTGGTGATGGTGTGCATGTTTACCAGTGCCATTCCATTGGCTATTTTCTTTCCCAACTACATGACAGACTATTTGCATCTGTCGCTGGAAAGCATGAGCCAAATGATGATCGGCTTGGGTTTAGGTAGTTTGACCGGCACCGTGATATTGCCAGCGTTGTCTGACAGGTTGGGTCGCAAGCCATTGATGGTGGTGGGCACCTTGATTTCGGTGGTCTGCGTTGCGTGGCTACCCACTGTTCAACTTGCTGGCATGGAATTGTTTTCAGTCATTTTTGCGATCTCGTTCATGAATGCAGGCGTGATCGCCATCACCATCGGACCCCTGACGCATCTCACAACACCTGCGCATTTGGTGGGTACAGCGACGGGTGTCGGGGTAGGTGCAGCTGAAATGATTGGCGGCGCCATTGCCCCAGCAATTGCAGGTGCCATGGCGCAGCACATTGGTATTGAAAAGGTACTAACGCAGTCCTTGGTCATGTCTATGGTCAGCTTGTTGGTGATCCTTGTTGCAGTGAAAGAGCCAAAACCTGCCACGCATTGAATTTATTCCCACATGTCTATTGAAAGAGAGCAAGCATGAAAACACGAATCACAGAACTCTTGGGTATCCGCCATCCCATCATGCAAGGCGGTATGCACTATGTCGGATTTGCGGAACTCGCCGCCGCCGTTTCCAATGCTGGCGGGTTGGGGGTCATCACAGGTTTGACACAAAAAACACCTGAATTGCTGGCCAAGGAAATTGCACGTTGCCAAGACATGACCGATCAACCCTTTGGTGTGAATCTCACCTTTTTGCCTGCATTCACGTCGCCGCCTTATCCAGAGTACATCCAAGCCATCATCGAAGGCGGGGTCAAAGTAGTGGAAACGGCAGGGCGAAGTCCACAAGCGTACATGGAGACCTTCAAATCTGCGGGCATCAAAGTCATTCACAAATGCACATCCGTTCGACATGCTTTGAAGGCTGAACAAATAGGATGCGATGCGGTCAGTGTGGATGGCTTTGAATGCGGTGGTCACCCTGGCGAAGACGATGTGCCCAATTTCATCTTGTTGCCATTGGCGGCTGAGAAACTCACGATTCCCTTTTTGGCTTCAGGTGGTATGGCCGATGGCCGTAGCTTGGTTGCAGCGTTGGCCATGGGTGCGGATGGGATCAACATGGGCACCCGGTTCATTGCCACTCAAGAAGCCCCAGTCCATGAAAAGGTCAAACAAGCCATTGTCAATGCCACCGAGCTTGACACCACATTGATCATGCGTGCGATCAAAAACACGGAACGCGTGATGGTGAACCAAGGTGTAAAAAAATTGCAGGCCATTGAAAAGGAAAAAGGCGAGACTTTAGATATCAAAGACATCATTGAGCAAGTCGCTGGCATTTACCCCAAAGTTATGATCGATGGTGATGTCGAGTCCGGCGCATGGAGCTGTGGGATGGTGGCTGGTTTGATTCACGATGTCCCCACTTGCCAAGCCTTGATAGACCGTATCATGCTGCAAGCAGAGCAGTTGATTCGTCAAAGATTGGCTCTTTCATTGAACTGAATTCACCACATTTTTCAAATCTTTCGATTGGTTTTTTCATGGATTTTTCCACCCTCATCAAAGAGCGCAAGAGCATTCGGGGCTATTTGCCAAAACCAGTTCCACGCGAAGTGATTGAAGAAATCATTGACGTGGCCAAGTGGGCTCCCTCCAGCATGAACACCCAGCCATGGTATGTGCATGTGGTGACGGGCGAGCCCTTGGATCGCATCCGCCAAGGGAACTCGGACAACATGATGAATGGCGTCCCCCCGAAGCGTGATTTCCCCATGAAAGAAGAGTACGAGGGCATTCACCGCAGACGCCAGGTTGACATTGCCATTCAGTTGTTTGAAGCCATGGGCATTGAGCGTGACAATAAAGCGCGTCGCACCGACTGGGTGATGCGTGGCTTTCGTCAATTCGATGCGCCCGTCTCGTTGGTACTGACGTACGACAAATACCTCGAGCCGGCAGCCATCAGTCAATTTGATTTAGGTGCCTTGTCGCACGCCATCGTGCTGGCAGCCTGGGAGCGTGGCCTGGGCTGTGTCATCAACGGTCAAGGCATCATGCAATCCAAGGTGGTGCGCGAGCATGCCGGAATTCCAGATGATCAAAACATCATGATCTGTATTGCCATGGGTTACCCCGA
>CANGPV010000083.1 GCA_947455935.1 Comamonadaceae bacterium
AGGCACTTTGTCGCGGATGTCCTCAATTTCGCGCAAGATGGAGCTTTCGCTTCGGCTTTGGATGATGCGACCTTCGTGCTCCGTGATCGAGCAAAACGTGCATCCCCCAAAACAACCGCGCATGATGTTGACGCTGAAACGAATCATCTCCCACGCGGGGATTTTGGTTTCACCGTCATGGCCGCCTTTGGCGTCCGCATAAGCCGGGTGCGGGCTGCGGGCATAGGGCAAGTCAAACACATGGTCCATCTCAGCGGTGGTAAGTGGGATAGGTGGCGGGTTGATCCACACATCCCTTGCGGTGTGTCCCTCGCCATGCGCTTGCACCAAAGCCCTCGCATTGCCAGGGTTGGTTTCCAAGTGCAGCACGCGGTTGGCGTGGGCGTAGAGCACGGGGTCGCTTTTGACCTGCTCGTAGCTGGGCAAGCGAATGACGCTCTTGTTGCGAGGTGGAACTTTGACCTGCTTAGACGTTTCGCTCCTCGCATTGACGATAGCGATGGGCTGCCAGGTCGCATTGCTCTTTGCAGAGACGGAAGTACCCGCGGTGACAGTGTCCAACTCGTCTTGCCTGGCACAAGTCTCGCCCTGCGCCACCGCCTGCTCGCTCACCATCAAATACGGGTTGACATGCGACTCCACCCGACCCGGCATGTCCACCTCGGTCGAATCAATTTCAAACCAACCCTCGGGCGTATGGCGCACCATGAAAGCCGTACCCCGCACATCGGTGATATCGGTGATAGCTTCTTTGGCAGCCAAGCGATGGGCGACTTCCACCAAGGCGCGTTCGGCGTTGCCATACAGCAGCAAGTCGGCTTTGGCGTCAATCAGAATGGCGCGACGCACCTTGTCTTGCCAATAGTCATAGTGTGCGATTCGGCGCAAAGACGCTTCAATGCCGCCAATGATGATGGGCACATCAGGGTAGGCTTCACGGCAGCGTTGGCTATAGACCAAGACACTGCGGTCGGGTCGCTTACCACCCACACCACCTGCGGTGTAGGCGTCATCACTGCGGATTTTTCGATCGGCTGTGTAGCGGTTGATCATGGAATCCATGTTGCCCGCGGTCACGCCATAAAACAAATTGGGCTTGCCCAAAGTTTGAAATGGCTCAGCGCTTTGCCAATCAGGTTGGGCAATGATGCCCACACGAAAACCTTGCGCCTCCAACATACGGCCAATGACCGCCATGCCAAAGCTTGGGTGATCCACATAGGCGTCGCCAGTGACCAAAATGATGTCGCAACTGTCCCAACCAAGTTGCACCATCTCGGCACGGCTCATTGGCAAAAACGGGGCCGTTCCAAAACGTGCTGCCCAGTATTTGCGGTAACTGGTCAGGGGCTTGGCAATGCGCTGGAAAAAGGAGACATCAAGGGGGGCGTTCATCAGCCCCTGATTGTAGGTGGCGGGCCTGATTTGAAGGGCTGGCAAGGAAAATGGCCTTGCACTTCCAAGGCATGCTGCTCAAAGTCGTGACATCCATAGATATTTGTCTTAACATACAAACATTTCTTCAAAAAGGAGCCCACTGTGCCCCTTCACACCTACTCCAGCCGCGAATTCACCCGCGATGTCTCCGCCGCCAAACGCGCCGCCGAAAAAGGCCCCGTGTTCATCACCGACCGTGGCCGTCCAGCCTATGCCTTGCTGCGCATCGAGGACTATTACAAACTGCAAGGCCAGCCCACCGAAAGCCTGTTGGATGTGATGAACGCCATTCCTGGCGGCGACGGCATCGACTTCGAGCCACCCACTTTGCAATTGACCATCGAAGCTGCACCGGTGTTGCAAGCAGACTGACCATGTTTTTGCTGGACACCAACGTCATTTCAGAACTGCGTCATGGCAAGCCCATGCAAAACGCCCAGGTTGTGGCGTGGGCCAACGGTCAAATTTTTGATCGGTTCTTTTTGTCTTCCATCACCATCCTTGAACTTGAAAAAGGCGTGCAAGCGCTGGAACACAAACAACCGCCGCAAGGTCAAGCGCTGCGACGTTGGTTGGATGGGGTGACCGATGCATTTGACGGCCGCACCATCCCTTTTTCAGCCAGCATGGCCAAGCGCTGTGCTGCTTTGCATTTCCCCTACGCCATTTCAGAGCGCGACGCCATGATTGCCGCCACCGCCCTTGAACACCGCTTCAGCGTGGTCACGCGCAATCTCAAAGATTTTCAAAGCACGGGCGTACAGTTGCTCAATCCATGGGAAGCCTGAAAATTCCAAACCTGCCCCGCTCTCGCACCGACTTGTTTTTGTCCTTTACCTGGCTGGGCCTGCAAGGCTTTGGCGGTGTGTTGGCCGTGGTGCAACGCGAAATGGTTGACCGCAAACAATGGATGACGCTGTCTGAGTTTGCCGAAGAATGGGCGCTGGCACAAACCCTTCCAGGCCCCAATGTGGTCAATCTCTCGGTCATGTTTGGCGGTCGGCACTTTGGACCTACGGGGGCCTTGGCCGCGATGAGTGGCTTGCTGCTGTTACCTGGCTTGTTGATGCTCGCCATTGTGTTTGGTTTTCAAGCCTTCGCCCATGTACCTTGGGTTGCGTCTGCCTTGCACGGCATGGGTGTGACCGCAGCAGGCATGGTGATGGCAGCGGGTTGGCGGTTTTGGCCTAGCGTCGTGCGACACCCTTTGGGTTGGCCCTTGGGTTTGGCTTTTGCAGTGTTGAGCTTTGCGCTGGCTGCTGTGTTGCACTGGCCATTGGCAGCGGTGATTGGGGCAGTGGGTGGGGCGGCGTGTCTGCTGACAGGCTGGCGCTTACAAGCCAAGGACAAGGCATGACCTGGGCAGTCTGGTTGCAACTGCATTTGCATTTCTGCATGTTGTCCTTGCTGGCTGTCGGTGGCGCATTGGCTATCGTGCCTGAGATGCACCGCTATTTGGTCAACGATACGCAGTTGTTGACAGAAACTGTGTTCAGCCAATCCGTCACCTTGTCTCAAATAGCCCCTGGTCCCAATATCTTGTTGGTTGCCGTCATGGGGTGGAACATTGGCTTGCAAACTGCTGGCGGGGTCGAAGCTGGTGTGAGCGCCATCGCCTTGGGTTTACTCATGGCTTTGGGCTTGCTTATCGCTGCTGTATTGCCCTCCTCTTTGCTGAGCTATTTTCTGGTGAAGTGGTTACATCTGCATCAACAGGCCTTGGGCGTGAGGGCCTTCAAATCGGGAATGGTCCCGTTGGTCATGGGTCTGATGTTGTCAGCGGGGTGGTTGTTACAAACTGCCAGCAACCCACTCATGGACTGGCGCTTGTTGCTCATGTGCTTTTTTAGCATGGTCGTCGTGATCAAGACCCGTGTGCACTTGCTATGGCTGATGTTGGGTGGTGCAGTGTTGGGCGCCATACTGGGGTTGTGAGATGGCGGCGATTCTTCTTAGACACCTGAGACCCTCAGACCAAGCTGAGTTCATGTCGCATATTCGACGCAGCCGACACCTGCATCGCGCTTGGGTTCAGGTGCCCACCAGCAGCCAAGCATTCCAGCGCTATGTGCGTGAGATGAACACCAGCGATGACCAAGCATTTGTGGTGATTCGAAGCGATACCCAGCAGATGGTAGGTGTGGTTGAGTTACAAGATATTTTCAGAGGTGACTTTCAAAATGCGTATCTGATTTATTACGTGTTTGAAGGCCAGCAGCGCCAAGGCTTGATGAAAGCGGCCGTTGGACAGGTAATTGCCAAAGCTTTTGGTCCAATGAAACTGCATCGCTTAGAAGCGAATATCCAGCCTGAGAATATCGCATCTATTGCCATGGTGAAGGCCTGGGGATTTGAAAAAGAAGGATTGAGTCGCCAGTTTTTACGAAAAAACGGTGCGTGGAGAGACCATGAACGATGGTCTTTATTGAACGAATCCCCACACCTTGGGTGAAGATGTGGGGACCTTTTTTTTAACTAGGGGATCAGGCGGCTAAACGCTCTGACACCACGCGTTTGGTGGAGTCACCAATCATGATTTTGCGAGGCAGTTTTTCTTCTGGTATGACGTTCTCCAGACGAATCACCAACATGCCGTTGAGCACATCGGCGCTGCGCACCACGACAGTTTCAGCCAGTGTGAACTGGTGTTTGAAGTCACGCGTGGCAATGCCCTTGTGCAAATATTCACCATTCGCTTGGGCTTTGACTTTGCCCTCAATCACCAGTTTGTTGCCCTCGGCGGTGATGTCAATTTCGTCTTGCGCAAAGCCAGCGACGGCAATTTCAATCGCATAGTCGTGCTGATCGAGCTTGACAATGTTGTAAGGGGGGTAGGCGGTGGGGCGGACAGTCGCATCTGCGGTTTCAAATTGCTCGAATGCATCAATCAGTCGCTCAAAGCCAACCGAACTCAGCAATAAATTACGTCCAAATGAATAAGCCATGAAGTTCTCCTTGAAAAGCAAGTTAATCAATTTCCGGACCCCTGAGGCATCCGGTAGTTTTAACGTAAGGGCAGTTCAAAAAGTTTCAAGACCTGTGTGTCAGTTGCGACGTTGCCTGACGGTCTCGAACAGACAAATCCCACTGGCCACGGACACGTTCAAACTCTCCACACCGCCTGCCATGGGGATGCGCACGAGTTGATCGCAAGTCTTACGGGTGAGTTGACGCATACCATCGCCCTCGGCACCCAGCACCCAAGCGGTAGGAATTTTCAAGTTCACGTCGTAAAGGGTTTGGGGCGCATCGTCGCTGGTGCCCGTGACCCAAATATTGCGTTCTTTGAGTTCGTTCAAGGTTCGTGCTAAGTTGGTCACCATGAAGTAAGGCACGGTTTCAGCTGCGCCACTGGCTACCTTGGCTACCGTCGCATTGATACCCACCGCGTGGTCTTTAGGGGCAATGACGGCATGCACACCTGCACCGTCCGCCACACGCAAGCACGCACCCAGGTTATGCGGGTCGGTGATGCCATCCAATACCAACAGCAAAGCAGGTTCATCGGCAGGCAAAGCTTCTAGGCAGGCGTCCAAGGACTTGGCAATGTCAATAGCGTGTACACGTGCCACCACTCCTTGGTGACCATGGCTGCCCGCCAACTGCGCCAAACGCGGGCCATCGGACTCCACCATTTTCACTTTGGCCTCTTTGGCCCGTTCTTGAAATTGGCGCATACGCGCATCACGACGGGTCGGATCAATAAAAACCTCAATGACCGAAGCAGGAGCGGTTTTGAGGCGCACACCCACGGCGTGAAATCCAAACAAAACTTTGATAGGTGTGGCCATGGTGTTTCCTGTGAGGGGGTTCAGGTCTGGGGCGCTTGCAAATCCACCAACGGATGGGCAGCAGCAGGCCATGGACTGGTGAAAAACGGCGTCACCATCTCAGGGGTGACTTCGTTGATATGAGCGGGCGACCAACGTGGCGCATGGTCTTTGTCCACGGCCAAGGCACGAATACCTTCCACCGTGTCGCTTTGCTTGGACATACGAAGTAAATGCTGGGGATGGAAACTGTGGCGAACCATGTCACGCTCCATTCGCAACTCGTCACTCAGGTTCATGTGTCTTGCTTTGCGAATTTGTTCCAAGGTGACGGCCAACATCAACGGTGAGCGTTTATGCAAGGCTTCCAAGGCTTGTGTATGGCCAGTCAGTTGCAAGGACTTTGCAATGCCTTGTAGGTCTGCTGCTTCAAACGCATGGTTTACTTCCGATGACCACCAAACAGGCTTGGCACCTTGGGCAGCTTGCGTTGCTTGCGCATAAGGTGACATGAAGTTTTTCACAGCTTCGTCGGGATGGACCCAGTCCAGCAAAGGCAGTTGTTGCCATAGTGAATTCAATGAATCACTGTCGCACAACACATCGGCCAAGCCTGCAAACACCGCTTCAGCGCCATTGAGCATCTGACCCGTCAGGCCCAAATATTCACCCAAAGCACCTTGGCATCGACTCAAAAAATAACCACCGCCCACATCAGGAAAGAGTCCAATCATGGTCTCAGGCATGGCCATTTTGGTTCGCTCAGTGGCAATACGCAAAGATGCGCCTTGTGCCAAACCCATGCCGCCACCCATGACGATACCGTCCATGAACACGATGCAAGGTTTGGTGTAACAGTGAATCAAGTGGTTAAGGCGGTATTCCTCAGTGAAAAAATCTTCTAAGCGTGGGTCACCCGCTAATGCGGCTTGGTGAAAAAAACGAATATCGCCACCAGCGCAAAACGCACCAAACGGCGCCTCTTTGCCCATTCCTCGCATAGCGACTGCCTTTACACGAGGGTCTTGTTGCCAAGCCACCAACACATGCATGATGCTGCGAACCATCTCCAAGGACAAAGCATTCAATGCCTTGGCACGGTTCAAGGTAATCAAACCCACCTGCCCTTGCACCTCGGCCAATACTTCGCCCTGCGTCAAAACCACCAACTCATTCATGTGAGACTCTCCAAGAAGCGACTTCATTCAAGGCCAAAGCACCCAACACCAAGCCGCCGCCTAGGAGCACGGCAAGCGTGGGCGTCTCGCCAGCACCTAACCAAGCCCAGGCGATGCCAAAAAGGACTTCCAGCAAGGCAAGCAAGGCGACTTCATGCGATTTCAACACTTGTGCAGCCCATACTGCCAGTAAACAGGGCAAGGCCAATTGGGAAAAGCCCAAAACTGCTAACCAAACCAAGTCGTTTGAACTGGCCACGCCTGGCAGCGCCAAAGGTGCGGTATAGATACTAGACAAAATAGCACCTACCCAAACAGCGGGCATAAAGTCAGTGGGTTGCGCTGCTGCTTGTTGATGGTGCGTCACATTCCACTGAACTGCGCCCGCAAAGGGGACAGCCAAAGCCACACACATGCCTTGGAGATGCTGTCCCGCATCGACTTGAACTTGCGAGACAAACATGAAGGTCATGCCAAGGCCTGACACCCCAATGGCCAGCCAAGTATGCAGCGCCAAACGCCTTCCACCCACGAAGCGAGACAACAATGCGGTGAAGATAGGGCCCATGGCCATGGTGATCAACACATTGGCAACGGTGGTCATCGTCAAGGCCAACATGAATGCGGTGAACATCACCGACCAGCACACTCCCGAGAGCCAAAATGTTTTGTCTCGCCAAGGCAGGTTCATCAACTGGCGACCTTTGAGCAACGGCAACAACACGCTGAGCGATACCAAGGTGAAGAAGCTGCGCCAAAACGTCACTTCAAAACCTTGGGCGTGTGTCATTTGACGAGACACCACGCCTGCCGTGGACCACAGCAAGGTGGCCAGCACCATCACCCCAAGGGCTTGTGCGTGGCTCAGCTTGTAGGGCATTGGAGGCGAATCAGCCTTCGCGGCTGGCACGCTTGCGTTCATGCTCTTTCAAATGGCGCTTGCGCAAGCGAACGCTCTTGGGCGTGATTTCAACCAACTCGTCGTCATCAATGAACTCAACACCATATTCCAAGGTCAATTGGATAGGCGGCGTGATTTTGATGGCGTCTTCTTTGCCGCTGACACGGAAGTTGGTCAGTTGCTTGGTACGTGTGGCGTTGACCACCAAATCGTTGTCACGGCTGTGGATGCCCACAATCATGCCCTCATAAACAGGGTCATTGGGTTTGACAAACATGCGGCCACGGTCATCCAACTTGCCCAAGGCATAGGTGAAAATTTCACCGTCATCCATGGAAATCAGTACGCCGTTTTTACGTCCGCCAATATCACCTTTGTGCGGCTCGTAGCCATCAAAGATATTGGAGATCAAGCCCGAGCCACGGGTTAAGTTCAAAAACTCGTTGGTAAAACCAATCAGTCCACGCGCAGGAATACGGTACTCCAAACGTACACGTCCACGACCATCGGGGTCCATGTTCACCAGTTCACCTTTGCGCTCACCCAAGGCTTGCATCACGCCGCCTTGGTGACCTTCTTCAATGTCAGCGGTGACCATCTCGATAGGCTCATGGCGCACACCGTCCACATCGCGGTACACCACACGTGGCTTTGAAACAGCCAATTCGTAGCCTTCGCGGCGCATGTTTTCCAACAAAATGGTCAAGTGCAATTCGCCACGACCAGCCACTTCAAAAATACCGTCTTCATCGGTTTCTTTGACACGCAGCGCCACATTGTGTTGAAGCTCTTTTTGTAAACGGTCCCAAATTTGGCGGCTGGTCACGTACTTGCCTTCACGACCTGCCAAGGGCGATGTGTTGACGCAAAAATTCATGGTCAAGGTGGGCTCGTCAATTTTGAGCATGGGCAAAGGGCTGGGATTCAAAGGATCGGTGATGGTCACACCAATACCAATGTCCGCAATGCCGTTGATCAACACAATATCGCCAGGACCTGCTTCAGTGGCTTGAATACGCTCCAAGCCTTGGAACTTCAACACTTGGTTGACACGGCCTTTGACAGGTGTACCTTCCTCGCCTTCCATCACCACCACATCCATGCCAGGCTTCAAGGTGCCAGCGCTGATGCGGCCCACACCAATGCGACCCACAAAGGTAGAAAAATCCAAAGCAGATATTTGCAATTGCAAAGGTGCTGCGGGGTCACCTTGCTGAGGCGGCACATGCTTCAAGATGGTGTCGAACAGAGCCGACATATCGGGGCCCCATTGCGCACCCGCTTCGCCCTC
>CANGPV010000084.1 GCA_947455935.1 Comamonadaceae bacterium
ATAACCGCGCACCACCGCTTCGACGGGGATGGGCTTCAAGCGCCGCACCAGCATCGAGCGCTGTGCCACAAACGGTTTTTCAGCATCGCTCACCACGCTTTCGGGCGCATCGCCCGTCAAGTGGTTGGGGCAAATATGACCGAGCTTGTCAAACCAAAACAGGGCCATTTGCGTGAGCAACGCCCCTTTGCCGGGGATGGGCTCGCCCATCACCACATCAAACGCGCTGATGCGATCTGATGCCACCATCAAGATACGGTCCTCGCCGACCGCGTAGTTGTCGCGCACCTTGCCCCTTGCCAGCAGGGGGAGGGAGCCAAGGGTGTGGGTGTGCAGGGTGGGGTTCATGGGGTCAGTGCCAAGGTTTTTTCAAATCAATTGCAAATCGGGTGCCACGCGTTGCAGGTGCACAAAGTCGGCGTCTCGCGCCAGCAAGGGCAGCTCGGCCTCCAAGGCGCAAGCGGCCACCACGCAGTCGATGGGGTTGTGAAGCGTCAAGCCTTGCCAGCGGCAGCGGGCATACAGCAAGCCGGCTTGGGCGTGCAGGTGGCCCCAGTCTTGGGGTTCGAACAGGTCCACGGTTTCCAAGGCGCTTTGCAGTGCCATGTAATGTTGGGGCGATCGCGCACCTTGCAGCAACTCTTGCAGCACCACGGCGGGCATGAGCACGCCGTCCACAGACTGCAAAGCGCGACCCAACGCCAGGTCGTGCTTGGACCCCGTGGCCCGCAGGTACTCGACCCAGGCCGAGGTGTCGACCAGCACAGGGGGACTCACGTATTGGCAACTTTGCGCTTGGGCCTGAAGGCAGGGGCGGGTGCGGCCTCTGCCACGCGCAGCGCCGGCATGGGCGTTTGGGAAAAGGCCTCATGAGCGTCGTAGTTGTCGGCCAGCACACCCGTGCCACGCAAAGCCATGATAGCGCTGTAGTCGGGCTTGCGGATATAGGCTTTGAGAGCGGCCTCGATGGCGGCTTTTTTGGTTTTGACGCCGGCGCGCGCCATGACCTGGCTGACCAAGGCGTCATCTAAAACAATGTTGGTGCGGGTTTCCATGCGCGGCTCCTAGGGAAGGAGCCCCTATTTTATACACATTTTTTGTGTATGCAACACCTTTGGTATGTGATCAGTTCACTACCTGCGCCAACAAACCCTGTTGGTATTTGGCGGCCATCATAGGTAAAGGCGTGTTTTTGATCTTGGCACCTTGGCCTTCGCAGCCGAACTCGATGTAGCGTTGCTTGCAAATCAGCTTGGCTGCTTCGCGGGCGGGTTTGAGCCATTCGCGGGCATCAAATTTATCGGGGTTTTCGGCCAAAAATTGACGCACTGCCGCGGTCATCGCCAAGCGGATATCGGTGTCGATATTGATTTTGCGCACGCCAAACTGAATAGCTTTTTGAATTTCAGCCACAGGAACGCCAAAGGTTTGTTTCATCTTGCCGCCAAATTGGTTGATGGTGGCCAGCAGGTCTTGCGGCACGCTGCTCGAGCCATGCATCACCAAATGCGTGTTGGGGATACGCTGGTTGATGGCCTTGATGCGCTCGATCGCCAAGATGTCGCCCGTGGGTTCTCGGGTGAATTTGTAAGCGCCGTGGCTGGTGCCAATGGCTATCGCCAAGGCATCCAATTGCGTTGCTTGGACAAACTGGGCCGCTTCCTCGGGGTCGGTGAGCAGCTGGTCGCGAGTCATGGTGGCGTCGGTGCCGTGGCCGTCTTCTTTGTCGCCCTTCATGGTCTCCAAAGACCCCAAGCAACCCAGTTCGCCCTCCACAGTGATGCCCAGTTTGTGCGCCAACTCCACCACTTCGCGGGTGACTTTCACGTTGTAGTCAAAACTGGCGATGGTTTTACCGTCTGCTTCCAAGCTGCCGTCCATCATCACCGAACTGAAACCCAAATCGATAGCGCCTTGGCACACCGCTGGGCTTTGGCCGTGGTCTTGGTGCATCACCAAAGGGACATGGGGATAAGCCTCCACCGCTGCTTGAATCAAATGCTTGATGAAAGACTCGCCGGCATATTTACGCGCCCCAGCGCTGGCTTGCAAGATGACGGGCGCACCCACCTCATCGGCTGCTGACATCACAGCTTGTACTTGTTCTAAGTTGTTCACATTGAAGGCGGGGATACCGTATTGGTGTTCTGCCGCATGGTCGAGCAGTTCGCGCATAGAAACCAAGGCCATGGTTTTTCCTTAACGAGATAAAAAGAAGATTTTAAAAGTACCGCCCAGCAGCAAAACGGGCCTTAAGCAACGCGGCAAATTTTCAGCATATTGGTGCCACCTGGTGAGCCCATGGGTTCACCACAAGTGATGGCGTACACATCGCCCGAGTCGACAATGCCGCGCTCTTTCAAGTGGGCCTCGGCTTGCGCTAAAGCGGTGTCGCGGTCGGTGCTGGTATCCATCAGCAAAGCCCGCACATTTCGGTAAAGGGCAATACGTCGTTGGGTCGTCACTTTGGTGGTCAGTGCGTAAATAGGAATGCGGATGTGGTGACGGCTCATCCATAGCGGTGTGGAGCCTGACTCGGTCAGCGCCACAATCGCTTTGGCCCCCAAATGGTGTGCTGTGAACAGCGCGCCCATGGCAATGGTTTGGTCAATGAATTCAAAGGTTTTGCCGGTGAAATCGTTGTCCAGCACGGTTTCTTCAGCTTCTTCGGCGGCAAAGCAGATTTGCGCCATTTGCTGCACCGTCTCAAGCGGGTATTTGCCCACGGCGGTTTCGGCGCTCAGCATCACAGCGTCGGTGCCATCGAGCACCGCATTGGCCACATCACTCACCTCGGCACGGGTGGGCACGGGGTTGGTGATCATGCTCTCCATCATTTGCGTAGCGGTGATGGCGACTTTGTCCATTTCCCGCGCCATTTTGATCATGCGTTTTTGCAAGGCTGGCACGGCGGCGTTGCCCACCTCAACGGCCAAGTCGCCCCGCGCCACCATGATGCCGTCGCTGGCGGCCAAAATTTCTTCTAAGTGCGGAATAGCTTCAAAGCGCTCGATCTTGGCAATCAGCCCCGGCTTGTGCTTGAAGGGCTCGGCCGCCACATTGCACAGCTGTCGCGCCATCTCCATGTCGGTGGCGCTTTTGGGGAAACTGACCGCCACATAGTCGGCTTGAAAGGACATGGCGGTTTTGATGTCTTCCATGTCTTTGGCGGTCAGGGCTGGCGCGGTCAAGCCGCCGCCTTGTTTGTTAATGCCTTTGTTGTTGGACAACTCGCCGCCCATTTTGACCGTGGTCAGTACTTGCTCGCCCTTGACCGCATCAACGGTCAGCACAATCAAGCCATCGTTGAGCAGCAACAAGTCGCCGCTTTTGACGTCTCGCGGCAACTCTTTGTAATCCAAACCCACGCCTTGCAAGTCACCGAGTTCGGTGCGAGAAGCGTCAAGCACAAACTTGGCTCCTGCTTGCAGCATGACTTTGCCCTCGGCAAATTTGCCAACGCGGATTTTGGGGCCTTGCAAGTCCGCCATGATGGCCACCACCTTGCCGGCCCGCAGAGCGGCTTGGCGTACCAAAGTGGCGCGGTCCACATGGTCTTGGGCTTTGCCGTGGCTGAAGTTCAGGCGCACCACATTCACGCCAGCGCGGATCATTTCTTCCAATAAAGCCGGCTCGCTGGAGGCTGGGCCGAGGGTGGCAACAATTTTCGTGGCGTGTTTGGGCATGAGGGTCTCGTGTAGTTCGCGGCGCATTCTCCCACGCGATCATGACATCCAGCGATCAAGTGGCACATACAAAAATCGTCAGTCGCAGCCATACCGCGCCGCGCTATGGCGGCCTACATTGCCGCCATGACTACCTTGAACACCGACCCCTCTTTGTTGCTCAATGGCGTGTTGCCTGACTTCATGGCCACCTTGGCCAAGCAGGGTCAGGTGCGCCATTACCGAAAAAATACCTTGTTGATCCAAGAAGGCGATGTGGGCAGCCATGTGTATGTGGTGCTGGATGGGCGTTTGCGCGAGTTCGCCATGTCACAAGACAGCAAACCCCGCGAAATCACCCTCTCGGTGGCGGGTCAGGGCGATTTGCTGGGCTTGCTCGCGCTGGAAGGCGGCACACATTGCGCCAGCGTCATCTGTTTGGGGCCAACGGTGTGCGCTGTGGTCAGTGCCAAAAGTTTGCGTTTGGTGTTGCAGCACGATCCTCACTTGGCCATGGCGGTGCTGCAGCGAGCCTTACAGCGCCTGCGGTTGGCCACCGAAACCACCTGTTTGGCCTTGTTTTCCGATGCTTACAGTCGTTTAAGTGCTTTGCTGCAACGTCAGCAAAACGCTCACGCCCCCGTTGCCCCCACACCCATGACCCATGCCCAAATGGCGCAACACATAGGCTGCAGCAGAGAAATGGTCAGCCGCATCATGAAAGAACTGGTGCAAGGCGGCTATGTGGTGCGCGAACCCGACAAGGTTTACAGGGTCTGCAGGCGTTTGCCCGCCCGCTGGTAGGGGTAAGTTGACGCACAGGGGGAGTCGGTACAATTGACAGGCTATGACTACCCAAGAACAACCTATTCCTCTGAATGAGCCCATGCCCCACCGCAAGGTGATCCGTGAGTGGCTTATTCCGCTGTCCCACCGTGTCACCGCACGCGCTTTGATGCTGTTGCTGCTTGACTTTGCCGTCTGGGGCGCTTTTTTGACCGGTACCGTGGTGTTTGAAGCGGTGTGGGCCAAGCTGCTGTGCGGCGTGGCCATGGGTTTCACTATTGGGCGTTTGTTCATCATCGGTCACGATGCCTGCCACCAAAGCCTCACGCCCCACCGTGGTCTGAACAAATGGATAGGCCGCATCGCCTTTTTGCCATCGCTCACCACGTTCAGTCTGTGGGACATTGGACACAACGTGGTGCACCACGGTTACACCAATCTCAAGGGCTTTGATTTTGTCTGGGCGCCGCTTACCCAAGAAGAATTTGCCAAGTTATCGTGGATGGGCCGTTTGCTCGACCGCGCCTACCGCAGTGGCTGGGCCCCAGGTCTTTATTACATGATCGAAATCTGGTGGAAAAAAATGGTGTTCCCCAGCGCCAAAGAAATGCCCACACGCCGTCCCATTTTTGTGAAAGACAGCATCTTGATCACCGTCTTTGCGGTCATTTGGGTGGCTGGCATGGTCGCCGCGGCCATCGCTACGCAGCAATCGATCATGCTCATACTGTTGTGCAGCGTGGTTGTGCCGTTTTTGTTCTGGTGCGCCATGATTGGTTTTGTGGTTTATGTTCACCACACCCATGTCAAAGTGTCGTGGCACGATGACCGCAGTGCATGGGCCAAGGCCCAGCCGTTTGTGTCCACCACGGTGCACCTGACCTTCCCCTTGAAAATTGGCGCCTTGATGCATCACATCATGGAGCACACCGCTCACCATGTGGACATGAGTATCCCGCTGTACCACTTGAAGCAAGCCCAATCCAAGCTCGAAACCTTGCTCCCTGGTCGCATCATTGTTCAGCCCTTCTCTTGGCGCTGGTACTTCCAAACAGCACGTGACTGCAAGCTGTACGACTTCACGCGCCAATGCTGGACCGACTACAAAGGTCGGGCCACCAGCCAGCCCCAACTCCTTCCTGCCTGATGTTTGCTCTGGCCCGCCAAGCCTTGGGCTGCGGGGCCTTGCTCGCCTTGTCTGCACCCGCGCTGCTTGCCCAAGAAGCAGCCAAGCCCTCGGTGACGGTCATCAGCGCTTGCGCAGCAGCAGCTAATAGCTATGCGGAACAAACCGAGGTGTTCAGCGACGCCATCAAATTGCTGATGTACGAGAGCCGCAACAACCCAGCAGAACAGGCCCAGCGCTTAGACAAACTCAAGCCGCGTCAAGAAGATTTCAAGCAAAACGCCTTGTCGCAAGAGCAAGAAAAGCGTCAAAGCCTGCAACTCAGCGATCCAGAGCGTGAGATGGATAGCCAAGTGAAAACATGGGTGATAGACCATGTGCTTGATTTCGCTACAGAGAAATTCGGCCAAGACAAGTTATTTTTCAAGTTCTATATCGTGAACCGCTGCAAAAAGCAGTTTGCGCCCTGAGCTACAGCCCCAACATCAAACGCAGGTTTTGAACGGCGGCACCGCTGGCACCTTTGCCCAAGTTGTCCAGCCGCGCCATCAACACCGCATGACCATGCGCCGCATGGGCAAACACCCGCAACTCCATGCGGTTGGTGTCGTTCAAAGCGGTGGCGTCGAGCTTCAAGTCGTCGGTGGGTGGCAGTACCGCCACACAGGGGTCAGCGGGATCATTGGTTTGGGCGTAATGGGCGGCCAGCGCATCATGCAAATCCGAAGCACTGATGCGGTTGGGTAGCGAGGCCAAATGCAGCGGCATTTGCACAATCATGCCTTGCGCAAAATTGCCCACGCTTGGCACAAACAAAGGGCGAGCAGACAGGCCGGTGCAATGCATGATCTCAGGAATATGTTTGTGCGACAGGCCCAAAGCATAGGCTTCAAACAGCGGTGCTTGCCCTGCTTCATAAGCCTCCATCATGCTGCGACCGCCGCCTGAATAGCCGCTGACGCTGGGCAAACTCAAGGGGAAATCGGGGGGGATCAGGCCTGCATCTATCAACGGACGAATCAGCGCAATCGCGCCCGTGGCGTAACAGCCTGGGTTGGCCACGCGGGAGGCCGAACGAATGCGGTCGGCTTGGCCGGTGCACAACTCGGCAAAGCCATAGACCCAATCCGCATGGGTGCGGTGTGCGGTCGAGGCATCGATGATGCGCGGGCTGTGACCGTCAAGACCATCGATCATGGCCACCGATTCACGCGCTGCGTCATCGTGCAAACACAAAATCACCACATCGGCTTGCGCCATCAAAGCACGCTTGGCCTCGGGATTTTTGCGCTGGGCAGGGTCTATGCTGATCAGTTTGATCTGTGGCAGCAAAGCCAAACGTTCGCGTATTTGCAAGCCGGTGGTACCGGCTTCGCCGTCAATAAAAACCTGAGCCATGATGAGAATTCTTCGCAGTAGAAACAAAGGTGACAGCTGACACTGTAAGCCCCATGTCAATTGATGGCAAAAACCGCTCTTGGTGCAATGCAGCATGATACATTTCGTGCCAATCCCGCTCTGTACAGGGTTTGAACACAGATCACGCAGGCCAGTTGTCAGTGGCTGTCCTTAGAAAGCGAGTCCCATGAAAATTCACGAATACCAAGGCAAGGACATCTTGCGTCAGTTCGGTGTGCCGGTTCCCCGCGGCATCGCTGCCTTCACGGTCCAAGAAGCGGTCGAAGCCGCGCAAAAACTTGGCGGCCCCGTGTGGGTGGTGAAAGCCCAAATACACGCCGGTGGTCGCGGCAAGGGCGGCGGCGTGAAAGTGGCGAAAAGCATTGACGACGTCAAGCGCTTGGCCAGTGAGATTTTGGGCATGCAGCTCAAAACCCACCAAACCGGCCCTGAAGGTCAAAAAGTGCGTCGCCTCTATATTGAAGACGGCGCTGACATTCAAAAAGAATATTACGTGTCGGTGGTCACCGACCGCGCCACGCAAAAGATCGCGTTCATCGCCTCCAGCGAAGGCGGCATGGACATCGAGGAAGTGGCGCACAGCACGCCCGAGAAAATCATCACCGAGTTCATTGATCCGCTGACTGGCCTCTCGGACGCCCAAGCCACAAAAATCGCCAACGCGATTGGCCTGCCCGCCGACTCCACCGCCCAAGCCGTGGATGTGTTCCAAAAGCTCTACCAGTGCTACATGGACACCGACGCCTCCTTGGTGGAAATCAACCCACTGAACCGCGACAGCAAGGGCGGCATCATCGCTTTGGATGCCAAGTTCAACTTTGACGCCAACGCCTTGTTCCGCCACCCCGAGATCGTTGCTTACCGCGATTTGGACGAAGAAGACCCCGCTGAAGTCGAAGCCTCCAAGTTCGACTTGGCCTACATCTCCTTGGACGGCAACATCGGTTGCTTGGTCAACGGTGCCGGTTTGGCCATGGCGACCATGGACACCATCAAGCTGTTTGGCGCAGAACCCGCCAACTTTTTGGATGTGGGCGGCGGCGCCACCCCCGAGAAGGTCACCGAAGCATTCAAGATCATGCTCAAGAACCCCAAGGTCAAGGCGATTTTGGTCAACATCTTTGGCGGCATCATGAAGTGCGACACCATCGCCCACGGCGTGATCACCGCGTGCAAAGCGGTCAACCTGTCCGTGCCTCTGGTGGTGCGCATGAAGGGCACCAACGAAGACCTGGGCAAGAAGATGCTGGCCGAGTCGGGCCTTCCCATCATCAGCGCCGACACCATGGCCGAGGCCGCGCAAAAAGTCGTTGCCGCATTGAAAGCTTGAATCATGTCCATCTACATCAATAAAGACACCAAGGTCATCACCCAAGGCATCACCGGCAAAACCGGTCAATTCCACACCGAAAAGTGCCAGGAATACGCCAACGGCAAACACTGTTTCGTCGCGGGTGTGAACCCCAAGAAGGCGGGCGAAAAGTTCTCCGACATCCCGATCTACGCGAGCGTCAAGGAAGCCGCCAAGCAAACTGGCGCGACCGTGAGCGTGATCTATGTGCCACCAGC
>CANGPV010000085.1 GCA_947455935.1 Comamonadaceae bacterium
GCTCAAAAAATCAACGCTGAAAGACACCCTGTCTATTGGCGTGCTTCCCTCATTTGCCACACATTGGCTGATACCTCGCTTACCCGATTTACGCCACACTTATCCGGATATGGTGTTAAGCATGCATGCAGGTTTATCTTTTATCGAGTTTGAAAAAAGCCATATCGACGGTGCTGTTCGTTTTGGCCATGGGCAGTGGCCTAATTTGCAGTCTGAGCGTGTCATGGGTGACAGCTTGGTGGTGGTTGCTGCACCCACATTGGTGGGTGAAAAAGCTTTCAAGCAACTGTCATCCTTATGGAAATACCCTTTATTGCATGCGGGTGAGAGCTGGGCAGCTTGGTTGGAGCATGCAGGCAGGGACGAAGAGCCGCCGGTGGCCAGCATGGTATTCACCGACTCGACCCATTTGCTTGAAGCCGCCAAGCTTGGAATGGGCATTGCATTAACGCGTCGATCTATCGCACACAACCTGATTCAACAAGGGGCACTTCGCTGTTTAAGTCCTATTGAGCCAACGCATCGCAGCAGTTATTACTTGGTATGGCCCTACCGAAGTCAGCCACATCCCATGCTGAAAAAATTTCGTGATTGGCTCAGCATCCAAGTCAAACAATATCAAGCGTCTTTGCGCTGAATGGTTCGCGGCTTGCCTTGGCTATCTATGGCGACATAGGTCACCATGGCCTCGGTCACTTTCAAGTAGGTACCTTGCAAGGTGAAGCGCTCGGCAAACACCTCTACTTTGACGGTGATGGATGTATTGCCTATGCGTTTGATGCTGCTGAAAAAACTCAAAATATCGCCCACTTTGACAGGTTGCTTGAAGACAAACTCGTTGACCGCTATGGTGGCTAAGCGACCATTGACGTAGCGAGCGGGCAAGACCGCGCCGGCCAAGTCCACCTGTGCCATGACCCAACCGCCAAAAATATCGCCATTCGCATTGCAATCGGCAGGCATGGGAATGACCTTGAGCACCAACTCTTGGTCGGTGGGAAGGGTATGGACAGTAAATCGAGGGTCAAGGGTATCAGTCACAGGCACAATCCTAGGTGTTCATTCCAATGCTATTGTGCTGTATGCGCCCCTCTGCTTTATCTTCCCCATCCGTCACCCCTGCCACGACCCCTGCGAACCCGGTGTCCGACTGGCAAACCCTTAAACGTTTATTTCCCTATTTGTGGGAATACAAATGGCGGGTCATGGCTGCGTTGTTATTCATGGTGGGAGCCAAACTGGCTAATGTGGGCGTGCCTCTGTTGTTGAAGCAGTTGATTGATAGCATGACGCCTCAACCCACGGTAGCGCAAGTGGTGCTGGTGGTGCCTGTGGCGCTGTTGTTCGCTTATGGCCTATTGCGCTTGTCAGTGTCTGCCTTCACAGAGTTGCGTGAGTTGATTTTTGCCGAGGCCACACAAGGTGCAGCCAAACGGATTGCCTTGCAAACCTTTCAGCATTTGCATGAACTGAGTTTGCGGTTCCATTTAGAGAGGCAAACAGGTGGCATGAGCCGCGATATTGAGCGAGGGGTTCGCGGCATCGAGTCGCTGATAGCTTATTCGCTCTACAGCATCGTGCCAACTTTGATTGAAGTCGTGTTGGTCTTGAGCATATTGGGTGTGAAGTTTGACAAGTGGTACGCCATCATCACCTTGTGCGCCTTAGCTTTGTACATTTATTTCACGGTGACGGTGACCGAGTGGCGCACCCAGTTTCGTAAACAGGTTAATGAGTTTGACTCTAGCGCTCATACCCGAGCGATTGATTCTTTGCTTAACTATGAAACCGTCAAGTATTTTGGTAACGAAGATTTCGAGGCAAGACGATACGACGAAAGTTTAGATAAATTACGCAAAGCTCGTATCAAAGCACAAAACTCTTTGAGTGCTTTGAATATGGGCCAACAACTCATCATTGCGGTGGCGTTGGTAGCAATGTTGTGGCGGGCCACCCAGGGTGTGGTCGAAGGCCGTATGACCTTGGGCGACTTGGTCATGATCAATGCGTTCATGATTCAGTTGTATATCCCTTTGAACTTTTTGGGAGTGATTTACCGCGAAATCAAACAAAGCTTGACTGACTTAGACCGCATGTTCAAGTTATTAGAAAAAGAACGTGAAGTGGCTGATGCAACAGATGCACAAAACCTTGCACTGACCAGTCCCCCCAGCGTCGTCTTTGACGGCATTCACTTTGCCTATGAGTCGGATAGACCCATCTTGAAGGGGGTGAGTTTCACTGTTCCTGCCGGAAAAACCGTCGCCATCGTAGGACCCTCAGGTTCCGGAAAATCTACTTTGGCTCGCTTGTTGTTTCGTTTTTATGATGTGCAGCAAGGTGTGGTGCGTATCAATGGTTACCCATTGAACCATTTGACCCAAGCCAGTGTGCGACAGGCTATAGGCATCGTTCCACAAGATACGGTGTTGTTCAACGACACGGTTTATTACAACATCGCCTATGGCCGACCGTCAGCAACCAAAGAAGAGGTGGAGCAAGCCGCACGTGCTGCACGCATCCACGACTTCATCTCTTCTACGCCCCAAGGCTACAGCACCATGGTGGGAGAACGCGGATTGAAGTTGTCCGGCGGTGAGAAACAGCGCGTTGCTATTGCACGTACGCTGCTGAAGAACCCGTCTATTTTGATTTTTGATGAAGCAACTTCGGCGCTTGACAGCAACAACGAGCGTGCGATTCAAGCCGAATTACGCGAAGCTGCAACCAACAAAACTACCTTGGTGATCGCCCACCGTTTGTCCACGGTGGTCGATGCCCATGAAATCATTGTGCTGGAGAGTGGTGCCATTGTGGAGCAAGGCACCCATGCACAACTGCTTGCAGACCAAGGCACTTACGCCCGTATGTGGGCCATGCAGCAAAGCCAAGAAGAGCAAATAATCCCTTAAGGTAATTCGTTGTTTTCTTCGGGGGCGCTGCTGTCGCGTGGGCCTATCATGCCCAGGCGCGCTTTCAGCGATTGCGGTTCGTTGTGAATCAGTGCGGCATACATGGTGGTGTTGGACAACACTTTTTTCACGTAGTCACGGGTCTCACCAAATGGGATGCATTCGGCCCAAGCAGCACCCTCCATCACAGGGCCATTGCGCCAGCGGCGTGGCCGACTGGGCCCTGCGTTGTAGGCTGCTGCTGCCATCGCCATGGAACCTTGGAAATTATCTAAAACCAACTTAAGGTATTGCGTACCGATGGCAATATTGGTTCGGCGTTGCTGAAGCTGCTCAGTCCGAAAATTCTTTAAGCCCATTTTTTTGGCTGTCCACTTGGCCGTAGCTGGCATGATTTGCATCAGTCCTGATGCTCCTACGTTGGACTGGGCATCCAAGATGAAACGACTCTCTTGTCGTATCAGGCCGTAGACATAAGCTGGGCTTAGACCAATGCTGTTGGATGCTTCAACGACTTCTTCCTTGAAAGGTGTTGGATAGCGTTGCGCCACATCCATTTGCACCGTACGCTCGCTGGTGTTGATGCATCGGTCCCAAATACCTTGGTCGCAAGCCAGTTGTGCTGCAGCTAATCGTTCGCGCTCATTTAACCGACCGCGCTGTCCTGCGCTGTCAACCAGTCCTGTGGCGTAATTCCATTCGCGCACCCCGTCTTGGCGCAAGCCAATTTTGATGGCATACAAGGCGCGTTGCAGCAAGACATTGGCTTTGACTGCAGCCGTTTCTTGCGGTTGTGGTGGCAAGGGACGAGGGGGGACGGTGATTTTTTTACCTAGTTCCTCGCTTGCTAATTGTTCATAAAAACCTTGGGGGCCCGCAATGCTTTGGAATGCTGCCAAAGCTTGTGCGGAGGGCGCATTGACCGTTTGCTGCCCTGCCAACGAACGCGCTCGCCAATACACCCAAGCAGGGTCTTTTTGAGCCAAGGGACTCATGGCGTCAATAGCCGACTGAATCAGTGGCCAAGCAGGTGTTTTACCAGCACGCAGTGCTGCGCGAACTTTCCATGCCAAGATGTCGTCGCTCAAGGCAGCGTTGCCTGCGCTGGCGAAATAGTCCAAGGCCTTGTCGTCAAATTGTTGCGCTGCTTGCTTGGCAATCACACCCCAAACCCATTGCTTTTGCTCGTTGCTCAGTGATGCGGCCGCTTTGCTTTGCAAGAGTTTGACGGCATTGTCATGATCAGCGGTGGCAGCCTTGATCAATGCCAAAGTCATCCATTCGGGTGACTCATTACCTAAACTGGATGCACGTTGATTGAAAAATCGACCGCCATTGGCAAACAATTCATCGAGCATGGCCATGGTGTGTTCAGAAACCAGCTTCAAGGCTTCGCGTGCAGGTACTTTGCGGTTGTTCTCTACTGACAATCTGGCTTTGAGCCATACATCGTCAGGGTTGAATTTGTGCTGCTTGAGCAATTGCGACACTGCATAGGTGCAGCCATCTTCCGATTGCTTCAAGTTAAGCCAGGTTTTGCGTATTTCTTCAATGGGTGAGGATGAGACGTTCAAGTCCTTTTGCTGCACTTCTAGCCAGCGTGCATAACATTCAATCTCTTTATCGTCATGCATTCGGTACGAAGCGTATTCGCGTTCAAACTGTAGCCATTCACGTCGCTCACCCAGCAATAGCAACCAATCGTTGCGAAGCCGGTCTTCTTGGTAAGTCCCTGCATAGCGTTGAAGAAAGTTTTTGATTTCGCTGTCAGAGGCGTCGCCCAAGCGAACACGCAACTCCCAAAACGCCGCCCATGGTTCCAATAAGTGGCCTTTAGCCTGAGGCAATAAAGCGCTCAGACGTTTGCGATCGCCCTTTTGAAACGCTTGTGACATATCGATGAACACCGCATCGGCGGCATCACTGGGCCTGGCAACCTTAGAGGCAGGCTTGGCAGGGGGTTTGTGCTTGCTGCCAGCATCCGCGGTCATCATGCTACCCAGCAACAGGGCACAACAGGCAATCCGAACTAACAACACAGGCATGACACAATCAATCAACTGATACGATGGTTGGATTCTCCCATGGACAAAAAAGCCCTTCGCCAAGAACTGATTCAAGCCAGACAGCAGATGCCCGATCGCGAACGTCGTGCAGATTTGTTGCAACGGGTCATGCGTATTTGGTTGTTCGATCAACCGCACACGGTGATAGGTGCCTATTGGCCCATCAAAGGCGAATTTGACCCCCTGCCTGCGCTGCACCGTTGGAAAGAAGATGGGGAATTGTTAGACCACCCCATTCGTCGTCGCATAGGCTTACCCGTGATGGACAAGCAAACCAAAACATTGTCTTTCCATGCATGGTTTCCAGGGTGTGCCATGGAAGAGGACGCCTACAACATTCCCAAACCCAAAGATACAGAGGTTATTCAGCCTACTTTGCTGTTTGTTCCTTGTGTGGGTTATGGCCCAGGGGGTTATCGCTTGGGTTATGGCGGTGGTTTTTACGACCGAACCTTGAATCAAATTTCCCCCAAGCCCTATACCGTGGGTCTGGGGTTTACCCATGGATTTTTATCCGACTTCATTCCAGAATCACACGACGTGCCCCTCGATGCGTTGTTGAATGAAAACGGCGTGGTTTGGCCTTTGTCGTGAGCGCCAAAGATGGCGCGACCTAAATCTGCAAGCCACGATCTCAAGCGTGAAGAAATTTTGGATGTGGCTGCCAAATGCTTTGCTGCATCGTCTTATCCTGCAGCCAGCATGAGTGCCTTGGCAGAGGCATTGGGAACTTCTAAAGCAAGGCTCTACCACTACTACGACAGCAAGCAAGCTATTCTTTATGATTTATTGGATCGCTACACACAGCTCTTGGTGAACTTGATCCAAGACGTTCAAGTTCAATCCGAGCAAGACCAACTCAGCGCCAAAGACGCGGTACACACGGTGGTAAAGCGGTTTTTGCAAACCTATGAAAGCTCGGCCACGCGTCATATTGCACTGTTACACAGCTCGCAGTTTTTAAGCCCGATACAACGAACGATGGTGGTTCAGCGTCAACGTCATGTGGTGAATGCACTCGGGGATATGTTGGCAAACGCCTACCCAGAGCGAGTACGTCCACACAATAAAATCGCTTTAACCATGATGCTTTTTGGGATGATTAACTGGACTTTTACTTGGCTTAGGCCCCAAGGCTCGCTCAGTTACGATGCTTTTGCCCAAGAGGTCATTGCCACTTTGGAAAACGGTTTCACATCAGCCACAGCTTAAGCACGAGGAAAAGATATGTCTAAAGCATTTGCCAGCCAAAGCGATTTAACCGATAAGCACATCAGCTTCACCCAACTCAGCCCACACTGCTGGGCGTACACCGCAGAAGGTGACCCCAATTCGGGCGTCATCATCGGCGACAAGTACATTTTGGTGAGCGACGCCACCGCCACACCTTTGATGGCGCAAGATTTGATTACCAAGATTCGCACTGTCAGCGATAAACCCATTAAATACGTGTTGCTCACCCATTACCATGCAGTGCGTGTGCTGGGTGCCAGTGCGTATGTAGCAGAAGGCGCGACTGAAATCATTGCCAGCAAAGGTACTTATGACTTGATAGTCGAGCGCGGCGCTGAAGATATGCAAAGCGAAATGGATCGCTTTCCCCGTTTATTCCGCGGTGCAGACAGCGTGCCAGGACTGACTTGGCCCACCATGGTCATTGGCGATGGACAAGCGGGTCGTCAGGGAAGTTTGCGTATCGATTTGGGCGGTGTTCAGGTTGAGATTTGGCACCCAGGAGCTGGACACACACGTGGCGACACCATCGCATGGGTAGAGTCTGAAAAAGTCTTGTTCAGCGGTGACTTGGTGGAGTACCAAGCTGGCGTGTACACAGGGGACGCACATTTGGCAGAGTGGCCTACCACCTTGGAAGCCTTACGTGATTTGAATGCGCAGGCTATCGTGCCTGGCCGCGGCGAAGCCATGCGAGGCAATGCTGATGTGAACAAAGCCTTGGATTACACCAAGCTGTGGGTGGAAACCTTATTTAAATGCGGTCAAGAAGCTGTTGCACAGAATATGGACCTCAAGGCTGCCATGGCCCATACCCGCAAGCAAATGGACCCTGTATTTGGACAAGTGTTTATTTATGAACACTGCCTACCCTTTGACGTCAGTCGCGCTTTTGATGAAGCCAGTGGTATTTCACATCCGCGTATTTGGACAGCAGATCGTGACAAGCAAATGTGGGCTGCACTTCAAGCGTAAGCAATATCAAACGCTTGCCCTCATGGTCATTTGTGTTTCTTGTGCTTGGGCCATCACCCATTCACAAAATGCCTTGACTTGCTCACTGGGCACTTGACTTGGGTTGACCAGCAACCAATAGGACATGGGCGAATCATTTCGTCCACCCGGAAGCACCTCCACCAACTCACCATTGGCCAAGCTCTGCGCAATCAAAGGGGGGCGTGCCAGCACCACACCTTGACCATTCAAGGCTGCCTGCACCATTTGGTAGGCGTAGTTGAAGTGCAGCCAGCGCACAGGCTGCACGCCATGCAAGCCCTGAGCATTCAACCAATGTCGCCACGTGAGCCAGTCCATGTGAGAAGACTGAGGATTGCTGGGTTCAATCAGCGTGAACCTTGTCAAGTCTTGGGCGGACTGAATACCCCCTTCTTGCTCAAGCAGGCGTGGACTGGCAACGGCAATCAACTGGTCGCCAAACAAGCGTGTCGCGCCCTCAGGCATCCGCGAAGCAGGTCCGTAGCGAATAGCAATGTCGATGTCGGAGACGCTGAGGTCCACAGGTTTATTGCTGGCGTCGATGCGGATATCAATTTCAGGATGAAGGTTTTGAAAACTGGATAGACGGGGAATCAGCCACATAGACGCAAACGAGGCGAAGGTGGTGACGGCAATCGATTTGCGCAACACCGAATGCCGAATTTGTTGAACCGTCAAATCCAGCTGGTTCAGCAGAGCCGAAACCGTTCGAAACAACACCGCACCAGCTTCGGTCAATTCAACTGAGCGGGTATGACGTAAAAACAAAACCATACCCAATTCATCCTCAAGGGATTGAATTTGCCGACTGACCGCCGATTGGCTCAAAGCCAGTTCGTCAGCGGCTGCACGAAAGTTCAGCAGCCTAGCCGTGACCTCGAAGCAACGCAGATAACCGACGGATAAAGGGCGCGAACGCAAATGGGACATGCCGCAAGCTTAACCCGCAAGGCACTATGCGGTATTGCATAAATGGCATCAATCACTTGCCAAATCCTCATTGGACAACTCAAACACTCTGGGCGCATCATTCACCCCTACA
>CANGPV010000086.1 GCA_947455935.1 Comamonadaceae bacterium
GGTGTGAACTGCTTAAAGAGGTCGAGTAATGATTTCATGAACGCTCCAACTCTATATCGATACCCAATGAACGAATTTCTTTGACCAACACGTTGAACGATTCGGGCATGCCCGCTTCGATGGCGTGTTCGCCTTTGACGATGCTTTCGTAAACCTTGGTACGGCCTTGCACGTCGTCGGATTTGACGGTGAGCATTTCTTGCAAGGTGTAAGAGGCACCATAAGCTTCCAGCGCCCAAACCTCCATCTCGCCAAAACGTTGGCCACCAAACTGGGCCTTGCCGCCCAAGGGTTGTTGCGTGACCAAGCTGTAAGGGCCTGTAGAACGCGCATGCATTTTGTCGTCCACCAAATGGTGAAGTTTCAGCACATGCATATAGCCCACGGTGGTGGGACGCTCGAAAGCGTCACCGGTGCGGCCATCAAACAAATGTGCCTGTGTGCGAGCAGCAGTCAGCCCCTTGGCCTTGACCACCTCCTCGGGGTAAGCCAGTTTCAGCATGGTGCGGATGTCTTCTTCCGATGCGCCATCAAATACCGGCGTTGCGAACGGAACACCGGTGGAGAGGTTGGTAGCCATTTCCTTGATGTCTTTGTCGGCAAGTTTGTTCAGCTCTTCTTTATGACCTGTGCTGTTGTACAAAGTTTCAAGGAAGCCGCGAATTTCTGCCGCCTTGGCTTCTTCTTGCATCATGTGGCCCAACTGATGGCCAATGCCTTTGGCAGCCCAGCCCAAATGCACTTCCAACACCTGACCCACGTTCATGCGTGAAGGCACGCCCAAGGGATTGAGCACGATGTCAACAGGTGTGCCATCGGCCATGTAAGGCATGTCTTCGACGGGAACGATTTTGGAGACCACGCCTTTGTTGCCGTGGCGACCAGCCATCTTGTCACCGGGTTGCAAGCGACGCTTAACAGCCAAATAGACCTTGACCATCTTCAACACACCGGCTGGCAACTCGTCGCCTTGGGTGAGTTTTTTGCGCTTCTCTTCAAACGCCAAATCAAAACTGTGACGGGTTTGCGTCAACGCATTTTTGATGCTCTCGAGTTGCGAAGCGGTGTCTTCATCGGCAGGGCGGATGTCAAACCAGTGGAATTTTTCAACGCTGTCCAAATAGGCTTTGTCGATCTTGCTGCCTTTGGGCAGTTTGTTAGGGCCACCGTTGGCAGTTTTACCATTGAGCAATTTACCGATACGGTCAAAGGCATCAGCCTCCACAATACGCAATTGATCGTTCAGGTCTAAACGGAAACGCTTTAACTCATCGTCAATGATTTGCTGTGCACGCTTGTCACGAACAATGCCTTCACGGGTGAACACTTGAACGTCAATGACCGTGCCTTGTGAGCCTTGGTCTACACGTAATGAAGTGTCTTTCACATCAGACGCTTTTTCACCAAAGATGGCGCGCAGCAGTTTTTCTTCTGGCGTCAAAGTGGTTTCGCCTTTGGGGGTGACTTTACCTACCAGCACATCACCGGGTTGCACTTCAGCACCCACGAAGATGATGCCCGATTCGTCCAAGCGGTTGAGTTGTTGCTCAGCCAAATTGGGAATATCGCGGGTAATTTCTTCAGCGCCCAATTTGGTGTCACGCGCCATCACCACCAACTCTTCAATGTGAATAGAGGTGTAACGGTCTTCGGCTACCACACGCTCAGAAATGAGGATGGAGTCTTCGAAGTTGTAGCCGTTCCATGGCATGAAGGCGACCAACATGTTTTGACCCAAGGCGAGTTCACCCAAGTCAGTCGATGCGCCGTCAGCCACCACATCACCCTTGGCCAATTTGTCGCCACGCTTGACGATGGGGCGTTGGTGGATATTGGTGTTTTGGTTGGAACGTTGGTATTTGATGAGGTTGTAAATGTCTACACCCACTTCACCTGCTTGGGTTTCGGCGTCATTCACACGCACCACGATACGGGTGGCATCGACATAGTCCACCACACCACCACGCAGCGCTGTGACCACGGTACCCGAGTCAATGGCAGCAACACGTTCGATGCCGGTGCCCACAAAGGCTTTTTCGGGACGCAACACAGGCACAGCTTGACGTTGCATGTTCGCACCCATCAAAGCGCGGTTGGCGTCATCGTGCTCCAAGAACGGCACGAGTGAAGCCGCCACCGACACGATCTGTGCGGGTGACACGTCCATGTACTGCACGCGCTCTTTGCCACACAAAATGGATTCGCCTTTTTCACGGGCAGATACCAAGTCGCCGATCAAGCGCTCGTCTTTGTCAAGCAATGCATTCGCCTGAGCAATCACATACTTGGCTTCTTCGATGGCTGAGAGGTAATCAATTTCCATGGTTACCTTGCCATCGATCACGCGACGGTAAGGGGTTTCAATGAAACCGTACTCGTTCAAACGCGCGTACAAAGACAGCGAGTTAATCAGACCAATATTGGGACCTTCGGGTGTTTCGATGGGACAAACACGACCGTAATGGGTCACGTGAACGTCACGCACCTCAAAGCCAGCACGCTCTCGGGTCAAACCACCTGGGCCTAATGCTGAGACACGACGCTTGTGCGTGATCTCTGACAAGGGGTTGGTTTGGTCCATGAACTGCGACAACTGTGAAGCACCAAAAAACTCTTTGAGTGCCGCCGAGATGGGCTTGGAGTTGATCAAGTCGTGGGGCATCAAAGGCTCTTGTTCGGCTTGTCCCAAACGCTCTTTCACCGCCTTTTCAATACGTGCCAAACCGGTGCGGTATTGGTTCTCGGCCAATTCGCCCACACAACGCACACGGCGGTTACCCAAGTGATCAATGTCATCAACTTCGCCGCGACCGTTGCGCAGATCAACCAAAATCTTGACGACGGCCAAGATGTCTTCGTTGTTTAGCACCATGGGGCCGGTGGAGTCTTCGCGACCCACACGGGCATTGAACTTCATGCGACCCACGCGTGACAAATCATAGGTGTCGGGGTTGTAGAACAAACGTTGGAACAGCGCTTGCACAGCGTCTTCGGTGGGCGGCTCGCCTGGGCGCATCATGCGGTAGATGGCTACACGCGCTGCAAACTCGTCCGCGGTCTCGTCAATGCGCAGCGTCTGCGAAATGTAAGCACCTTGGTCGAGTTCGTTGGTGTAAATACATTGCAGGTCTTGCACGCCACTGGAGCGCAATTTTTTCAGCAAAGCTTCGGTCAACTCTTCGTTGGCCTTGGCAATGATTTCACCGGTCTCTTCTTCGACGATATTGCGTGCGACCACGCGACCAATCAGGAAGTCTTCCGGCACGGAGACATGCGTGGTGCCGGTTTGTTCCATCTCGCGGGTGTGACGCGCAGTGATGCGCTTGTCTTTGGCGACGACCACATTGCCTGATTTGTCAGTGATGTCAAAACGTGCGACTTCACCGCGCAAACGCTCTGCCACAAACGCCATTTGCGCACCACTGTCCATCAACTTGAAGGTGTCGTTGACGAAGAAGTTAGCCAAAATGGCTTCAGGTGTTAAACCAATGGCTTTGAGCAAAATAGTGACAGGCATTTTGCGACGACGATCGACGCGGAAATACAAAATGTCTTTGGGATCGAATTCGTAGTCGAGCCATGAACCACGGTAAGGAATGATGCGGGCGCTGAACAGCAACTTGCCCGAGCTATGGGTTTTGCCCTTGTCGTGTTCAAAGAACACGCCAGGTGAGCGGTGCAACTGAGACACGATGACGCGCTCGGTGCCGTTAATGATGAACGAGCCTTTGTCGGTCATCAAAGGCACTTCGCCCATGTAGACCTCTTGCTCTTTAACTTCTTTCACCACCTTGGATTGGGGTGTCGACGAGTCACGGTCATAAATGATGAGTTGCACACGTGCACGCACTGCAGATGAAAACGTGAGGCCGCGGGTTTGACATTCGCGCACATCAAACGCAGGTTTGGCCAAGTTGTACTCAAGGTACTTCATCTCGACAAAACCATTGTGTGACACGATGGGGAAGGCGGCTTCGAAAGCGGCTTGCAAACCTTCTGAGGTGCGCTTTTTAGGTGCGGTGTCTGCTTGCAAAAAAGCTGTGTAAGCGTCTTTTTGCATTTGCAGCAGGTAAGGAACTGCTAGCACGCTGTCGCGGCTGCCGAAACTCTTGCGGATGCGTTTGCGTTCGGTAAATGTGTAGGCCATGAATTCTCCGGACTGATTTCTCTCGGCGACTGGTCACGAGCAAAGGTGTTGTTCCTTACTCGTTGGCTTGGCCCGCTGGCCACTACCAGCGTTGGCGGACGGTTGCGCATTGCACACAACCCGAACCAAGGTTCTTCTGCAGTCAGATCAGAAGACACTCCAGAAAAGCGATGCAGGCCTCTCTGGGGTGTGCTCTGCGAGCACAAAAGGCTGGCACCCTATGCAGAGTGACCAGCCTTGCAAAGCGGAAGGTTTACTTGAGTTCGACCTTGGCGCCAGCTTCTTCCAATTTCTTCTTGGCGGCTTCTGCATCTGCTTTGGGCGCGCCTTCTTTGACGGCTTTGGGTGCGCCGTCAACCAAGTCTTTGGCTTCTTTCAAGCCCAAGCCTGTGATTTCGCGCACGGCCTTGATGACCGACACTTTGTTCGCACCTGCGTCGAGCAACATGACATTGAAGTCTGTTTTCTCTTCAGCAGCTGCAGCGCCAGCACCGCCACCAGCGGCAGCAGGAGCAGCCATGGCTGCAGCGCTCACGCCAAATTTCTCTTCGATGGCTTTCACCAAATCGTTGAGTTCCATGACCGTCATGCTGTCCAAAGCGGTCAAAAATGCGTCTTTATCGAATGCCATATTAAATTTCCTTCACTGTTCAGATCTGCCACGAGGGCAGCAATGTTTTGAATGCGTTGCAAGCCTTAGGCTGCAACCGCTTCGCCTTTTTTCGCCGCCAACGCGCCAAGCACCACTGCGGTACGTGACATGGGCGACATGAGCAAACCACACAATTGCGCCAACAAGACTTCCTTGGAGGGAATGCTTGCCAGTTGTTTCACGCCGTTGACGTCCAAAGCTTTTCCAGCAAATGCACCGCCACGAATGACCAATTTGTCGTTGGTCTTGGCGAAATCGGCCACCACTTTCGCGGCAGCCACGGCATCTGTAGAAAAACCATAGATCAGCGGACCGGTCATCTGGTCAGCGACACCTTCAAATGGCGTACCAGCCACAGCGCGGCGTGCCAAGGTGTTTTTCAACACACTCAGCGATACGCCTTGGCTGCGCGCATTGGCGCGAAACTTGATCATGTCAGCGACCGTGATGCCGCGGTATTCCGCCATCACCAGCGTCTGCGCTTGTGCAGCCAGTCCCGCCACTTCGGCGACAACTGCTTCTTTTTCACTGCGATTCAGACTCAAGGTCTACTCCTTCAAAATGTGCCTCGGGTTGCCCCTCGAACACGCCACTTTTGCAGCGACCTGACTGTCAAGAAAAATTCTTTTCAGCGGGATCGCCATCTGCGTTGGCTGGTGGATTAAGTGCAAACGGGTTGCACGCCAACGGTCTTGGATGGCTCAAGCCAGTGATGACACCGGCTCGACCCACCACTTCTTGCGCTGCCTTTTCAGGCCACGCAAGAAATTGCTAAACGCTTTAGGCGTTCAATGTTTGTGTATCTACTCGCACGCCCACACCCATGGTGGACGACACCGCCAATTTGCGCAGGTAAACACCTTTGCTGGTGGCGGGCTTGGCTTTGTTCAAAGCATCAATGAGGGCCAACAAATTGCCGTGCAACTTGTCGCTGTCAAACGAGCGACGACCAATGGTGCCGTGAACAATACCTGCTTTGTCAACGCGGAACTGCACTTGACCGGCCTTGGCATTTTTCACAGCCGTTGCCACGTCAGGCGTGACGGTACCGACCTTGGGGTTAGGCATCAGACCGCGTGGGCCCAAAATTTGACCCAAAGTACCGACCACGCGCATGGCGTCAGGTGCTGCGATGACCACGTCAAAAGGCATGTCACCTGCTTTCACACGGGCTGCCAAATCGTCCATACCCACCACGTCAGCACCTGCAGCCAAAGCCTCTTCGGCTTTGGCGCCTTGGGCGAACACGGCAACACGCGCAGTTTTGCCGGTGCCGTTAGGCAACACCACGGCGCCACGTACCACTTGGTCGGACTTCTTGGCATCAATACCGAGTTGCACAGCAACGTCGATGGATTCATCGAACTTGGCTGTCGCGCACTCTTTGACAATAGCCAAAGCATCCACAAACGGATACAGCTTGTTGCTATCGACTTTGCCAGCGACGGCTTTTTGTTTTTTGGTGAGCTTGCTCATACCACGCCCTCCACGGTCACGCCCATGGAACGGGCTGAACCGGCGATGGTGCGAACAGCTGCATCCAAATCGGCTGCGGTCATGTCAACCATTTTGGCTTTGGCGATTTCTTCCAACTGAGCGCGGGTGATCTTGCCGACCTTATCGACGTGGGGCTTGGATGAGCCTTTGTCGAGCTTGATGGCTTTCTTGATCAAGGTGACCGCAGGCGGCGTCTTGATGATGAAAGTAAAGGATTTGTCTGCAAACGCGGTAATGACCACGGGCAAGGGCAAACCGGGCTCAACGCCTTGGGTTTGCGCGTTAAACGCCTTGCAGAACTCCATGATGTTCAAACCACGTTGACCCAAAGCGGGGCCAATAGGTGGCGATGGATTGGCTTTACCAGCTGGCACTTGCAGCTTGATGAAGCCGACGATTTTCTTCGCCATGCTTTTCTCCTTGCGGGTACAAACGCCTGTTAAGGGCTCCCCGGGGTTAACGACTCTTCTTCAAGTAACCAGCACCGAGTCGGGAAGCGCGGGTTATCAACTGCTCAATAAAAGACCAGGTCTTTTATTGAAAAACTTAGGTCTTTTCGACCTGACCAAATTCCAGTTCAACCGGTGTGGCGCGGCCAAAAATGGTGACCGACACACGCATTTTGTTTTTGTCGTAATTCACTTCTTCCACGGTGCCGTTGAAGTCAGTGAAAGGACCGTCCTTCACACGCACGAACTCGCCCACCATGAATTCCACTTTGTGGCGGGGTTTGTCTGTGCCTTCTTGCATTTGGTTGACGATTTTGAGCACATCGTCTTGCGAAATGGGTGCAGGGCGATTGCGTGCGCCACCGACAAAGCCCGTGACTTTGTTGGTGTGCTTAACCAAATGCCAGCTCTCATCGTCCATGATCATTTCCACCAGCACATAGCCTGGAAAGAAGCGACGCTCGGTGGTTTTGCGTTGACCGTTTTTCATCTCCACCACCTCTTCAGTGGGGACCAAAATACGACCAAATTTAGACTGCATGCCCGCGCGGTTGATGCGCTCGACGATGTTGCGCTCAACGGCTTTTTCCATGCCGGAATAAGCATGCACCACATACCAACGCATATCTGGATGCGCGGGCGCAGTGGTGATCAGCGTGTTTTCCAGGGATTCTTCGGTCATTATTTTTTCCATCCCAGAATCAAATCGTAGAAAACCCATTCAATGGTTTTGTCGGTGACCCACAAAAACAAGGCCATGAGAAACACAAAACCAAAAACATAAGCAGTCATTTGCATAGCTTCTTTGCGAGCAGGCCATACAACCTTTTGAACCTCTCGCCAAGCATCTCGACCAAAACCCACGAGTTGGCGGCCATGCATGGAGGTGAAAAAAACCACCACCCCCAACAACAGACAGCCCAGCAAGGCGGCCCACTGCACCAAACCGCCTTGCGCAGACAGCGCATAAAAGGCCACCACTGCAGCGACGACCAAGGCCAGCGCAGCGGCCAGTTTGGCTTTGTCAGCAGTGCTGAAAACGGTTTCTATCTGGGCAGAAGACATGGCTGGCAATACATTCAGTTAGGAAAAGATGTCATATTCAAGAGACCGAAGCCCGCCAAGTATTGGCGGGCTTGTGGTGCACCAGAAATCTGGTGGCAGGGGCAGAGGGAATCGAACCCCCAACCTTCGGTTTTGGAGACCGACGCTCTGCCAATTGAGCTATACCCCTATCGCTTGGCATAGTTCAGCACACAAGGTGCCGAACGCTCAACATCAAAGATCAAGCAATGATCTTGGCAACAACACCAGCGCCGACGGTTTTGCCGCCCTCGCGAATCGCAAAGCGCAAACCTTCTTCCATCGCAATCGGGTGGATCAACTTCACCGTGATCGACACGTTGTCACCAGGCA
>CANGPV010000087.1 GCA_947455935.1 Comamonadaceae bacterium
GCCGTCTTTGGCGTCCAGCCCCACGATGATGTGGCCGCCAAACGCGCTGCAAGCGTCTTTCAAAAAGCCGGGGTTCTTCACAGCTGCGGTGCCGATGATGATGTAGCGGATGCCGCCGTCGATGTATTTTTCAATCGTGTCCAAGTCGCGGATGCCGCCACCGAGCTGCACCGGGATGTCGTCGCCCACCGCCTTCAAGATGCTGCGGATGGCGCTGAAGTTTTGCGGCTTGCCAGCGAACGCACCGTTCAGGTCCACCAAGTGCAACCGCCGCGCACCTTTGTTCACCCACTGCAAAGCCATGTCGGCGGGGTCTTCGCTGAAAACGGTGGATTGGTCCATATCGCCTTGAATCAGGCGAACGCAGTGGCCGTCTTTGAGATCAATGGCGGGGATGAGGAGCATGGTTAAAGAATGGCGTAGAGCCCAGGGATAGGCATATCAGGGAGACCAAGACAAGAAATTTCGGTAGAGGCTAAGGCCAAGGTCGGCACTTTTTTCCGGGTGAAATTGGGTAGCAAAAATATTACCTCGGGCAAGCACCGAGGTAAAGCTTTGGCCGTAATCGCTTACCCCCGCAGTGTGGTGCGCATCTAACGGGCGGGCATAAAAACTATGCACAAAGTAGAAATAACTGTTGTCAGGGATGCCTTGCCACAGGGGATGGGCCTGAGTTTGGGTCACTTGGTTCCAGCCCATTTGCGGCACCTTGAAGCGACTGCCGTCGGCTTGGTGCTGACCAGCCAAGTCAAATTTGACCACCTCGCCAGGGATGATCCCAAGGCTGGCTGTACCGCCCTCGTCGCCTTCGGCGCTGTGGTCGAGCAACATTTGCATGCCCACACACACGCCAAACAAGGGCTTGTGGGCTGCAGCGTGAAGCACCGAGGGCATGAGGCCGCTGTCGTGCAGCTCACGCATGCAGTCCCGCATGGCGCCTTGACCGGGCAAAACTACCCGCTCGGCGGCGTCCACCACTTGGGGGTCGGCAGTGATGACCACCTTGATGTCAGTGCCATGGGCCGCGGCCATGACGGCTTGCGCCACCGAGCGCAAATTGCCCATGCCGTAATCGATGACCGCAACGGTTGACATAAAAAACTACAAAGACCCTTTGGTGGAAGGAATTACACCCTCAGAGCGGGGGTCGATTTCCAAAGCAAAGCGCAGCGCTCGGGCAAAAGCCTTGAACACGGTCTCGGCTTGGTGATGGGCGTTCTCGCCGCGCAGGTTGTCGATGTGCAAGGTGACAAAGGCGTGGTTCACAAAGCCTTGGAAAAATTCAAACGCCAGTTGCGAATCAAAGTTGCCGATGCTGCCGCTCTTGAACGGCACATGCATCTCCAGACCTGGGCGACCAGAGAAGTCCACCACCACGCGGCTCAAGGCTTCGTCTAGGGGAACATAAGCATGGCCGTAGCGGCGAATGCCTTTTTTGTCGCCCACCGCTTTAGCAAACGCTTGACCCAGCGTGATGCCCACGTCTTCCACGGTGTGGTGGCCGTCGATGTGCAAATCGCCTTTGGCGTGAATCTTCAAGTCGATCAGGCCGTGGCGGGCGATTTGGTCCAGCATGTGGTCGAAGAAACCAATGCCGGTGGACAAGTCGGACTCTCCAGTGCCGTCCAAGTTGATGCGCACCTGGATTTGGGTTTCCTTGGTGTCGCGGCTCACTTCTGCAATGCGTGGTGTCATGGTGGCTTTCAAATTCAGGCAGGTGCCAAGGGCGTCCAAAGTTCGGTCAAGGCGGCGAGGAACACATCGTTCTCTTGGGGCGTACCCACCGACGGGCGCAAACAACGGCGCAACAAGGGATGCATTTTAGAAACGTTCTTGACCAAAATGCCGCGTTCACGCAATGCTTCAAACAAGCGAGTGGCAATGTCCTCGGCGCCTTCAAAACGTACCAAGAGCATATTGGCTTGGCTGGGAAACACCTTCACGCCTTTGAGTTGACCTAATGCGGCGCTGACACGTTCGCGCTCTGAGCGTATGGCTAGCGCTTGCGCTTGGAAAACCTGCTGGTGCTCCAGCGCAAACAAGGCGCATTCGGCATTGAGCACGCTGATGTTGTAGGGCGGGCGAATTTTGTCGAGCTGCGCAATCACCTCGGCGCGGCCCAACATATAGCCAATGCGCACCCCCGCCAAACCGAACTTGGACAAGGTGCGCATCAGCAGCACTTGGGCGTTGGCGGCGGGGTCGCGGCGAATCTCGTCCCACCATGTCAGAGACGAAAACGGCTGGTAAGCCTCGTCTAACACCACCCAGCCGCCATAAGCGCTGACTTGCGCGATGAGGCGGCGAATCACCGCCGCGTCCCACAAATTGGCTGAAGGGTTGTTGGGGTAAGCCAAATACACGATGGCAGGTTGGTGTTGGGCAATGGCTGCAGACATGGCGGCTTCGTCCAACTCGAAGTCTTGCGTCAGACTGACCGGCACATAAGTCAGTCCCTGTAAATGGGTGCTGAGGGCATACATGACGAAGCCCGGTTCGGGGGCTAGGGCAGATGCACCAGCTTGTTGGCACGCCATAGAGAGCAAAGAAATGAGTTCATCCGAGCCGTTGCCTAGCATCAGCGCATAGCCTTCGGGCATGTCCACATAGCGTTGGAGAGCGGTTTTGAGGTCGTCGGTGCGTTGACCGGGGTAGCGGTTCAGCGCCACTGCACCCAGCCTTCGGCCTAACTCAGACTGCAAGTCTGGTGAGAGGGTGTAGGGGTTTTCCATCGCATCGAGCTTGACCATGCCGGCGGCAGGCTGGACCACGTATGCGCTCATGGCCTGTATGTCAGAACGGATGAAATTCAATGGGCTCATGAGGACAAACAAATTATAGTCACCCAGTGTCTGTCAGCATTTAACCCTTCCAAGGAACCATTATGAAGAACCCTTCTTTGTCGACCCGCGCAGCCGTTTGGGTAGGTGTATTGGTGCTGCCTCTGCTTGGCGCTTGCAGCCATATGGCCAATTTGATGGACAGTTTTTCATCGCCAGCGCCTGGATTTGCCACCCTGTTAGACGGCAAAGACCTGAACCAATGGAAGACAGTGGGTAACGCCAACTGGCGTCTGCAAGACGGCGTGCTGCAAGCAGAACTGGGCGGCGGGTTTTTGGTGACCCGCCAAAGCTACAAGGATTTCCAACTCAAAGCTGAATTCTGGGTGGATGAAACCGCCAACAGCGGTATTTTTGTACGCTGCTCCGACTTGAAAGACATCAACGCCAACAATGCTTATGAAGTCAACATTTACGATCAGCGGCCCGACCCGAGCTATGGCACTGGGGCGATTGTGGATGTGGCCAAGGTCTCACCCATGCCCAAAGCTGGCGGTCACTGGAACACCTACGACATCACTTTTCAAGGCAGCCACATGGTGGTGTACCTCAATGGTGTGAAAACAGCAGACGCAGAGGACAGCCGTTTGTCCGCTGCAGGCCCGATTGCCTTGCAGTACGACAAGGGTGTGGTGAAGTTTCGAAGCATCACAATCAAACCTTTGTGAGCGACACCAAGCAAGCCTTGCTTGCAGACCTTCCCAGTGCGCCAGGGGTCTATATTTTTTGGGGTGACAGCAGCTTGCCTTTGTACATTGGCAAAAGTGTTGATGTACGAAGTCGGGTCATGTCGCACTTTCGCCAAGCTGATGAAGCGCAAATGATGGCGCAAACACGGCGCATAGAGTGCTTGCCCACCGCCGGTGAAATGGGCGCATTGCTCTTAGAGTCACGCTTAATCAAAACCCGTCAACCCCTGTTCAATCAACGACTGCGCCGCACCAAGCATTTGCATTCATGGCGATTGACGCCGCTTGCCTCGGGCTTGACCTGCACACTTGTCAGCAGCGCTGAGGTGGTGCATGGCCAGACGCATGGGCTGTTTGGTCTGTTCTCTTCACGCCATGCAGCACAAGAAAAATTGCGTGCCTTGGCTTTGGAGCACAAATTGTGTTTGGCCACTTTGGGTTTGGAAAAAATCACCGCACGGGGTTGCTTTGGTTTGCAGCTTCGCCAATGCGATGGCGTGTGCGTGGGCAAAGAGGCTCGAACACATCATGAAGAGCGGTTAGGCACAGCCTTGCAACAACTGCAAGTGCATGTGTGGCCTTACGCCACGGCCATCGATGTGGTGGAGCAATCCGGCGATTGGGTGCAAAAACACCGCATCTTCAATTGGTCCTATTTGGGGACGTGGTGTTCCAAGGCTATCGCGGCGGAGTCATTGCAAGGCACTGACACTGCAAGTTTTGATGCTGATACCTATGCGATATTGGTCAAGCCACTTTTAAAAGGTGAAGCCTTGATACAGGAAGTGCTTAGTCACTGAAAGCAAAGGCCGACAGCGTGGTTTCCATCACACGGTCGGAAAACACTTTGCAACCCACGGAGTTTCCTGCAGCACCGGCCACGGTCATCAATGGCAACAAATGTTCTTCGGCACGGGGCGGATGGCAGTCACGAGCCCGTGGGGCTTTTGTCCATTCAGCCAGCAGCTTGTCACGCTCATGGGGTTCGGCTTGCACCGCTTGGGTGAGCCAATCGTCAAACTCGTCAGAGATGGGGGCGTACTGCGGGTTGCCATAGGCGCGCATATTGTGAAAGCTCATGCCGCTGCCAATGATGAGAATGTCCTCGTCACGCAGCGCTTGCATGGCACGACCTGTGTTGAGGTGGTGAACTGGGTCTAGCGAGTTATGCAAGGACAGTTGAACCACAGGAACAACTGCATCTGGAAACATCAATTTCATGGGTATGAACACACCATGGTCAAAACCACGCTTGGCGTCTTCTTGTACAGGTATGCCTTGCGCTTGCAATAAATCCACAATTCGCCCAGCCAAGGCAGGGGCACCGGGTGCGGGGTATTTCAGTTCGTAGGTGTGTGGTGGGAAGCCGTGGTAGTCGTAAATCAAATCAGGCTGAGCGCCGCTAGTGACAGCAATATGGGGCTCCAACCAATGCGCCGACACCAACACAATCGCCTTGGGTTGACGCGGCAGCGTGCTGGCTGCGGTTTTCAAATAATGCGCCATGCGGTCCCATGCGTCTATCGGGTTCCAGTCCATGAAGAAGCACGGGCCGCCACCGTGCGGAATGAACCAGGTGGGCATGCGGTCTTGCGGGGCAGTTGAACTCATGAAATGTATTGGGCAGTACCCACCTTACTCAACGGTGACGGACTTCGCGAGGTTTCGCGGCTTATCGACATCGGTACCCCTTGCACAAGCCGTGTGATAAGCCAGCAACTGCAAGGGCACAACGTGCAGCAGGGGTGACAAAGCGCCATAGTGCTCGGGCATGCGGATCACGTGCAAGCCCTCGCCCGATTCGATGCGGGTGTCGGCATCGGCCAGCACATACAGCACGCCGCCTCGGGCGCGCACCTCTTGCAAATTGCTTTTGAGCTTTTCCAGCAGCGCATCATTGGGGGCGACGGTGACCACCGGCATGGCGCTGGTGACCAACGCCAGCGGGCCGTGTTTGAGTTCACCCGCCGGGTAGGCCTCGGCATGGATGTAGCTGATTTCTTTGAGCTTCAACGCGCCTTCCAGGGCGATGGGGTAGTGCAAGCCACGACCCAAGAACAAGGCGTTTTCTTTGCTGGCAAAGTCTTGCGCCCAAGCGATGAGTTGCGGCTCCAAGGCCAACACGCTTTGCAAAGCCACGGGCAGGTGGCGCATGGCTTTGAGGTGTTGCGCCTCATCGGCGGCGCTCAAGCGACCTTTGGCTTGCGCCAGCGCCAGGGTGAGCAAAAACAAACCCGCCAGTTGGGTGGTGAAGGCCTTGGTTGAGGCCACGCCAATTTCCACACCGGCGCGGGTGATGTAGGCCAGCGCGCATTCGCGCACCATGGCCGAGGTGGCCACATTGCAAATGGTGAGGGTGTGCTTCATGCCCAGGCTTTGCGCATGGCGCAGGGCGGCCAAGGTGTCAGCGGTTTCGCCCGACTGGCTGATGGTGACCACCAAGCAACGCGGGTTGGGCACCGAGTCGCGGTAGCGGTATTCGCTGGCCACTTCCACCTGGGTGGGAATGTGGGCCATGCTCTCCAGCCAATATTTGGCGGTGCAACCGCTGTAATAACTGGTGCCGCAGGCCAAGATGAGCACCGCGTCGATCTCTTGGAACACGCGGTGGGCGTTGTGCCCGGCTTGGGGCTGGGGGCCGTCAAACAACTCGGGCACGATGCCCTCGATGCCTTCCAAGGTGTCGGCAATGGCGCGCGGTTGCTCAAAAATTTCTTTTTGCATGTAGTGGCGATACGGGCCCAACTCGGCCGCGCCGCTGTGGGCGTGCACGGTGTGCACCTCGCGCTGCACCGCTTGGTGCTGGGCGTCCACGACCCAGTGCTTGCCCATTTGCACATCCACCACATCGCCCTCGGCCAAATACACAATTTGGTCGGTGACGCCTGCCAAGGCCATGGCGTCACTGGCCAAGAAGTTCTCGCCCTGGCCGACGCCCAAAATCAACGGAGAGCCTGCACGCGCGCCCACCACCCGGTGCGGTTCGTCTTTGGCCATGACAGCGATGGCATAGGCCCCGCGCAACTGGTGCACGGCAGCTTGCACCGCCTCGAACAAATCGCCCTGGTAGAGCGCATCGATCAAGTGGGCAATGACCTCGGTGTCGGTTTGGCTGGCAAAGGCATAGCCCTTGGCCTGCAACTGGGCGCGCAGTTCTTCGTGGTTTTCGATGATGCCGTTGTGTACCAAGCCGATGCGGCCTTTGCCCTCACCCGCCGGCACGCTGGGGCCGGGGCTGAAATGGGGGTGTGCGTTGTGCACCGCCGGTGCGCCGTGGGTGGCCCAGCGGGTGTGGGCAATGCCCGTCGTGCCTTGCAAACCACCCGTCGGGGCATTGACCTGCGACACCAACTCGGCCACCCGCTCGGTGCTGCGCGCCCGCTGCAAGCCCGCCACTTGGCCCATTTGGCTTTGTGCCGCATTGACGGCCACGCCACAGGAGTCATAGCCCCGGTATTCCAAGCGCTGCAGGCCTTGGACCAAGATGGGAACGATATTGCGGTTGGAAACCGCGCCGACGATGCCGCACATGGGGTGTCTCCTGTTGTTGCAGCGACTTTATCCCCATCGATGTGAAAAAATGGATTGAATAAATGATTAAAATGAAATTTAATTTCAATAATCGCATGGTTTATCGATTTATTTCAAAAAGCGATCCTTCATGAAAGAAATTCAACTCGACGACATGGACTTGCGCTTGCTCGATGTGCTTCAACGAGACGCCGCGCAGAGCAACCAAGCACTGGCAGCACAACTGCACATGTCCGCACCCACTTGCCTGCGAAGAACCAAACGCCTGTGGGACTTGGGCCTGATCGAGGGCCAAGTGGCCTTGCTCAACCCCGAGCGTATGGCCCAAGTGGTGGGGCATGGCTTGCAAGCGATTGTGGAAATCACCCTGGACCGCCAAGGCGACGAACACCTGCAAGCCTTTGAGCTACGCGTGGTGGCCGATGCAGAAGTGGCCATGTGTTGGCGGGTCGCCCCTGGGCCCGACTTTGTGCTGGTGGTGCATGTGCACGACATGCCCGCCTACCTGGCGCTGGTGCAGCGCTTGTTCACCCAAGACGCCAATGTGCGCAATGTGAAGGCGTTTTTCAGCGTCAAGCGCAGCAAGATGGTGCCGGCTTTGAGTTTGGGTGCTGGTGCATGAAGTCTGTTTGCAGCCAGCACACGCGCAAGGGTTTTATTTCTTCTGTGGACGCTTCCAGTTGGCAATGCTGGTTTGCTTGCCACGGGCCACGGTCAAGGCGCCGGCTTCGGTGCTCTTGGTGATGGTCGAACCCCCGCCAATGGTGCCCCCCGCACCCAAGGTGACGGGTGCAACTAGCACGCTGTTGCTGCCCACATGCACATCAGCTTCGATGATGGTGCGGTGTTTGTTAGCACCGTCATAGTTGGCGGTAATGCTGCCCGCACCATAGTTGACACGCTCGCCAACTGTTGCGTCACCTAAATACGCCAGGTGGTTGGCTTTTGAGCCTTTGGCCAAGGTGGAGTTTTTCACTTCTACAAAGTTGCCAATATGAACCTCATCAGCCAAGTCGGCGCCAGGGCGTAGTCGTGCAAAAGGACC
>CANGPV010000088.1 GCA_947455935.1 Comamonadaceae bacterium
AGTTGCGCCGCACGTTTAAAGACCCGCTCAAACTTTTCGGGCGGGTGCCCACGTTCACTGGAGTCCAGACCAACCCCCATGAATTTTTCTCTGAAAGGAAAAGCCTCCTCGAAGGTTTCAAAGGCTTCGTCCTCCGACAAATGCCGCAAGAAACACAAAATCAACGAAGAGCTGATGCCCAACTGAGTTTTCGCATCCACACAGGCGCGGTGCAAACCGGTGATGACGGTGCGCATGGACACCTTGCGAGCGGTATGGGTTTGTGGATCAAAAAAGATTTCCGCATGAACCACGTTGTCGGCCTTGGCACGTTGAAAGTAAGCCCATGCCATGTCGTAAAAATCTTGCGGCTGCTGCAGCACGCTGGCACCCGCGTAGTAAATATCCAAAAAACTTTGTAAGTCGGTGAAGGCGTAAGCTGCTCTCAACTCATCGACACTCTTGTAACGCAGCCGCACATCATTGCGCTTGGCCAGCGCAAAAATCAATTCAGGCTCGAGTGAGCCCTCGATGTGCATATGCAATTCGGTCTTGGGCATGGCACGCAAAAGCTCAGGCAAGCGTTCAGAAGAAATAGCCGAGAAATTCATTCAACATACTCCAAAGGTGATGCCGCGCTGTTGCAAAAAGCGACGGTAAGCCACCGAGCCTTTGTCCACGGCGACATGCGATTCTGCCCCAGCTTGCAAAGGCAGCAAGCGAGGACGCTGCGACTCCAACACAGGTTTGTCTTGCAGAAAAATCGTGTCTTGAAAAGACAGCACTTTTTCGGCAGACGCTTCAAAGTCGGCAATCGCCATGCGAAACCACACCCGACAGAACTCAGGCGTCACGGGTTGTATGAACAAAGCAATGGACTCCTCATAACCCGCTTTGACGCCGCTGTCAGGCGAAGGGACTTTGGTCAGCACAGCAGCATACGGTTGGCTCACCTCATAGGTGTAGGCCACCATGGCTCCTTGGGTTGCTAAGGCGCTGGACTGGGGTTGCCACGCTTGTGCATTGAGCAACTTGAACCCCTGGGGTGTAGCCTGCACTTGGTAGTCGGGAATAGCGGCATGGGCAGCATCTCCCAACCACCCTGCATGAACAAACCCAAAATGCGCCATGTCTAAAAAATTTTCCACAATACGTGGCGCACTCGTAGCCACTTCGTAGGGCCCTGCGTTGAGTTTGCGCAACTGCGCTTGCGCCTCTGCGGCAAACGGTGGAAGCACTTGCTCGGTGGTGGTCAATGCGCTGCCCTCTTGGGTCTGCAAACATACCCACACCAAACCATAAGCTTCTTGCACCGCCACCGCACGGGCTTGCTGCGCAGCGCTGGGCGTGAAGTCGGGCATGGCAGGCACCTGCACACACTGACCCGTGCCTTGAAACGTCCAACCGTGGTAAGGGCACTGCAACGCCCCTTGGCACACCTGACCCAACGACAGCTTGGCTCCTCGGTGCGGACATTGGTCATGCAAGGCTTGCGCCTTGCCTTGCAGGTCACGCCACAACACCACGTCTTGACCCAGGACTTGCACAGGCAAGGGTGCATGCACCAGGGCATGGTCATCGCACACCGGATGCCAGTAACTGAGTTCACTCAGTTGCACGGCGACCCTTGGGCAATAAATGCAAGTGGCTGGGAACCCATGCTTGGTAGGCGTCTATCCAGTTGTGGGCAATGCGCTGCTGCGCTTCTTTCAAATCCAATTGGCCGCTACAGACCAATTTATAGGCCACAAATTCCAAGTCATTTTTTTGGTCTGCAGACCAAGCACCATAGCGAGGCTGCGGCCACAAGTTACGGACATCGCTGGGGTTGCCGCCTATGTTCAAAGGAATCAAATGGTCTTCTTCGTAGTGCTGTGGATTGGCATCTTCATAACCATATTGGCGCATTTGCTCGCGCTTGAGTTGATTGGTGAAGCGTTTGTCAGGGCGAACCGTTGCGGTGTAGCCTTTGACGCACACCGTCGATTGAAGATTGTGCGGGGTAACGGCAGGGTCCACAGCGCCAGGCGTTAAGCGCGGGTTGGGCAAGGAAGCCTGATGTTGTGCAAACACAGCCAACGGTAAACACATGCAGGCGCTCAGGATCAGCTCAGCTGTTGACCAAAAAAAGGCTGCCCGAGGGCAGCCTTGTGTCAAACGCTTGAAAACAAGCATTACTTTTTGTCGCCGCCAGGGACTTTGCCTTCCACGCCTTTGACGTAGAAGTTCACACCGCTCAAGAATTTGTCGTCAGCGACTTCGTCTTTCTTCAGCAGGGTTTTACCAGCGTTGTCGACCAAAGGACCTTTCCAAATGGCAAAGGTACCGGCTTTCAAGCCCGCTTTGATCTCGTCGACTTTGGCTTTGGTGTCGGCAGGCACGTCGTCGGCGATGGACACCAAGTCAATAGCGCCTTCTTTCACGCCCCACCACACGCCCGTACCACCCACCCATTTGCCTTCCAAGGCTTCACGGGTGGCTTGGATGTAGTAAGGAGCCCAATTGATGACGCTAGAAGCCAAGTGGGCTTTGGGGCCGTAGGCGGTCATGTCAGAGTCCCAACCGAAAGCACGCTTGCCTTTTTCTTCGGCTGTTTTCAACACAGCGGGAGAGTCGGTATTTTGGAACAGCACGTCAGCGCCGCTGTTGATCAGCGAGGTGGCAGCTTCGGTTTCTTTGGGTGGGTTAAACCACTCATTGACCCACACCACTTTGGTTTTGACTTTGGGATTGACCGACTGAGCGCCCAAGGTGAAGGAGTTGATGTTGCGAACCACTTCGGGGATGGGGATAGAAGCAACCACGCCCAAGGTGTTGGACTTGGTCATCTTGCCAGCGATCACACCAGCCATGTACGCACCTTCGTAGGTACGGCTGTCGTAGGTGCGCATGTTGTCGGCTTGCTTGTAGCCGGTCGCATGTTCGAACTTAACGTCTTTGCTGTCAGCAGCCACTTTGAGCATGGGTTCCATGTAACCAAAGGTGGTGCCGAAAATGAGTTTATTGCCTTGGCTGACCATGTCGCGGAAATTGCGTTCAGCGTCAGCGGACTCGGATACGTTTTCGGTGAAAGAGGTTTTGATCTTGTCGCCGAACTCGGCTTCCAAGGCTTTGCGAGCGTTATCGTGCGCGAAAGTCCAACCGCCGTCGCCCACAGGGCCGACATAGGCAAAAGCAATTTTCAAGGGCTCAGCCTTGGGGGCTTCAGCCACGGGTGCGGGTTTAGGTTCTTCCTTTTTGCCGCAACCAACCATGATGGCTGCTGCCACCACACCTAATGCTGCTGCACGAAACCAAGTGCGTTTATACATATCTGTCATGAAAAATCCTTTGATGATGGACGACAAGGGGAGCAGGTGAGATTATGACTTATGGCGAGAAAGGCTTGCCCAGCGACGCCGGCATATTCACCCGTATCCACTGAGGATTGCGCGATATCAGCGACAGCACCACGATGGTGGCAAGGTAAGGCAGCATGCTCAGGAACTGGCTGGGAACCTCCATACCCGTGGCTTGCAAATGGAATTGCAGCATGGTTACACCGCCAAACAAATACGCCCCCATCAGCACCCGCGCAGGTCGCCAGGTGCCAAAAGTGGTCAAAGCCAAGGCAATCCAGCCCTTGCCCGCAATCATGCCCTCCACCCATAAGGGCGTGTAAATGATGGAGATATACGCCCCCGCCAAGCCGCACAGCGCTCCGCCCGTCACCACCGCAGCCAAGCGAATGGGACGCACCGCATAACCCAAGGCATGGGCCGATTGGGGCGACTCACCCACTGCGCGCAGCACCAAACCGCCACGGCTGCGCTCTAAAAACCACATCAAGGCCACGGTGAAGACGATCGCCAGATACACCATGGGGTGCTGTTTGAACAAGGCGGGACCCACGAAAGGAATGTCGGCCAAACCTGCAAGCTCAAACTTCATGCGCTCAGGCAATTTGGCTTGCACATACGAGGTGCCGACAAATGCCGAAAAGCCCACGCCAAACAAGCTCAGAGCCAAACCCGTGGCGTACTGGTTGGTGTTGAGCCAAATCACCAACAGGCCAAAAACCAACGCCATGACAGCGCCTGCACCCATGCCCGCCACAAAACCCAGGATATCGCTGCCGGTATGCACCACCGTCGCATAGCCTGCAATTGCAGCACACAGCATCATGCCTTCAGCACCCAAATTCACGATGCCGGCTTTTTCATTGATGAGCAAACCCAAGGCGGCAATCGCCAACACCGTTCCCGCGTTGAGCGTGGAACCTAAGAGCAAGGCATAGGTTTCCATCACGCCACCTCTTTCTGTGCAGCGCCTTGCCAACGCAGCCGATAGTTGAGCAACACATCACAGGCCAGCAAACTGAACAACAACAGGCCTTGAAACACGCCGGTGAGCGACTTAGGAAGACCTAAGCGTGATTGCGCCAACTCGCCGCCTATATAAAACATGCTCATCAAAATGGCTGAGAACACCATGCCCACAGGGTGCAAGCGCCCCACAAAGGCCACGATGATGGCGGCAAAGCCGTAGCCCACAGGCACATAGGGCGTGAGTTGACCAATCGGTCCGGCCACTTCCAAAGCACCGGCCAAGCCTGCCAAACCACCCGATACCAACAAGGCCACCCACACCGCGCGGCTGGCAGAAAACCCGGCATAACGTGCTGCCGCCGGTGCCATGCCGCCAATTTGCTGCGCCCATCCTGCACGGGTACGGAACAAAAACACCCACATCACCGCCGCGCCCAGCAAGGCCAAGATCAAACCGATATTGACACGCGAGCCTTTGAACAAACGCGGGATTTGGGTGGCTGCTTCAAAGGTTTTGGTTTGCGGAAAGTTGTAGCCCAAGGGGTCTTTCCACGGCCCATAAACCAAAAAACCCAGCACCATGATGGCGACATACACCAGCATCAGACTGACCAAAATCTCATTGGCATGAAAGCGGTCACGCAGCCAGGCGGTAATACCTGCCCAGCACATGCCGCCCAACACACCTGCCAGCAAGATCGGCACCACCAGCCAAGCACTGCTGCTTTTATCGGCCATCAAAGCGACGCCCGTCGCGAAAACCGCGCCCATCACATACTGGCCTTCCGCGCCGATGTTCCAGACATTAGAGCGAAAGCACAGTGCCAGCCCCAAAGCAATCAGCAACAAGGGCGTGGCCTTGACCATCAACTCGCCCACGGCATAACCACTGCGCAGGGGCTCCCAAAAAAACACGCTCAAACCTTTGACAGGGTCTTTGCCCAGCGCCATAAAGAGCGCCACGCCCAAAACCACCGTCAGCACCAGCGCCAGCAAGGGCGAGGCGATGCGCCAAAAGTCAGAGGGTTGGGGGCGGGCTTCCAGTTTGAACATGGTCAATGCAGCGCTTCGCTGTTCGTGTCCCACAAGCCGCTCATCCAACTGCCCAACTGTGCCACGCTGGCCTCGGCACGGGCAATCGAAGGGGATAAACGCCCTTGCGCCATGACATGCAGGCGGTCGCTGAGCTCAAACAATTCATCGAGTTCTTCGCTGACCACCAACACCGCGCAACCTGCGTCACGCAACGCCAAGATGGCAGCGCGGATTTGCGCTGCCGCCCCCACGTCCACGCCCCAGGTGGGTTGCGAGACGATGAGCAGCTTGGGAGCCGCATCAATCTCGCGGCCCACAATGAACTTTTGTAAATTGCCGCCCGACAGTGACTGGGCTGTGGCGTGCGCACCGCCTGCCTTGACTTGGTAGCGAGCGATGATGGCATCGGCTTGGTTGTTGAGGGTCTTCATGTCAATCCAACCTGTAGCCCCTACCGCTTCACTGCGGGTAAGCAGCAGGTTGTGCGCCAAGCTTAAGCTGGGTACTGCGCCACGACCGAGTCGCTCATCGGGCACAAAATGCAAACCCATGGCGCGGCGATGCGCGGGGTCGTGGTTGCCCACGCTTTGTCCCGCTAAACAAATACTCTCGGGCGCAGCGCGGGTATCCTCGCCGCTCAGGGCATACAACAACTCTCGCTGACCATTGCCCGACACACCGGCAATACCCACCACCTCGCCTTGGCGCACCTGCAAATCCAGCGGCTGCAAGTTCATGCCAAACGGATCAAGGCGCGGCAAACTGAGTTGCTTCACATCCAACACCACCTCGCCAGGCTGTCGGGCTTGATGGACCAAGGCAGGGGGCTCGCCACCAATCATCATCTGGCTGAGCGAGGCATTGGTTTCTTGGCTGGGGGTGCATTCACCGCTGACACGCCCACCTCGCAACACCGTGCAATGGGTGCACAAAGCGCGGATTTCATGCAGCTTGTGGCTGATGTACAAAATGCTGCAACCCTCAACAACCAACTGGCGCAAGACCGCAAACAGCTTGTCCACCGCTTGGGGCGTGAGCACCGAGGTGGGTTCGTCCAAAATCAAGATACGCGGCTCGGACAACAAGGCGCGGATGATCTCCACCCGCTGCATCTCGCCCACGCTTAAGGTATGCACCAGCCGATCGGGCTCAATGTCGAGCCCGTACAACGACGCCTTGTCGCGGATGCGTTGCGTCACCTCGGCCAGCGAAAGCGATTTATCCAAACCCAGCCAGACGTTTTGCGCCACGCTCAAGGTGTCAAACAGGCTGAAGTGCTGAAACACCATGCTGATGCCCAAGGCCCGGGCTTGCTGGGGGTTGCGGATGCGAACCGCTTGGCCTTGGAAACGAATGTCACCGGCATCCGGTTGCACCGCGCCGTAAATAATTTTCATTAAGGTAGATTTGCCCGCGCCGTTTTCACCCAAGATAGCGTGTATTTGTCCAGGGAAGACATTCAGCGAAATGGCGTCATTGGCCAACACCGCTGGATAGCGCTTGCTGATGTGCGACAGTGACAGCAGCGGGGTGGTCACGGCTGGCAAGCTCCCAAGGCACCAAGCGGTGCAACAATCTCATTCCAACAGAAACACAATGTACGCATGACCCTTCCAACCCTTGAACTGCTGCACCATGACCGGTGGCACGCGCTTGGCAATGTACCACCGGCCCGCACCCTGCTGCAGGTGCTGCGAGAGGACTTGCGTCTGACGGATACCAAAGAAGGTTGCGCTGCAGGCGACTGCGGCGCTTGCACGGTGGTGCTGGGCTCGGGCGAGCAAGCGCATACGGTCAACAGCTGCATTCGCATGGCGCATTCGGCCCATGGCCTGCAAGTCACCACTGCCAGCGACTTGGCGGTCAACGGCGCGTTGCATCCGGTTCAGCAAGCGCTGGTGGACCACCATGCGTCGCAGTGCGGTTTTTGCACCCCCGGCTTTGTGATGAGTTTGTATGACCTCTACAACCGTGCCCAAGGCAAAGCTGTCAGCCGCGAAGAAGCCATGGAAGCCATCTCAGGCAATTTGTGCCGCTGCACGGGCTACCGACCCATTTTGGACGCGGCCATGGCCATGCACCTGTACCCGCAGCCCAAGCCGAACTTGTCTGCCCTAGTTTCTGAAACGGCCCGTCACCGCGACCCGCTCAACCCGCATTACGCCCTGCCCACCTCACTGCGCCAGTTGTTGCCCCTGCGTGCTCGCTACCCACAAGCGCACATCATGGCGGGAGGAACCGATGCCGGCCTGTGGGTCACGCAGCAGCACCGCCAGTTTGCACAAGTGATTGACCTGACCCGCGTGGCGGAATTACAGGGCATCGAGCACTACGAACACCATATCGCTATTGGCGCAGCGGTGAGCATCCATGACGCTTTTGCTGCACTGGCTGAGCGTCGACCCGAGGTGGCTCAGTTTGCCCACCGTTTTGCCGGTCGGCCTGTGCGGCAGTCGGGCACCTTGGGGGGCAATGTGGCCAATGGCTCGCCGATTGGCGACACCATGCCCTTGCTGATCGCCCTGGGAGCGCAAGTGGTCTTGATGGCTTGGCGAGGTGGGCGCATGGTGCATCGGCATGTGGCGCTGGACGACTATTACCTGGGCTACCGCAAAACCGTGTTGGCGCC
>CANGPV010000089.1 GCA_947455935.1 Comamonadaceae bacterium
CAACATGCCGCCGCCCACTTGGAAACTGGCCAAAGAAATGCCAAAAAATTCCAGTATCTGCAAGCCCAGCAAGGCGCTGGCGGCAATCACCACGAAGGCGGTGAACGACGACACGAGGATGGTGCGCTGGCGCTGGGCTTTGCTAAAGCCTTGGGTGAAGTGAATGAAAAACGGCACACAGGCCAAGGGGTTGACCACGGCCAGCAAAGTGATGAGCGGTTTGTAGTCCATCAGGCGCTTTCAGTCGGCGCGGGATGCCGCCGCCTGAACATGCCCCAGCCTTCCATGCGCAATACCAGGTCGCCGTGCTGGTTGAACATTTCCCACAGGTTGCGGGTCATGCCCACCTCGGGGCGACGGCCCATGGGTTTGATCTCCAACACCGAGGACTGCAAGCGCAAGGTGTCACCCGGGTAAACAGGCTTGGTCCAGCGGATGTTCTCTAGGCCGGGTGAACCCAAGCTGGATGTTTGGCTTAAGAAGTTCGTCACCATCAAACGCATGGCCATGGCGCAGGTATGCCATCCGCTGGCACACAAGCCACCAAACACCGAGGCCTCACCAGCGGCGTCGTCTAAATGAAACGGCTGGGGATCAAACTGGCTGGCGAAAGCGATGATCTCTTCGCGCGTGGGCGAGATGGTGCCCAATTCACGTACCTGCCCCACCGCCATGTCTTCCCAAAAATACAGAATATCAGCCATCAGCGACCACCGCCTACATCGATGTTGGTGCCAGTGACATAAGCGGCCGCATCGCTGAGCAGCCACACAATTGCTTGGGCCACTTCCATGGCCGTGCCTGGGCGTTGCATGGGCACTTGGTGCGCCAGTTGGTGGGCTCGGTCAGGGATGCCGCCGCTGGCATGGATGTCGGTCAAGATCAGCCCGGGTCGCACCCCGTTGACGCGTATGCCTTCAGCCGCCACTTCCTTGGCCAAGCCGATGGTGAAGGTATCAATTGCGCCCTTGCTGGCAGCGTAATCCACATACTGTCCGGGCGCACCCAGCTTGGCCGCAGCGCTGCTGAGGTTGACGATGCTGCCACCCTTGCCGCCATGTGCCGTACTCATGCGCAACACGGCTTGCTTGGCGCAGGCAAACGAGCCCAAGACGTTGATGCGCATGATGCGCTCCAAGCGTTCCCATGAGGTGTTGTCCACCCGCGCGGTGACATCCAGCACCCCTGCGTTGTTGACCAAGCCGCCCAACAGGCCCATCTCTTTGTCGACACTCTTGAACAAGCGATCAATATCAGCCTCTATGCCGACATCGGCTTGAAAGGCTTGCGCTTGCCCACCTTGCGCACGTATCTCTTGCACCACATGGTCGGCGGCTTGCGCGTCGCGGGTGTAATTCACCGCCACGGCCCAGCCCTGTTGCGCGGCCAAGACCGCGGTGGCAGCACCGATACCGCGGCTCGCGCCGGTGATGAGTAAAACGCGTGACATGGGGAGGTCTCCGAAGTGAGGGGAAAAGGCAGCCACTCAAAATAGTAGGATGGCGACCCGCTTGGCGTTTTGCCAAGCGCAAAAAGATAACACGATTGGAGACACCCTGTGAGCCTCGTCATCGACTACTACCTAGCCCCGCAAAGCCCATGGACTTATTTTGGTCATGCGCGCTTGGTGCAAATGGCCCAACAAGCAGGCGCCACGGTGCGCATCAAGCCCATGGATTTAGGCGGACAGATTTTCCCTGCCACCGGTGGTTTGCCCGTGGGTCAACGCCCACCGCAGCGCCAGGCCTACCGTTTGGTGGAGTTGCAGCGCTTTAGCCATTTTCTGCACATGCCCTTCAACTTGAAGCCCAAGTTTTTCCCCGTGGCCGGCGATGACGCCGCACGCCTCATCATCGCGGTCGATCAGCACGATGGCGTAGACGCCGCCCTGAAACTATGTGGCGCGGTGTTGGCGGCGGTGTGGGTGCAAGAGCGAGACATCGCTGACGCCAGCGTGTTGCAAGCGATTTTGAAAGAGCAGGGCGTGGCCGCCGACAGGTGGGAGGCCGCCAAAGCGCCGCCAGCTCAAGAAGCTTACATGGCGTACACCCGCCAAGCCATGGACGCCGGTGTATTTGGTGCGCCCAGTTATGTGGTCGATGACGAGATTTTTTGGGGTCAAGACCGGCTTGATTTTCTGCAACGTCGTTTGCAATCGGCCTGAACCAAGGGGAGCGTGATATGGGACATTTTGTGCAATTGCGGGCCGCCGATGGCGTGGAGTCACAAGCTTATGTGGCGCAACCCAAAACCGAGCCACGCGGCGCTATCGTGGTGTTGCAAGAAATTTTTGGTGTCAATTCGCACATGCGCGCCATCTGCGATGGTTTTGCGTTTGTGGGGTTTTTAGCGATTGCACCCGCTACATTTTCACGCGTCAAAAAAGATGTGGACTTAGGCTATGGCGCAGCTGATGTAGAAATGGGCCGCGCCTTGAAAAACCTGGCTGAAGGTTTGCCCCCACCCGGCGTCATGGCCGATGTGCAGGCAGCCATCAGCCACGCATCGCTGGCCACCAAGGGCAAGGTGGGCGTGGTGGGGTATTGCTGGGGAGGCTTGCTGAGTTGGCGCGCTGCCACCCAGTTCGCCAACATCAAAGCCGCTGTTACTTACTATGGCGGTGGCATGACCTTGGAGCCCGAGCTGCACAAACAACCGCTGTGCCCCACGTTGTCGCATTTCGGCGCCAAGGATGGTTTGATTCCTTTGAGCACCGTGCAGGCTTTCAAGCAGGCCCAGCCCAAGGTGGAGGTGCATGAATACGACGCGGACCACGGTTTCAATTGCGACCAGCGCGGTTCCTACAACCTGGCTGCCGCTGACTTGGCCCTAGAGCGTACCTTGGGCTTTTTTATCAAGCACCTCGAGGCTTAAGCGGCTGTTAAGCGTCGCGCAATTTCTCAGCTGCAGCGATGGCGAAATAGGTCAGCACGCCATCGGCACCAGCGCGTTTGAACGCCAGCAAGCTCTCCATCATCACCGCGTCGTGATCGAGCCAGCCGTTGTGCGCGGCGGCTTTGAGCATGGCGTATTCACCCGAGACTTGGTAGGCAAAGGTGGGCAGGTGGAACTCGTCTTTGACGCGGCGCACGATGTCCAAATAAGGCATGCCGGGTTTGACCATCACCATGTCCGCGCCTTCGGCGATGTCCATGGCGACTTCGCGCAGCGCTTCGTCGCTGTTGCCCGCGTCCATTTGGTAGACCTTTTTGTTGCTTTTCCCTAAGTTGCCCGCCGAGCCCACCGCGTCGCGAAACGGCCCGTAAAAAGCGCTGGCGTACTTGGCGCTGTAGGCCATGATGCGGGTGTGGATATGGCCGTTTGCTTCTAAGGCTTCACGGATGGCGGCGATGCGCCCGTCCATCATGTCGCTGGGCGCCACGATGTCCACGCCGGCCTCGGCTTGGGTGAGCGCTTGCTGCACCAATACTTTCACGGTTTCGTCATTCAAGATGTAGCCGGTTTCATCCAACCAACCGTCTTGGCCGTGGCTGGTGAAGGGGTCGAGGGCCACATCGGTCATCACGCCCAAATCGGGAAACTCTTTTTTCAGCGCCTGCACCACGCGTGGCACCAAGCCTTTGCGGTTGGTGGCTTCCATGCCGTCGGGGGTTTTCAAGCTCGGCTCGATGACGGGGAACAAGGCCATCACGGGAATGCCCAACTTCACGCAGTGTTCGGCCACCGGCAGCAGCAGGTCGAGGCTTAAGCGTTCAACACCCGGCATGGAGGCGATGGCTTGGCGTTTGTTCTCGCCGTCGAGCACAAACACGGGGTAAATCAGGTCGTCGACAGTGAGCGCGTTTTCGCGTACCAAGCGGCGGGTGAAGTCATCGCGGCGCAAACGGCGCAAGCGGGTGGCGGGAAAGTGGGTGGGCTGGGTCATGGCGAAATTGTGCCCCAAGCCAGACCCTTAATCTTGGGGTGAAACCCGAGGGCGGTGTCTATGCACCTTGCCACTAAACTCAAGCCATGCTCTGGGTTAAAGCTTTTCATATCGTCTTCGTCGCCAGCTGGTTTGCCGGCTTGTTTTATTTGCCGCGCATTTTTGTCAACTTGGCAATGGTGCCACCCGATTCGCTCGCCGAGAGAGAACGCCTGCTGCTGATGGCGCGCAAACTTTTGCGTTTCATGACCATTCTGATGGTGCCCGCCTTGGTTTTGGGGTTGTGGTTATGGCTGGGTTACGGCATAGGCGGCAACCCACCCGCCGATTGGCTGAGCCTGAAATTGGTTGGGGTGGCCTTGATCTTGGGTTATCACCATCTGTGCGCGCGGCACTTGGCTTATTTTGAGTCGGGGCAGGCCAGTCATTCGCATATCTGGTATCGCTGGTTCAACGAAGCCCCGGTGGTGTTGATGGTGGCGGTCGTCGTGTTGGTGGTGCTCAAGCCTTTTTAAGCCGCCATGAAACAACCGCAACGCCGCACCACGGCTTGGACCTTGGCTTGGTTGTGCGTCTTGGTCATTGTGTACGCCAGCTTGTACCCTTTTGAAGATTGGCGCAACCAAGACATTGCGCCGTGGTCGTTTGTCTTGGCACCTTGGCCCAACTACCAAACCACTTTCGATGTGTGGAGCAATCTCTTGGGCTATATGCCTTTGGGCTTTTGGTTGAGCTTGGCCATGTTGCGCAGTGCCAAGCCGCGCTGGGCGGCGGTCCTGCTGAGCAGCTTTTCAGCGTTTCTTTTGTCGTTTCTGATGGAAAGCACACAAAGTTATTTGCCCCAACGTGTGCCTTCTCAGGTAGATTGCTTGCTCAACAGTGTGGGTGGCTTGATAGGCGCGCTGTTGTCGGCGGGTTTGGAGCGACGCGGTTGGTTGTACCGCTGGGTGCAATTTCGTCGCCGTTGGTTGGTACCCCATGCCAGTGGCAGCTTGGTGCTCATGGCCTTGTGGCCTTTGGCATTGTTGTTTCCCACACCTTTGCTGCTCGGTTTGGGCAACGTCAGTGAACGCTTCTTAGGTGTGATGGAAGAACTTTTGCCTCAGGCAAGCTGGCCGACTCAGCTGGCGCAGCACTTATTGGCCGCACCACCGTTGACCACCTTCATGGAGATGGCAGGTGTGGCAGGCAATTTGTGCGTCGCCGCCATGCTGGGGATGGCGGTCATGCGCGAGTCTTGGCAGCGCTTGAGTTGGATCATGCTGGTGGTGGTGCTGGCATTGCTCAGTAACACGCTGTCTGCCTCGGTGACCTACGGCTCGGAACATGCAGGCTTTTGGCTCACACCCGTGACAGCCGCTGGTTTGGCCTTGGGGTGGTTGCTGGCCGTCCTGTTGGTCAACAGGCCGGCTGTGGTGTTGATGCGTGGCATGTTGCTGTTGCAAATGGCCATGCTGGTGTTGGTCAATCTCACGCCTTCCAGCACTTATTTTGCGCAAACTGTGCAAAGTTGGGAGCAGGGCAAGTTCATCCGCTTCCACGGCCTGACCGAGTGGCTGAGTTGGGGATGGCCGTTTGCATTGTTGATTTGGGGCGTGGCTTATCTGATGAGCGACGCAGCCCGGCATGAGGCCACCTAGAATTGGCGCATGAATGAAGATAGTTATTTCAAGCGCCACGTATTTTTTTGTTTAAACCAGCGCGAGGCACCCAACGACTGCTGTGGCAACCACCAAGCGCAAGAAGCGTGGAAGCATTGCAAAACTCAGGTCAAGGCTTTGGGCCTGAATGGCGCAGGTGGCGTGCGTGTCAACCAAGCAGGTTGTTTAGACCGCTGTGCCGGTGGGCCCGTGTTGGTGGTTTATCCCGAAGCGGTTTGGTATACCTATGTAGACCACAAAGACATTGACGACATCATCCACACGCATTTGCAGCAAGGCCAAGTGGTTCAGCGTTTGAAGCTAGACCCTGAAGTAGGACGCTGAGCGTGGCAACTCAGCAAGCGCTGTGGCTGGATTTGCCGGGCGGGCGTCACCAAGCTGTGCTCGATCAAGCTGTTTCACCCGCCAAAGGCTTGGCCTTGGTAGCCCATCCCCATCCATTGTTTGGCGGCACCATGGACAACAAGGTGGTGCAAACCTTGTCACGTGCTTTTATTCAGGCGGGCTGGGATTGTTTGCGTTTCAATTTTCGTGGCGTGGGCCAAAGCGAGGGCGTGTACGACGAGGGTCGAGGCGAAACCGACGATGTGCTGGAAGCTTTGCGCCAATTGGCCCCTGCTGGGCCGGTGGCTTTGGCGGGTTTTTCTTTTGGCGCTTTTGTCATCTGTCAGGCGCTGGCGCGTCTGTCGCCGAGCGAGCGCATTCACAAAGTGGTGCTGGTCGGCACAGCGGTGACCCATTTCAACCCCAGCCCTGTACCCGATGCGATGCACGATGCAACGTTGGCGATCCATGGCGAAAGCGACGACACCGTCGCGTTGTCCGCTGTATTGCGATGGGCCGCGCCTCAGGCTTTGCCTGTGACCGTGGTGCCTGAGGGCGGGCATTTCTTTCACGGACAATTGCCCCTGTTGAAGTCATTGGTGCTGCGCCATCTGCGGGCATGACACGTTTTTCTCTTTAGGCTTATCCATGAATGTTTTGCGAGTGTGTATGTTTTTGTTGGCCAGTTTGTGCGCCAATGTCGTTGCCCAAACCCCCGAGCCCCCAGAGATTGCCGCCAAAGCGTATCTGTTGATCGATGTCACGGCTGCCCAAGTGTTGGCCCAACGTCAAGCCGACACCCCCGTCGAACCCGCGTCGCTCACCAAACTCATGACGGCTTATTTGGTGTTTGATGCTTTGAGAGCTAAAAAAATCAGCTTGCAACAGACTTTTTCGGTCAGCGAAACCGCTTGGAAGATGCCCGGCTCGCGCATGTTCATTGATCCCAAGATGCAAGTGCCGGTGGAAGACTTGATCAAGGGCATGATCGTGCAGTCGGGCAACGATGCCACCATGGCCTTGGCCGAGGGCGTGGGCGGCACCAGCCAGCACTTCGTGGCCATGATGAACGCCCAAGCCAAGGCCCTGGGCATGAACGCAACCACCTATAAAAACCCTGAAGGCTTGACCGAGCCAGGACACACCACCACAGCGCGTGACTTGTCCATTCTGGCGACCCGATTGATGCAGGACTTTCCCAGTTACGTGGGCTACTACGCTATTCAGAAGTACCGCTACCCTGGAACGCCGGCGGCTAACGACACCAACCGCAATCTGTTGTTGTTTCGCGACCCCACCGTGGATGGCTTGAAAACCGGTCACACCGATGCCGCAGGTTACTGCTTGGTGGCCACGGCCAAGCGCGATTTCCCCAATTTGAAAGGTCGTCGCTTGTTGGCTATTGTGCTGGGTGCCAGCAGCGAAAACGCCCGTGCCGAGGAGGCGCAAAAACTCTTGAATTGGGGCTATACCGCTTACGATGGCATCAAATTGTTCGAGGCCAACCAAGCGGTTGTGACGCCCATGGTGTGGAAGGGCCAGGCCGACACTGTGGCTTTGGGCCGCCCCCAGGCGATTGTGGTGGCTGTGCCACAGGGCCAAGCCGCTCGCCTCAAAACCCAAGTGGTTCGCCCCGACCCCTTGTTTGCCCCTTTGCAACTTAACCAGTCGGTGGCCACCTTGAAAGTCTTTATGGACCAAGCCCCGCTGACCGAGGTCCCTTTGCTGGCGCTTCAGCCGGTGCAAGAGGCGGGCTGGATAGGCAGAACCTGGGATAGCTTGCGCCTTTGGGTGAGGTAGGCGCTCGCTAACTTGGGGTCTTGCCAGACTTCCCCAGCCGCTGGTATACTGTCAGGCTTTTCGGAAATTAACCGAACAACCTGTTTCAAACGTTGAAGGACGTTTTCAATGCCAACCATCAACCAATTGGTGCGCCACGGACGTGAAGTCGAGAAGACCAAGTCCAAAAGCCCCGCGATGCAAAACTCGCCTCAGCGCCGCGGCGTCTGCACACGTGTGTACACCACCACAC